>NZ_JACHIU010000001.1:4047948-4362189 GCF_014207705.1 Sphaerisporangium rubeum
CCGCAATAGCGTGACGGCATTCCAGCGAAGCGGCTGAGAAATCCACGGTCCGCGACTCGATAAGAGGTCAGCAGCATGAGCGCTCTCCCCGGCAGCCGTGTCCTCCCCCTCGCCGGCTCCGCCATCCGCGCCTCCCGGGGGACGGGTTCCGCGCCGGCCGCCGCGGCCCGTGGCGGCAACACTCCGTGGGGGTAGAGGCCTCCCCCGCGCACGCGGCGTTGCCTCACCGTCACCACGAGGCCGGGACACACCGTCTCCGGCCTCATCGCACGTCAGAAATAGTCTGAATCAACTACCCGTTGTAGGACATCGAGCTATATACATCCTGTAATGCGGGATGTCATGGCGAGGGCCTGGCAAACAGCGCGAGAACGTCGGAAAGTCATCAGGGGATGCTGTAGCCCGGAAACACGTATAGTAGTACGATCCCGACATAAGTGGACATCGCCCCACGTGGGTAACCCATGCGCAAAAATATTCTCGTGCACGGCGGCCCGCCCGATCGACGGCGATGTCCAAGGAGGCGGATCTCCTGGAACCACGCACCTGTCACATGCTCGCACGGAGGGTGAGCGAACTTCCGGATGGGCCCGGGCTTTCGGCGAGGAGACGCAGGTGGAATTCGGGATTCTGGGGCCGCTTGAAGCGACCGCGGGCAGCCGCAGACTGGATCTGGGTGGGATCCGGCAGCAGATCGTCCTGGCGGTGCTGCTGCTGGACGCCGGCCGGGTGGTCACCATCGGCCGGCTCATGGAGGCGATCTACGGCGACGACCATCCGACGACGGCCCGCGCGCAGGTGCAGATCTGCATCTCGTCGCTGCGCCGCCTGTTCGCCGCCAACGGCAGCCCCGACCTCATCGCCACCCAGTCGCTCGGTTACGCGATCCAGGTGGCCCCCGACCAGATCGACATGCAGCAGTTCCACATCCTGGTACGACGGGCCCGCCGCGCCAAAGAGACACGCAACGCCAACGAGGCCATCAAGCACTACAGGGACGCCTTGGCGCTGTGGCGCGGCCCGGCGCTCGACGGCATCGACAGCCGCCTCGTGCAGTCGGCGGCCAGCCGGCTCACCGAGGAGCGCATCGCCGCGCACGAGGAGTGCGTCCAGCTGGAACTGGACCTCGGCCGGCACCACGAACTGGTCGGTGAGCTGAACGAGCTGGTGGACGAGCACCCCCTGCGCGAGCGGCTGCGGGGGCAGCTCATGACGGCGCTGTACCGCTCGGGACGCCAGGCCGAGGCACTGCAGGTGTACCGCGACGCCAGGCGCACGATGATCGACGAACTCGGCATCGAGCCGAACGAGCGGCTCCAGCAGCTCGAACACGCGATACTGACCTCCGACGAGAGCCTGGACCTCCCCGTCGCGCCACCCAAGGTGGAGCCGTCCGCGCCGCTCACGGTGCCGAACGTCCCCGGCATGCTCCCCACCGACATCGCCGACTTCACCGGCCGCACCAAGCAGATCGACGACATCCGGCAGCGCCTGATGCTGGCAGGAGAGGAGCGCTCACGGTTCGCGGTGCCGATCGTCGTCATCGTCGGCAAGCCCGGCGTCGGCAAGTCCACGATCGCGGTGCACGTGTCGCACCGCGTCGGCGAGCGGTTCCCCGACGGCCAGCTGTTCGCCAACCTGCACGGCGCCGCGTCCCGGCCGACCGGCCCCATGCAGGTGCTCGAACGTTTCCTGCGGGTCCTCGGCGTACCCGGCACCGGCATCCCGGACGGGCTGGAGGAGCGCGCCGAGATGTACCGCGCGCTGCTGGCCGACCGCCGCGTGCTGATCGTGCTCGACGACGCCGGCAGCGAGAGCCAGATCCTGCCGCTGCTGCCGGGCAACCCGGCGTCCGGTGTGATCATCACCAGCCGCAGCCGCCTCGCCGGGCTCGCCGGCGCCACCCACGTGGACGTCGACACCTTCGACGCCGACCAGTCGGTGGACCTGCTGACCCGCATCGCCGGCGCCGAACGGGTGCGGTCGGAGATGGAGGCGGCCGAGGCCCTGGCCGAGTTGTGCGGCCACCTGCCGCTGGCGCTGCGCATCGCGGGGGCCCGGCTGTCGGCCCGCCAGCACTGGAGCATCGAGCAGCTCGTGCACCGCCTCGAGGACGAGACCCGCAGGCTGGACGAGCTCAAGCACGGCGACATGGGGATCCGCGCCAGCATCTCCCTCACCTACGAGAGCGCCGGCGCCGACGCGCGGCGACTGTTCCGCCTGCTGACCATCCTCGACACCCAGGTGTTCTCCGCGTGGGTGACCGCCGCGCTGCTCGACCGGCCGCTCACCGATGCGCAGGACCTGCTGGACGACCTGGCCGACGCGCAGCTCATCGAGACCACAGGCGTCGGCCACGGCGTGCACAGCCAGTACCGGTTCCACGACCTGATCCGGGTGTTCGCGCGGGAACGCCTGGCCGCCGAGGAGACCCCCGAGGAACGCAACGCGGCCCTCGCGCGGGTGCTCGGCGGGCTGCTGTTCCTCGCCGAGGCCGCGCACCGGCGTGAGTACGGCGGCGACTACGTGCAGATCCACAGCTCCGCGCCGCGCTGGCCGCTGCCTCAGCGCCTGGTGGACCGTCTGGTCGCCTCCCCGTTGCAGTGGTACGAACGTGAACGCTCGACGCTGGTGTCCGGCATCCGCCAGGCGGCGCAGGCGGGGTTCGTGGAGCTGTGCTGGGACCTCGCGATCAGCTCGGTGACGCTGTTCGAGTCGCGGGTCTACCTGGACGACTGGCGCGAGACCCACGAGATCGCGCTCGCCACGGCGCGGCAGGCGGACGACAAGCGCGGCCAGGCCGCCATGCTGTACTCGCGCGGTTCGCTCTACATCACCCAGCAGCGCTTCGGCGACGCGCGCGGCGACTTCGAGGCGGCGGTGAGGCTGTTCCGCGACATCGGCGACACCCAGGGGGTCGCCCTGGTGATCAGGAACATCGGTTTCCTCGACCGGGTGAGCGGCCGGTTCGACGACGCCGAGGCACACTACAGACAGGCCCTGGACATCTTCCGCGCCAACGGCGACCAGGTGGCCTCGGCCTACGTCCTGCACAACCTGGCCCAGCTCCGCCTGGAGTTCGACGACCTGCCGGGTGCGCAACGGCTGCTCGCCGAGGCCCTGGACCTGAGCCGCAGCAGCGGCAGCCGCCGGGTGGAGGCCCAGGTGCTGCACCGCATCGGCCAGACCTACCTCCAGTCGGGCCAGTCGGCGCTCGCGGTGGAGGTGCTCAACGAGGCACTGCTGGTGGTGCGCAACATCGGTGACCCCACCGGCGAGGCGTACGTGCTGCACGGTCTCGGCGTCGCCCGGCTCCGGCGAGGGGAGCCGGCCGAGGCCGAGAGCGCGCTGCGCAGGTCGCTGATGCTCGCCGGCACCTCCAACGAGCAGCTCGTCGAGGCCCGCGTGCTGCTGGCCCTCGGCGAGCTGTGCATGAACAGGGAGGACGCCTCACAGGCCGTCATGTACTACGAACAGGCCCTGGCTCTGTTCGCCAAGATGCACATGCCGCTGCAACAGGCACGCACCCTGATCACCCTGAGCGACGCGCACAAGGAACTCGGCGACGACGACGCCGCGCGCGACGCTCTCAGCAGGGGCCTCGGTCTCACCGACCAGCTCGACCCCGTGGTGGCCGCGCAGATCCGCGACCAGCTCACCCACCTGATGCGCCGCTACGGCCACTGACCCCGGCGGCCCTCGTGTCAGCCCGCCGCGGCGCTCAGTGCGCGCGACGGGACGGGGGCCGGCGCCGTGGAGCCCCGGACCACCAGTTCGGGCTCGAACAGCAGCTCCTCGGGGTTCACCGAGCCGCCGTCGATCTGGCTGACCAGCAGCGTCACGGCGGCGCGGCCGATCGCCTCGATGGGCTGGCGCACCGTGGTCAGCGGGGGGTTGGTGGAGTTCATGAAGGACGAGTCGTCGAAGCCGACCACCGACACGTCCCCCGGCACCGACCTGCCGAGCCTGCGCACGGCGCGGATGGCGCCGAGCGCCAGGGGATCGCTGGCGCAGATCACGCCGGTCACACCGTCGCGGACCAGGCGGGTGGTGACCGCCTGGCCGCCTTCCAGCGAGAACAGGCTGTGCTCCACCAGGCCGGGCCCCGCCGGCAGGCCGGCCCGGTGCGCGGCGGCGGTGAACGCGGCGAGCTTGCGCCGCGACGGCATGTGGTCCTCCGGACCGATCACCAGCCCGATGCGCTCGTGACCGAGGGACGTCAGGTGGGTGTACGCCTGCTCCACGGCCACCGCGTCGTCGGTGGCGACGCAGGGGAAGCCGAGGTCCTCGGTGGCGGCGTTGACCAGCACCACGGGGAGGCGCAGCTCACGCAGGCGATGGTAGTGGTCGTGCGGCGCGTCGGCCTCGGCGTAGTTGCCACCGGAGAACACCATGCCGGAGACGTGCTGGTCGAGCAGCATGCCGACGTAGTCGGCCTCCGACAGGCTCCCCGCGGTGCGCGTGCACAGCACCGGCGTGAAACCGCGTTGCGCGAGAGCGCCGCCGAGCACCTCGGCGAGCGCCGGGAAGATCGGGTTCCCGAGGTCCGGCAGCACCAGCCCGACCAGCCGCGCGCGCTCCCCCCGCAACTGCGTGGGCCGCTCGTACCCGAGCACGTCGAGCGCGGTCAGCACGGCGGCCCGCGTGGCCTCGGACACCCCGGGCTTGCCGTTGAGCACCCGGCTGACCGTGGCCTCACTGACCCCGACCTTCTTCGCCACTTCCGCAAGTCGACGCGTCACACTGACATCATAAGGCAAGAAACACGCAAACCACTGACAGTGTCGGACAGTCGAGACACCGTCGTCGACGAGAAGCCCTTGCCGCCTGACCACTCCCCGACCGGCGGCACCTCACGTCCCAGCCAGGTACGGCGACGGTTCTCCATCCGATCCGGCCGACGGCAAGGCCTTGCGCCGCGGGAGACTGCAGCCATCGGCATGACCACGTAACCTGTTGGAAATATTACGCAACTCGGTCGCATTCTTGCAGCCAGCACGGTCTTGAGGAGGTGCGGCGGCACGAGATCCCACGGGGACGACCCGGCCGACGTGGGAGCTCCAGCGTTCCGGAGGTTCAGCGATACCGGGCCAGCGCTCGGTCGAGCGCCGCGAGTTCGTTCGGCACGACCACTCCGGGAAGCGCGGTGACCTCGGCGACGACGGACGCGTTGCCTCTCATGCACCGGATGTCCGATGTCCGCGGCAGACGCCACCGCAGGCCGTCCAGCGTCATCCCGCGTCCTCCGCCGGGGACGACGAGCGCGATCGTGGGGAGCGCCAGGTCCCGGCCTTCCGCCTCGTGCAGGGTGACGCCGACCACGGCGAGCCAGGGCGAGTCGACATCGGTCGTACCTTCCGGGCCGACGGTCAGCGTGAACCGGCCGTGCCGGCCCGACTCGACCAGGAAACGTGTCTCCCTGGTCAGCGTCCCCGGTATCTGCATGTCCTCCGGCACGGCGACGTCGTAGTCCGCCTCCACCGTCAACGGCCCTCCCAACTGGGAGCAGCCCTGCAACCGGTTCACGCGCTGCACGAGGACCGTCGCCGAGGTGACGTACGCCTCCCCGCTTCCCCTGTTGCGCAGCGATATGTCGACGACGGCACCCCGCGCGCCGGTGACGCGGCTGGTCCGCTCGCCGGCCTTCTCGGTCCCGCTCAGCCCGCCGACCACCGCGACGTCGACCGACGCGATCTCCAGCAGGGGATGCCGGTCGGTCTCGGCCTGCGCCGCGTCCGCCGCGCGCCGCGCGCTGACATCCGCCGACCAGGCGAAGTACAGCGACACGAGGCTGACCAGCAGCGCGGCCACGGCGAGCAGCGTGCCCGGCGAGAACCATCCCTCTCCCCGACGATCCCGCCGGGTCCCGTCGGCACCGTTGGCCCCGGCGACAGCACCACCGGCATGGCTGTCGCCACCTGCGGTCTCCCCGGCCCGGCCGGCCCCACCGGCCGGTCCGGCTCCGTGCGTGGCCGGTCTGTCAGGGCCGTCGCCAGAAGACCTGCGCCTCATCGCTCGATCACCCTTCCGGTGGCGAT
Source organism: Sphaerisporangium rubeum (assembly GCF_014207705.1). NCBI lineage: Bacteria > Bacillati > Actinomycetota > Actinomycetes > Streptosporangiales > Streptosporangiaceae > Sphaerisporangium > Sphaerisporangium rubeum. The sequence goes on from NZ_JACHIU010000001.1 coordinate 4,053,987, forward strand.
GTCGAGGGCTTGGATCCGGTCACCGCCGGGGTCGGTGTAGCCCGAGTAGGCGTAGAGGAGCCCGTGCGCCAGGGTCAGCCTGCTTCCCGGCTGCACCGTCGTGGTCCACAGCTCCGTACCGCTCACCGTGTCCACGGCGGTCACGTGGTTACGGTCGTCGTCGGTCGTCGCGTAGAGCACCCCGCCGCCGACGACGCCGGCGTCGAACCGGCGTGGCAGCGGCAGCGTCCATCTGACCCGGCCGGTCCGCCGGTCCAGGCCGAGCAGGTCGAACCGGCCGTCGGCGCGGCGCGCGATCAGTGAGGTGACCACGAGATCGCCGGCGATCCAGGTCTGCGGGCCGCCGCCGGTGTGCCGTGGCAGGGTCCAGCGGGTCGCGCCGGTGACCGGATCAAGGCCGCGCAGCCGGTCCAGGTCGGTGGTGACCAGCACCGACCGGTCGACGGCGGCCGGGGTCACGTAGCCGCGCCACCGCCTGCTCCACAGACGCCGGCCGTCGCGCACCCGGTGCGCGCTGATCTCGGTGGCCTCCGGCCAGGACGCGGCCACGAGGACGGCCTGGTCCAGAGAACGAGTGAACACCCCCGAAGCGCCGGGAAAGTCGCGGTCCCACACCGGCTGCCCGTCGGAGAGCCGCAGCACGGTCATCGCCTGCCCGTGGTCGTGCGAGACCGCGGCCAGCGGCCCCGCGAACTCGACGAAGGTCGTGCCGGGCCGCGGCAGCGTCCACGCGGCAGACCCGTCGGCGGCGTTCAACGCGCTGAGAGATGACTCCCCGGTGTACAGCAGCAGTCCGCCGCGACCGTGGATCGTCGGTACGGCCGCGCTCACCTGATGCCGCCACAGCGGCCGGCCGGTGGCCGCGTCGAGTGCGACGATCGTGGCGGCGGAGTCACCACGGGACAGGCACGCGATCACGCGGCCGTCGCCGGCGACCAGGTCCGTCGTGATCGTCGCCGGTCGCGAACCGGCCTCCTGGAACCGCCACAGCGGGCCGCCGGTCCGGCCGTCCACGGCCCGGACCACCCCGGAGTCCTCGCCGAAGCACAGCGCCGATCCGACCGGCACCAGGATGTCTCCCAGATAGCTGATCCGGGCCCTGACCGGCCACATGATCTCACCTGCGCCGGTACCGCCGGTACCCCCGGCAGGGCCTGTGCCGGTCGGCGGCGTGGCCGGTGTGCCGGTGCGCGAGCGCCAGAGCACCAGGCCGCCTGCTCCGGCCGCGATCGCGACGGCGCCGGCCGTCAACGTGCGTCGCGAGACGCCGGGTCCGCGTGATCTCTCCCCGTCGTCTCGGGGTAATCGGTCCTTCTCCACCCCGTCCCCCTTCTCACCCGGCGCCGGCGGCCCGGACAGGTCGGAGGCGCGATCGGTGCTGCGGTGAGTCAGAGGCATTGTGGCAGGGGACGCCGCGCCGCGCGCGGCATTATCGATCTCTCGTCAGCCGGGGTGCCGCGGTCGCGGCTGGAGGCGGTTGAGGCGGAGCGCGAGCTGGATCTCCAGGGTGCGGGAGGGGGTCTGCCAGGTGTCGCCGAGCAGGTGGGTGACGCGGTCGAGGCGCTGGGTGACGGTGTTGACGTGGATGTGGAGGCGTTCGGCGGTGCGGGTCAGGGCGGCGCCTGAGTCGAAGTACGTCTCCAGGGTGCGCACCAGGGAGGTGCCGCGGCGGCGGTCGTAGGCGAGGACGGGGCCGATGACGGAGTCGAGGAAACCGGTGACGTCGCGGTCGCCGCCGAGGAGGAGGCCGACGAAGCCGAGTTCGTCGGCGCTCGCGCCGTCGCCGGCGCGGCCGAGTGACACCAGGGCCTCGGCGCAGCGGCACGCCTCGCCGTAGGCGGCGGCGACGGCGGCGGGGCCGCGGACCGGGCCGGCCGCGCCGGCGGTGACGGGGATGCCGAGCGCGGCGCCGAGTTCGCGTGACACGCGCCGGGCCGCGGCGCCGGGGTCCTCGCCGGGGAGCAGCAGGATGGTCTCCTCGGCGCGCGCGGCCACCAGTCCGTGCCTGGAGGCGGCGTCGGCGGAGGCCCAGAAGGCGGTGCGGCCGCTCGACGCCTGGTCGGCGGCGCCGTGCCGGGCCACGACGAGCACGTGGGGTGCGTCGAGGTCCACGCCGAGCAGCCGTGCGCGTCCGTACAGCGCGTCGGAGCGCAGGTCGCGACCGGTGAGCAGGTCGTCGAGCAGTTCGCCGCGGACCCGGCCCTCGGCCGCGGCGGCGGTGCGGCGGAACAGCAGCAGCAGCGCGGTGACCAGCGCGGCGCGTTCCAGGATGCGCTGGTCGGTGCCGGACACCTCGCCGGCGGCGCGCAGCACCAGCGTGCCGAGGATCTCGGTGCCGGAGGCGACCGACGTCACCCACAGGTCGCCGCGCCGCACGGTGCGGCCGAGTCCGCGCGAGGCGGCGGCCGCCTCGGCGACCTCCGCCTCGTCCAGGTCGCCGACGGTCCCGACGGCGGCGAGCCGGCGGCCGTCGGCGTCGAGCACGATGAGCGCGCCGCCGAGGATGTCGGTGACGACGGCCGCGACGTCCTCCACCCCGCCGCCGCGCACCACAAGGCCCGTCATGCGGTCGTGGGCCTGCGCCGCGCGTTCCACCGCCGCGCTGCGCGCCTGGATGAGCCGGTTGGCGGCGCTCAGCTCGCCGAGCGCGGTACGGGTCTCCTCCAGCAGGCGCGCGTTGTCCAGGGCCACGGCGGCGTGCGCGGCGAGCGAGCCGAGCAGCGTGACCTCTTCCTGCGCGAAGGGCCTCGCGCTGCGGTTGGCGGCGAACAGCACCCCGATGATCTGCGCGCCGAGGCGCATCGGCACCCCGAGGATGGCGACGAGTGCCTCCTCCTTGACGGCGATGTCGATGTGGGCCCGGTGCCGGAACCGCTCGTCGGCGAAGTAGTCGGGGCTGGCGTACGGGTGGCCGGTCTGCGCGACCAGGCCGCCGAGCCCGGCCCCCATCGGCAGCCGCAGCCCGCGGAACGCCGCCGACACCGAGCCGTCGGTGACCCGCATGTAGGTGTCGCCTTTGTCCGGGTCGTGCAGCGTCATGTAGGAGATGTCGGCGCGCAGCAGCCGTCTGGCCCTGCGGACGATGGCTTCGAGCACCGCGCCGACGTCACGCAGACCCGCGAGGTCGCCGGCCGTCTCGAACAGCGCTGACAGCTCGGCCTCGCGCCTCGCGCGGTGTTCGAGCAGCGCGCGCACGCGCAGCGCGGCCACCTTGGCCCGGTCGAGCTCGGCCAGCACCTCCGGCGCCGCGCCGGCCGCGCGTGCCTCGACGAGCGGGGCCTCGAACTCGACCGGCGGCGCCTCCCTGGCGAGCAGGTCGAGAAAGACGGTGCAGGTCATGGGATTCATTGTCCCCCTGGTCACAGATCGCCCCCGGTCCCCCGCGCTAGTGGGCCGTCCAGCCGCCGTCGATGGTCAGCGAAGCCCCGGTGATCATGGACGCCTGGGGGGAGCAGAGGTACGCCACCGCCTCGGCCACCTCGCCGGGCTCGATGAGACGGCGGATGGCGGCCGGCGCCAGCATGACGTCCCGCACCACCTGCTCAGGCGCGAGACCGTGCACGCGGGCCTGGTCGTCGATCTGCCGCTCCACCAGCGGCGTGCGGACGTAGGCGGGGTTGACGCAGTTGGAGGTGACGCCGTGCGGCGCGCCTTCCAGCGCGACCACCTTGGACATGCCTTCCAGCGCGTGCTTGGCGGTCACGTAGGCCACCTTGTACGGCGAGGCGCGCAGGCCGTGCACCGAGGAGATGTTCACCACCCGGCCGTAGCCCCGCTCGTACATGCCGGGCAGCACCCGGCGCAGCAGCCGGAACGGCGCCTCCACCATGATCCGCGTGATGGCGGCGAACGTCTCCGGCGGGAAGTCCTCGATCGGCGCGACGTGCTGGAACCCGGCGTTGTTCACGAGGATGTCCACGCCGGTCAGGTCGAGCGACTCCACCGCCGCCATGTCGGTCAGGTCGGCGGCCATCGCCTCCCCGCCGATCTCCGCAGCCGCCTGCCGTGCGAGGTCCGCGCGGACGTCCACGACGACGACCCGCGCACCCGCGCCGGCCAGCCGGCGCGCGCAGGCCAGCCCGATGCCTCCCGCGCCACCGGTCACCAAGGCCCGGCGGCCGGTGAGGCCGGCCTCCGCCTCGGCGGTCACGCTCGTTGAAACCACGGCTGATGCTCCTAGAGAGGTACGGGAACGCGATCGTCGAGAGGTGCCGGCCGTGCCGTCACACCGGTGAGCCGACGCCGGTCGGCGCGGGAGCGCCGTCGGGTTCACCCGCGGCGGACGGCGGTCCTCCCGGCCGCCTGGCCCGGTCCTGGACCAGGTGGCGCGCCGTTCCCCAGATCCCTCTGCGGAACACCAAGACGATGATCACGAAGATGGTGCCGGTGACGATGCCGATGCCCTCGAAGCCGGACGTCACCAGGTAGTCGTTGAGCAGCACCACGAGGGCCGCGCCGAGCGCGCCGCCCCACAGCGTGCCGATGCCGCCGAGGACGACCATCATCACGACCTGCCCCGAGGTGGTCCAGTAGACGCTCTCCAGTGAGGCGAAGCCGTGGCCGAGCGCGAACACGCCGCCGGCGAGACCGGACAGCAGGGCCGACAGCACGAAGGCCAGCAGCTTGTAGCGCTGCACGGGATAACCGAGCGCCTGCGCGCGCGCCGGGTTGTCGCGCACCGACATCAGCACGCGGCCGAACGGCGACCGCACGATCCGCCACGCCGCGAGTAAGCCGAGCAGCACCAGCGGAAGCGCGGCGTGGTAGAAGACGAACGAGTCCGACAGGTCCAGACCGGCCAGTTCGCGCGGCACGCCTTGCAGGCCGTTCTCGCCACCGGTCAGATCGCGCCACTGGTTGACCACGAAGTAGATCATCTGAGCGAACGCCAGCGTCACCATGGCGAAGTAGATGCCGCGCAGCCGCACCGACAGGTACCCCACCGGTACGGCGAGCACCGCCGCGAACAGCGCGCCGCCGAGCACCGCCAGCGGGAACGGCAGCCCCGCGCGCAGCGCGAGGAGCCCCGCGACGTACGCCGAGGAGCCCCAGAACGCGGCGTGGCCGAACGACAGCAGGCCGGTGAAGCCGAGCAACAGGTCCAGCGCGGCGGCGAACAGGGCCCAGCAGATGATGTCCAGCGCGACCGGCGGGTAGATCATCCAGGGGAGCGCGAGCACGGCCACCAGGCCGGCGGCGAGCAGGAGCGGCCGTGCGGCCAGCCGGGAGAGGATCACGACAGCGCCTCCTCGCGTCCGAACAGGCCGGCCGGCCGCCACAGCAGCACGGCGGCCATGAGGATGAAGACCATGGTCTGCGACAACGCGGGGACGTACAGGTTGCCGAGCGCGGAGACGAGCCCGATCGCGAAACCCGCGGTCACCGACCCGAAGATCGCCCCGAGGCCGCCGATGACGACCACCGCGAACACCGTGATGATCAGGTCGGCCCCCATCAGGGGGTTGACCGCGCGCATGGGTGCGGCGAGCACCCCGGCGAACCCGGCGAGCGCGATGCCGAAGCCGAACACCGGGGTCACCCAGCGGCCGACGTCCACGCCGAGCGCGCGGGTCAGTTCCGGCCGCTCGGTGGCGGCGCGCACGATCATGCCGGCCCGGGTGCGGGTCAGCACCAGCCACACGGCCGCGCACAGCACGAGCGACACCGCGAGCACGAACACCTGGTAGGCGGGGTAGGTGAACAGCCCGAGGTCCACCGTGCCGTCCAGCAGCGCGGGCCTCGGGTACGGCTGGGACTGCACGCCGTACCTCCGTTTGACGAGGTCCTGCAGGATCAGCGCCAGGCCGAAGGTGAACAGGAAGTTGTACAGCGGGTCCAGCGGCGTGAGCCTGCGGACGAACAGTCGTTCCAGCAGCACGCCGACCAGGCCGAGCGCCAGGGGCACGACGGCCAGGGAGACCCAGAAGTTCACGCCGTAGGAGTCGAGCAGCACGTACGACCCGAACGCACCCAGCATGTAGAAGGCACCGTGGGCGAAGTTGACGACGCCGAGCATGCCGAAGATGACGGCGAGGCCGAGGGCGAGCATGGCGTAGAAGGCGCCGCCGACCAGGCCGTTGAACGCCTGTTGGAGCACGGTGACCTCCGAGGGGTAGCCCCGGCGCGCCGCCTCGCGGTGGCGCGCCGGGAGGGGGATCAGAGCTTGCAGGCCGGGTCGGCCGGCTGGAACGCCTGGTCGGCGGGGATGGTGCTGAGAATCTTCTCGTAATCCCACGGCTCGGTGACCTCGGCGGACGGCTTGACCTGCGCGAGGTGCACGTCGTGCAGCAGCAGGTGGTCCTGCGCGCGGATGCTGCCGTTGCGCGCGAAGACGTCCTCGAACGTGTGGCCCTCCAGTTGCTTCACCACCGCGTCGGCGCCGTCGGTGCCGGCGCGCTGCACGGCCTCCAGGTACTGCAGGGCCGCGGAGTAGTTAGCGGCGTTGGGGAAGCTCGGCCGTTTGCCGGCGACGCTCTGGAACTTGTCGGCCCACGCGCGGTTCTCCGGCGAGCCGTTCCAGTACCACGCCTCGGTGAACTTGGTCCCGGCCAGCGCGTCGGGGCCGAGGGAGTGGATGTCGGTGATGAACATCAGCCCGACCGCGAGCCCGATGCCCTTGTCGCGCAGCTTGTACTCGTTGTACTGCTTGACCAGGTTGACCAGGTCACCGCCGGCCTGCATGGTGCCGAGCACCTCGGGCTTCGGGTCCAGGCCGGGGGCCTTGAGCAGGAACGTCGAGAAGTTGTCGTTGGGGAACGGCGCCGGGTCGCTCGTCACGACCGTGCCGCCGGCGCCTTGCACGGCGGCGGTGAAGTTCTTCTGCATGTCCTGGCCGAACGCGTAGTCGGGGTAGACGATGTACCAGTTCTTCGCGCCGTCCTTGGTCACCGTGGCGCCGGTGCCGTGCGCCAGCATGTACGTGTTGTAGCCGTAGTGGAAGGTGTACTTGTTGCACTGCGCGCCTTCCAGCTCGGTGGTGGCGGCGCCGATGTCCATGAAGATCTTCTTCTTGGCCTTGGCGACACCGGCGACCGCGAGCGCGGCGGCCGACGACGGCACGTCCAGGATGAGGTCGGCGCGCTGCCGGTCGTACAGCTCCTGGGCCTTGGAGTTGGCGACCTCCGGCTTGTTCTGGTGGTCGGCCGACAGCACCTCGACGTCCGTGGCGACGGCCTTGTCGCCGTACTTGGCCTTGTAGTCGGCGACGGCCATCTTGACGGCCTCGACGCTGCTCTTGCCCGACAGGTCGGCGTAGATCCCCGACTGGTCGTTCAGGACGGCCAGCACGACCTTCCCGTCGCTGATCCCGCCGGCGCTCCCCCCGGCGCCGGGTCCGCCGGCGCACCCGGCGATCGTGACTCCTGCCGCGGCCACGGCGGCGGCCGCTCGGCCCAGAGCTCTCATGTGCTGTTCTCCTGTCCGGTTCTTCGTCGAAGCGGGGGTCAGATGCCGAGGTAGGTGAGCAGCTCGTGCTCCCTGGCCCGCATCTGGTCGTTGTCGAGGGACTCCACGACCCGTCCCTCGGCGATCAGGTAGTGGCGGTCGGCCACGGTGGCGGCGAAGTGGACGTTCTGCTCGATCAGCAGGACGGTGCCGCCTTCGCGCCTGACCTCGCGCAGGATGTCGCCGATCTGCCGCACGATCAGCGGCGACAGGCCCTCGGTGGGTTCGTCGCACAGCAGCAGCCGGGCCCCGGTGCGCAGCACCCGGGCCAGCGCGAGCATCTGCTGCTCGCCACCCGACAGCTTGGTGCCGGGGAACGAGCGCCGTTCCCGCAGCCGGGGGAAGGTCTCGTACACCTTGGCGAGCGGCCACGGCCGCGGGCCGGTGACGGGGGGCAGCGTCAGGTTCTCCTCGACGGTGAGCGTGGCGTACACCCCGCGGTCGTCCGGCACGTACCCGAGGCCGCGCCGCGCGCGTCTGTGCGCCGGCAGCCGGGTGACGTCCGCGCCGAGGAACTCCACGGTTCCCGCGAAGCGGGCCTGCAGGCCCATGAGGCAGCGCAGCAGCGTGGTCTTCCCCGCGCCGTTGCGGCCGACCAGCGTGACGATCTCGCCTTCGCCGACCTCCAGCGACACCTCACGCAGGACCTGCGCCTCGCCGTACCAGGCGGACAGGCCGCGGGTGGACAGCAGCGGAGCGTCAGTCCTCGGCATGAGCGTCTCCCAGGTAGGCGGCGACGACCCGGGGGTCGTGGCGGATCTCGGCGTACGGCCCCTCGGCCAGCACCCGGCCGCTCTGCAGCACGGTCACCCGGTCGGCGAGGCCGGCCACGACGTTCATGTTGTGCTCGACCATGACGACGGTGCGGCCGGCGCGTACCGCGCGGATCAGCTCCACGGTGCGGTCCACGTCCTCGGCCCCCATGCCGGCGGTCGGCTCGTCCAGCAGCAGCACCTTGGGGTCGAGGGCCAGGGCGAGCGCCAGCTCCAGCGCGCGCTTGTGGCCGTAGGCGAGGGTGCCGGCCGGAGTGGCGGCGTGACCGGCCAGCCCGACCTCGCCGAGCAGGTCCATGGCGCGTGCGCGGTGGCGGTCGAGCAGCCGGTCCGAGCGCCAGAACCGCCAGGTGACGCCGGTGGGTCCCGCGAGGGCCAGTTCGACGTGCTCACGGGGGGTCATCTGCGGGAACAGGCTGGTGATCTGGAACGACCTGGCGACGCCGAGCCGCGCGACCTGCTCGGGCCGCCGGCCGGCCAGTTCGTGCGGGCCGAGCGTGATACGGCCGGCGGTGGGGGTGAGGAAGCCGGTCAGCAGGTTGAACAGCGTGGTCTTCCCCGCGCCGTTCGGGCCGACCAGCGCGTGCACGCTGCCTTCCGCGACGTCCAGGTCGACGCCGTCGACGGCGCGGAAGCCGCGGAACTCCTTGGTCAGACCCCGTGCGCACAGGACCGGACCGTCCATGGGGGCCTCCTCGTCTCGATGGGTTTCGTCCAGATCACCCCGGGGTGAACGGACGATGTCGTCGTGCCGGGGACACTAGGTGAGACCGGAACAAGGTTCCATGTGGACCGACCACACTTTCCATCGGCCGACCATGACTTCTGCACACACAGAGCCCAGGTCGGCGAGGCAACACGCATCTCATGGCCGGCGCATGTGGGTCCCCCACGTACGGCACCGGGCACGGCGTCCGGCGCACGGCGGGTCCCTGAGTGGCGGCACCGGCCGGGGCCCGGCATGGGCCGCGGCGACACATCGGCCCCGTCGATTGTGGCGACGGGGGACGTGGCCCGGCTCACCGGCGGTGGACACCATGGCGGCAGTCCCCCCACGAGGAGTTCTCATGCCTTCCATCCGACGCCGGCCCGCAGGGGTGCTCGGCGCGGCGACGGCGGTGGCCGCCGTCGTGTGCCTGCTCGGCCCCGCACCAGGCGCCGCCGCGTCCGCCTGCGGCCGTCTCGGCCACATCAAGGTCCCCGGCGCGCAGAGACAGGTGTCCGCCTGCCTGGACGACCTGACCACCTCGGCCACGGTCGCCTCCGGACACTCGGTCGCGGCCGACTGGGCCGGGCTGACCCCGGCCGGCGCGGTCAACCCCACCGGGGTGCCGGGTGCGCAGATCGACGGCTACTTCCCCGACACCTCGACCGGCAACACCACCCGCGGCTGGAACCACGACAGCCAGTTCGTCATCCGGCTGCCGGCACGCTGGAACGGCGGCCTCGTGGTCTCCGGGTCGCCGGGGGTGCGGCGCCAGTACGCCAACGACTTCGCGATCTCCGACTGGGTGCTGTCCCTCGGGTACGCCTACGCCGCCACCGACAAGGGCAACACCGGCGCCGACTTCCACCGGGACGGGAAACGGCCCGGCGACGCCATCGTGGAGTGGAACCACCGGGTCACGCAGCTCACCCGCGCCGCCAAAGCGGTCGTCGCGCAGCGGTACGGCACGGCGCCGCGCCGCACGTACGCGGCCGGCATCTCCAACGGCGGGTACCTGGTGCGGTGGCAGCTGGAGAACCATCCCGAGCTGTACACCGGCGGCGTGGACTGGGAGGGCACGCTGTGGCGCGCCGACGGGCCGAACCTGTTGACCTCGCTGCCGGCGGCGCTGCGGCACTACCCGAAGTACGCGGCCACCGGTGACCCCGCCGCGCACGACGCCATCGTCGCGGCCGGCTTCGCGCCGGGGTCGGAGCCGCTGTGGGACTACCACCACAAGGTGTACTGGGACCTCACGCAGCGCATCTACCGCGAGGAGCTCGACCCCGGCTTCGACGGCGCCACCGAGGCCGGCACGCCGTTCTGCGCCTCCGGCACACCGGCCTGCGACGCCGACTACGACTACGCCGCCAGGCCCGCCGCGGTGCGCCAGGCCGTGCGGCGCATCGAGCTGACCGGCCGCATCGGCCGGCCGCTGATCACCCTGCACGGCACCCTGGACACGCTGCTGCCGATCGGCGAGGACTCCGACGTGTACGCGGGGCTGATCCGCAAGCAGGGCCGCGCCGCGCTGCACCGTTACTACCGCGTCGAGGGCGGCAACCACGTGGACGGGCTGTACGACGCCTTCCCCGGCCTGCTGCGTCCCATCCTGCCGTGCTTCCGCGGCGCCTTCACCGCGCTCGCCACCTGGACCTCCGGCGGTCAGGCCCCGCCGGCCGGGGCCACCCTGCCGCGGCCCACCTCAGGCGACCTGGCCAACACCTGTTCCCTGAGCGCCGGATGAGAGGAAGCGGCCCCGCGAGGGCCGCCGCCTGAACCGGGTCCGGCCGGGGACCGACGGCCGGATCCGGCTGGGGTGCCAGCTTTCCGCGGCGTGGCGCGCCGCGCGACGACACCTCCACCCGGGCCGAGACTACGCGTGGTCGCATCGCGACCCTACGTGTTCGTCTCCCCGAGGAGGACATCACCGTGACAACGATGGATCGGCGCGGATTCACCCGGCTCGCCGGGCTCGGCGCCGCCGGCACCCTCGCCACCGGCCTGGCCGCACCCGCGAGCGCTCTCGCCGGACCGGCCCTGCCGCAGGCCCCCCTGCTCGCGCCGCACGACCCGGCGCGCCGGCGCACCTGCCTGCGCGTCGCGCGGGACCTGCTGCTCGTGGACCGTGACGGCACGGACCTGAAGCTGCGCCAGCTGGAGATCCTGATCGACAAGGGCCTGCCGCGCACCCGCTCCCCCAAGCGGGTCCTCATCGTCGGGGCCGGCATCGCCGGACTGGTGGCCGCCACGCTGCTCAAGCGGGCCGGCCACCGGGTCACCGTCATCGAGGCCAACGGCAACCGCATCGGCGGCCGGATCAAGACCTTCACCACCGGCTTCGCCGACCCCTTGCAGTACGCCGAGGCCGGCGCGATGCGCATCCCCGACTTCCACCCCCTCACCTTGGCGCTCGTCGACAAGCTCGGCATCACGCGCCGGCCGTTCTACAACGTCGACGTGCGGCCCGGCGCCGTGCCGCGTGGCCCGATCCCCCCGGTCGTGTACACGTCCAGGCACGGCGAGGTGTGGCGGTCGGCCCCGCCGCGCGGCACGTTCGAGGCACCCGCGCGGCTCGGCCACACCTGGATCAGGGTCAACGGCGTCCAGCAGCGGCGCGACCGGTACGCGGCGGACCCGCGGCGGGTCAACGCGACGTTCGGCCTGCGTGACCGCAGGACGGCCGCGCGGATCCTGGACGACGCGCTCGACCCGGTGCGCGACCTGTTCTCGGAGGTGCGCGGCGGACACCGCGTGGACAAGCCGCTGCCGGAGCTGATCAAGGGCTGGGCCCGGGTGCTGTACGACTTCGACGGCTACTCGATGCACCGCTTCCTGACCGAGCACGCCAAGCTGAGCGACGCGGCGGTGGACGCGATCGGCACCATCGAGAACCTCACCTCTCGGCTGCCGCTGGCGTTCATGCACACCTTCCTCACCCGCAGCCTGGTCAACCCGGCGGCCACCTACTGGGAGCTCGCCGGAGGCAGCCGCACCCTGCCGTACCGGCTGGAGCCGGGGCTGCACGACGAGATCCACCTGGACCGCAGGGCCGTGCGCATCGAGACCTCCGGCGGCGGGGTGCGCGTCGACACGGTCAGCGAGCGTGGCAGCGACGAGTCGGTGTCCGCGCCGCAGCGGCGCGCCGAGACGTTCCGCGGCGACGTGGCGATCATCACGATCCCGTTCCCGGCGCTGCGGCACGTCGAGATCTCCCCGGCCCTGTCGTACGCCAAGCGCCGCGCGATCATGGAGCTGCACTACGACTCGGCGACCAAGGTGCTGCTGGAGTTCCGCAGGCGCTGGTGGGAGTTCGCCGAGGAGGACTGGAAGCGCGAGCTCGGCTCCCGGTACCGGCCCGGCCCCGCCACGCACGTGACCGGCGGCGGCTCGGTGGCCGACAACGCCAACCGGTTCACCTACTACCCCTCGCACCGGGTGCCGGGGAGCGAGGGCGGGGTGGTGCTGGCGAGCTATGTCTGGGCCGACGACGCCGCGCGCTGGGACTCGATGGACGACCGCGAGCGGTACTCCTACGCGCTGCGCGGCCTTCAGGAGGTGCACGGCGAGAGGATCGCGGAGTTCTACACCGGCCACGGCCAGACGCAGAGCTGGCTGCGCAACCGGTACGCGTTCGGCGAGGCCGCGGTCTTCACGCCGGGGCAGATGACCGAGATCCACCCGGCCGTCCCGGTGGCGGAGGGGCCGCTGCACTTCGCGGGTGAGCACACCTCGCTCAAGCACGCCTGGATCGAGGGCTCACTGGAGTCCGCGGTCCGCGCCGCGCTCGAGGTCTCCTCCTGACACCGGGCCCTCCGCGGCGTACGGGCACCGCACGGTCTCGATCTCGGCGCCGCTCCAGGGTCTCGTCCTGACCCCGGGCCCTCCCCTTTGGTGGCGGACCGGCTCCGCGCCGCCCGGAGCCGCGGCGGCCGGCGCCGCCACCAGTTCCTCCGGGCCGGCAGGGGGGACGGCGTTCCATGTGCGGTACACAGATCGTTCATCATCCGTACCGGATCGGCCAAAGGCGGGGTCTCGGCCTAAGGAACACGCAGGTCAGGTGCTATTTTCAATAGGTATGCCGTACATTTTCGCGCAGGTGGACCGCCTGCGGCCCTCGGGACCGTGGCGACGTACAGCGCTCGCCTGCGGTCGCGCCGGCCGTCCCGGCGCGTCCGCCGGTACCAGTGGGACGCCGGTGGCATGTTGGCAGCCCTGGCTGCGGAAAGCGCTTTCCGTCGTCGGCGGCCGACCACCTTCATGTCCAGCCCGTGAGGTGACCCTATGACGCGGAGATCACCCCCGCGCACCGCACGGCGTCCGGCCTGGCAGGGGCCACGGTCCATCCGTGGCCGTATCACGCTGCTGCTGGGCCTCCTCGCCGTCTTCCTGCTCGTCCCCTCCGGCATCCTGGCCGGCATGATCGCGCGGCAGTCGGTGGTGCAGACCGTCTGGAGAGACGCGCGGGAGCAGGCGTCCGTCACCGCGGCGGCCGACCGCCTCAACCGGCTCACCCCCGAGATCACCTCCACGACACCCGGGATCGACCTCGTCCAGGTGGTCAGCCCGGACCACCGGATCGTCGCGGCCTCCGCCGCCGCCAAGGGGCTGCCCCCGCTCTCCACTGTGTGGCCGAACCCCTCTGACCCCGAGCGCGACATCTGGACATGCACCGACACCCGCGTCGGGTGCGTACGGCTGTCCGCCGAACGCGTCACCACCGAACCCGATTCCCGCGTCGTCTACGCCGGCCGGCCCGCGGCCTCCGACACCTCCACGCGCGCCATCGACTCGCTGTTCGCCACCCAAGGGACCATGTTGCTCTTCCTCGCCGTGGCCACCACGTGGAAGGTCACCGGCCGCACACTGCGGCCGGTGGAGGCCATCCGCGCCGAACTCGCCGCCATCAACGTCAACGACCTCAGCAGCCGCGTGCCGGAACCCGAGGGTGACGACGAGATCGCGCGGCTGGCCCGCACCATCAACAGCACCCTGGCGCGGCTGGAGGCCGCGCGGCTGCGCACCGAGCACGCGCTGAACCAGCAGCGGCGGTTCGCGGCCGACGCCTCCCACGAGCTGCGCACCCCCGTGGCCGGCATCCGGGCCCAACTGGAGGAGGCGCAGCTCCACCCCGAGGAGACCGATCTGGACGACCTGGTGACCCGCACGTTGCGCGACGTGGACCGGTTGCAGGCCATCATCACCGACCTGCTGCTGCTCGCCCGGGTCGGCGCCTCCAGTCCCGAGCTCAGGGAGAGGTCCGACCTCGCGGCCATCGTGCGTACCGAGCTGTCGCGGCACGACGGACGGCCGGGGGTACGGCTGGCGCTGACCCCGGGGGTCCTGATCGACGCCATCCACACGCAGATCGGCCGGGTCGTCACCAACCTGCTGGACAACGCGCAGCGGCACGCCAGGAGCACCGTGCTGGTCGAGGTCCGGCGCGACGGGGATCACGCCGAACTGGTGGTCGACGACGACGGCGAAGGGATCGCGGAAGAGGACAGGGAGCGGGTGTTCGAGCGCTTCACCCGGCTCGACTCGGCGCGCAGCCGTGACCGGGGCGGCACCGGCCTCGGCCTCGCCATCGCCCGTGACGTCGCGTGCGCTCACGGCGGGACCATCGGGGTGTGCGCGTCGCCTCTCGGCGGCGCCAGGCTCATCCTGCGGTTGCCGCTCGCCGCGCCGGAACCCCGCTCCGCCGAGGAGGGAGGAGGAGCGGACGCGCGATCCTCCCCCGTCCATGGCTGATCGCGCTTTACAATGTGGCAAACCCGCAAATTCTTCGATCGTCATGGCGAGGGGACCGGAGCCCGGCCGCGTAGGAGCGGCCCGGCGGGAGAGGAGCGAGGATGGGGCGAGGCCGCGCCAAGGCGAAGCAGGCGAAAGTGGCCCGTCAGCTCAAGTACAGCAGCCACGACCTCGATCTCGATCGGTTGCGCGAGGAGCTGACCACGTCCACCGACCACCGGGTGGACGACGAACTCGACCCCCGCGCCGAGTCCTCTGCCGATCGCTGACGTCCCACGTCGCGGCCGCTCCCCCGCGCGAAGAAGCCGGACCGCTCGCACCACGTCCGGCCGCCGGTCGAACGGTGCGGCCACGTTCTGCCTGTGACACGCCGTAGCCCTCTCGCCGGTGTGGCCGCCGTCCCCGAAGCGGACCAGTCGGTCACCGTTCCGTGAGCAGGTCTTGCCATGTCCAGAGACACCCACGAGATCCCTTTTGTCTGGTTTGCACCATTTTGGGGTAACTGCTAGGGTGGTTTTTGCCCTAGGCATCCAGCCCAAAGCATGGCTTTGCGTACGCGAGCCGCTTTGCGCCCCACATCAGGGCCCGGCGCGGTGACGCGCCACCGCTCACCGACCCCGTGCCGCTCGGCGGCCGGGGAGATCACCTCCGCCGTCCTGACCGGACGGTGCGGAGATCACCGCGCGCCGTTCCCGCCGCGGCCAGTCAGCCGAAATCGCCCCCCCTTGAGTCATCAGCCGGCCAACGCCGGCTGCGAGGAGGTAACGACGTGCGTGAGCGGGTTCGCCGGCTGGGACGCCGGCTGCGGCCTCGGTCGATACGAGGACGCGTGACGGCCCTGGTGGCACTGCTGGCGATGACGCTGCTCGTGCCGTCGGGGCTGCTGGCCGGCATGGTGGCGCGCAAGCAGCTCGCCGACGCGGGCTGGCTGGACGCGCGGCACGCCGCCGACCTGGTGGCCGCCGCGGACCGCTCCGGCCGGCTGGACGAAGGCGACATCTCCCTGCCCGTCCCCGGAGCGCAACTGATCCAGATCGTGGCCCCGGGGGCCCGCGTCATCGCCGCCTCCCCCGCCGCCAAGGGGCTGCCGCCGCTGACAGACGTGTGGCCGACGCCGCAGGCCCCCCAAAGTGACGTGCAGACCTGCGACCAGCCCAGCGTGGGCTGCGTACGGCTGTCGGCGCTGCGCGTGACCGACGACCCCGGCTCGACCGTGGTGTACGCCGGCGGGCCGGTGCGCACGCTCACCTCGACCGGCGTGTTCGACGCCATGTTCGCCATCCAGTCCGTCGTCCTGATCTCCCTGGCGGTCCTGGCCACCTGGAAGATCACCGGCCGGACCCTGCGGCCGGTGGAGGCCATCAGCGCCGAGCTGGCCACCACCAACGTCGGCAACCTCCACACCCGCGTCCCCGAACCCCCCGGCGACGACGAGGTCGCGAGGCTCGCCCGCACCGTCAACGGCACACTGCGGCGCCTGGAGGACGCCAAGGAGCGCATGGAACTGGCGATGACCCAGCAGCGGCGGTTCGCCGCCGACGCCTCGCACGAGCTGCGCACCCCGGTCGCCGGCCTGCGCGCGCAGCTGGAGGAGGCCAAGCTCCACCCCGGCGAGACCGACCTCGGCGATCTGCTCGACCGCACGCTGCGCGACACCGACCGGCTCCAGGCCATCATCACCGACCTGCTCCTGCTCGCCAGGATCGGCGCCGGCGCTCCCGCCGCCATGACCGAGGTGGACCTGGCCGAGGCGGTCCGCACCGAGATCCGGCGGCGCGACGACCGGCTCCCCGTGCAGGTGCGGCTCATCCCCGGGGTCGTCGTGCACGGCGTGGAGACGCAGATCTCCCGCCTGCTGACCAACCTGCTCGACAACGCGCAGCGCCACGCCAGGAACCTGGTCCTGGTGGAGGTGCGCCGCGCGGGGGACTTCGCGGAGCTCAGCGTCGACGACGACGGGGACGGCGTCGCGGAGGCCGACAGGGAGCGCATCTTCGAGCGGTTCACCCGGCTCGACGCCTCCCGCAGCCGCGACCGCGGCGGCACCGGGCTCGGCCTCGCCATCGTCCGCGACATCGCGCGCGCGTACGGCGGCACCGTCACGGCCGGCGTCTCCTGCGCCGGCGGCGCGCGGTTCCTGCTGCGCCTCCCCCTGGCCCCCGGCGGCGTCCCCGTCCCGGCGGCGCAGCCGGCACGGCCGAACTGACGGGCCGCCACTCTCTGTGATGATCTGTTTGCCCTGTCATGAGGTTCATAGCGGGACCCGCCGGAAATCTCGCAGGCAGACGGGGCGATCGAAATGAGGGATGTCGTGGCCAGTGTCGAGACCACGCGGAACAACCGGCAGGCGGAGAAGTCCGTCCCGGCGCCGGCGGGAGTCGGGAAGGTCATCGGGGGGACCAGGAAGAGTGGTGAATCTTCCTCCGCCGAGTCGGAGGAGCGGCTGCGCGACGCACCGGAGACCGAGGACCGCTGGGCCCGGGTGGCGAAGGCTCCGTCGTACGACGAGATGCGGCCGCTCGGACAGCGGGAGACGGCCGGGTTCCCCGTGTACAGGAACCTGGAGGACCGGCTCGCGAACGCGGCCGAGCACCCCGACCCCGCCATCGCGCACGTCATGGCCGTGTGCTCGGCCTACGCCTACTCCGACCCCCACACCCTGTCCATGATCATGGCCAGGATGGGCCTGGAGGACAACCGCGTCGAGATGATCCGCTCGTCCGCGGACGCGATGCTGATCCGGTCCACCGCCTGCATCGTGCGCGGCGCGCACGGCCGGGCCGCGATCCTGTGCTACCGGGGCACCGACCCGCTGGACTTCGCGCACTGGGTGAGCAACATCGACGTCGAGCCCGAGCGGATCGGCTACCAGGCCGGTGACCCGTGCGCCACGGTGCACGCCGGGATCTACCGCAACGTGCGCGCCACCCGGTACGAGGTCGTGAACGCGCTGCGTCACACCGCGCACGCCGGGGACGGCACGGGGACGGCCGGCGGCGAGGCGCTGTACGTCACCGGGCACAGCATGGGTGGCGCCATGGCGGCGCTGATGACCGTGATGATGCGGCACGAGCGCCGGTACCGGGAGGCGATCGGCGAGCGGATCAAGGCGGTCTACACCTTCGGCCAGCCGATGATCGGGGACCCGGCGTTCGCGCGGGCCTGCGAGGCCGACGAGTTCCTGCGCGACAAGGTGATCAGGTACACCTACGACTGCGACGTGGTCCCGCACCTCCCCTCCACGGCCAACGGCCCGTTCCGGCACTTCGGCCGCGAACGGCACTACAGCGTCCCGCACCTGCGCGACGGCCTGCTCGGCATGCTGGCCCCCTCCCTGCGCACCGCGCGCACCGGGAGATGGGAGGAGCGCCGCGACCCGTCCCGGCAGATGGCGGGTCTCGCCGGCATCCCGCTGGCCGCGATGGCGTACCTGACCCGGCGGCTGCACGCCACCCGTGCGCTCCCCGCCGTGTACTCCATCGACGACCACCTGCCCCAGCACTACATCTCCGCACTGACCCCACCGGGTGTCCGCGACGAGTTCGGCGACTGACCGCACCCGGACAGCCGCGCCACCGCTGTCTCGTCCCGGGCCCCGGCACCACCGTCCACGGCGGTGCCGGGGCCCGTCGCTTGCGCGCCTCAGTGAGCGAATGATCATTTTCCGTTACCCTGGGAGTGCTCGACGATCCCGCGCTTAGAGGAGGAATGCCATGCGACGCGCCCTGACCAGCCTCGGGCTCCTGTTCGCCGCCGCCCCCCTGATGGCCGCGACCACCCAGCCCGCGACCGCGGCCACCGGAACCGTCGCCCTGCGTGCGGACGGCACGCTGGTCGTCACGTTCGTCAACCCCAAGCCGGGCTGCTACGAGCTTCCCGAGTTCTCCCTGCTGAGCCGGGTGTCCCTGGACAACAAGACCGACGCCGACGTCGTGCTCCACTCCGGCGCCGGCTGCAAGCGGGGCCTGCTGCGGGCCGCCACCAGGGTCCGCGCGGGAGCAACCCGCGAGCGCACCCTGACCGGCACCTACAGCCTGAGTGTGCGTCCCGGTCCTCTCATCGTCTCCGCACCGGCTCCCCGGCCCTGACCGTGTGAGGCGTCGGCACGGCCGGCCCTCGCGCCGGCCGCCGGGGACGCGGCCGGAAAATGTCGGTGGCGCCTGGAAGTCTGGCGTGCAGCACGACGGTGGCGGACGCCGCCGTCGCGCCTACCCCCGCACGCCTTATGAGGAGCCGTCATGCTCACCACCGATTTCGTCCCCGGCGCGCCGAACTGGATCGACCTCAGCACCACCGACGTCGACGGCGCCGCCGCGTTCTACCGGTCCCTGCTCGGGTGGGAGTTCCGGTCCGCCGGCCCGGAGGCCGGGGGGTACGGCTTCCTCCAGCTCGACGGCAGGACGGTCGCGGCGCTCGGCCCTGCCGACGACGGGCAGGCGCCGGTGTGGACGATCTATTTCATGACGCCTGACGCCGAGGCGACCGGCAAGGCGGTCGAGCAGGCGGGTGGCACGCTGCGAGTCCCGGCCTTCGACGTGCCCGGCGCGGGCCGCATGGCCGCGTGCACCGACACCGGCGGCGCCGCCTTCTCGGTGTGGCAGCCCGGCGGCGTCGCCGGCCTGGACCTCGTCACCGTCCCCGGCTCCCTCGCCTGGGCCGAGCTGTACGTCCCCGTGCCGGACGACGTGCGGTCCTTCTACCGCGACGCGCTCGGCTGGACCTTCGACGACATGCCGTTCGGCGAGATGACCTACATCGTCGCCTCGACCGCCGACGCGCAGCATCCCGGCCTCGGCGGCATCATGCCCCTCCAGCCCGGCGACACCCCCCACTGGCTGCCCTATTTCGAGGTCTCCGACTGTGACGCCACGCTGGCCCGTGCCGAGCGGCTCGGCGGACGCGTCCTGTCCCCCGTGATGGGTGCCGACGGCGTCGGCCGTTTCGCCGAGCTCACCGACCCGCACGGCGCTCGCTTCGCCGTGATCACGAGCGCCGACGCCTGACCGCACGGGCTCCGGCACCCGCCGCCGTACAAATCAGGGCGAAACCACATATATGCCGGTAAATATCGCCGGATAATTCACCGGAATTTCGCTCCAAGCCGTAACAGAGCCACTCATCTCGCCATTCGCCGATTTAGACTCCTTTTGCTGTTCATGGGAACAGGAATCTGAAAGGCGGTCGCGGCATTGCGGCGAACCAAGATCCGCGTGGCACTTGTCACGGTTTTCTGCTTACTTCTCCTGGGGCACGCGCAGGCGGCGACCGCCGCCACGGCGAGCGGCCGTGTCCCCGACGATATGAACCAAGACATCAAGACCGCGGTGTACGCGGTGAACCGGTACTGGGCCGCGCACTGGCGGCAGTATTTCCCCGGCTACTACCGGCCGCCTTACGTGCTCGGCGCCTACGGCGGCGGGCTGCGCGCGGCACCGGTCTGCGGCAACAGCAGGGTGGCTTACGACAACGCGGTGTACTGCCCCTACGGTGACTACATCGCGTGGGACATCACGCTGATGGCCGGCGGGTACCGCGCCGGCGACGCGTGGGTCTACCTCATCATCGCGCACGAATGGGCTCACGCCGTGCAGAACCGCATTCCCTCACGATTCGTGCCGGCCGCCAAGGAACTCCAGGCCGACTGCCTCGCCGGCGCGGTCCTGTCCGGCGCCGCCAGGGACAGGACATTGGTGTTCGAGGACGGCGACGTCGGCGAACTCCGCGCCGCGCTACGCGCACTGGCCGACGACACCCCGTGGACCGACACCGGCGACCACGGCAACGCACGCCAGCGCGTGAACGCGTTCACCTACGGGACCCGCCACGGCGTGCGCGGGTGTCTGGCGTAGGAGCGGAACGGCACCTGCGGCGCGCGCGGTCAGGGAACGGCCGAGCCGCCGCCGCGTGAGCAGGTCCCGGACCCGCTCGGTGCCGTCGTTCCCGCTGGTGACGGCGACGGGGGCGCCGCCGAGCCTGCCGGCAGCGACGGCCCACACGGTGCCTTTGTGCCGGTGAGCGGCGCGCCGTACGGCTCGGCGTCGCCGAGGGTCCACACCCGTGCGGTGCTTTCCAGGCTGATGGTGGCGCCGGCGGTCTATGCCGGGAACAACCTTGGATGTCCGTCGTTCGAATGTTCCCCGGACGCCGCCGTGCCGCCGGCGCGACACCGACGGGCCTCCTGTCGTGCCGGCTGGATGCCTCGTGCGGTTCACTCAGGATCGCCGTCCCGTGCGGCGGCGCACGAGCCACCATCCGGCGGCGGCGAACATCGCGACCGCGACGGCGATCACCGGGAAGGTCCAGGCGGGGGCCGGGCCGCCACCGGCGACGGGGGTCGCGGTGAGCGAGGACGGCTCGGGGCTCTGCTCCGGGGACGCGGGGGTCTCGCCGGGGGACGGCGGAGCGGCGGGTGAAGCGGCCTGGTCCTCGGGACGTCCGGGGGTGCCGAGTGCGGTGAGGAGGTCGGCAGGCAAGGGGGACCCGGCGGGGACGCCGTCGGCGGGCCGCAGGGGGCCGGTGCCGGGTCGTACCTGCTGGTTTCCCGCGCACAGCGAGGTGGTCAGGTCGACGCCGGGGTCGACGGCCAGGAGCCCGGACGGGCCGGAGGCGGCGAAGACCAGGTAGCGGCGGCCGGTCTCGAAGTTCACGCCGCACGCCGCGCTGTCCCGGTTGGTGGCGACCTGGAACGTCGCCGTGGCCCGGCCCTTGTACACCTGGTCGGCCTGGAAGGTGAAGACGACCGGCGGCGTGATCCCCTCCGGCCCGCCGCCGATCTCACGGGAGGTCACGACCGTCCCGGTGAAGACCGCCGCGGCCTCCCGCATCTGGGCCGCCGGCTTGAGCGGCGCGCACGAACAGGCGCACGCCGTCCCCGGCGCGACGGCCAGCGCGGCGGTGACGAGCAGGATCACGATGACGGCACGCGACTTCATGCCCCCATCACGTATCACAGGGCCCATCGGTTCGACCCTCCGCCACTCTGCCGGAGGGTGCTCACGTGACACGCCGGGTCACGGTGCCGCCGTCCCGGCCGGAGGATCGCGACGTCCTCGCCTCCTCGTCACCCGGCCGCGGCCCGGGACCGTGACACCCCGGCTCACGGGGCCGGCGTCCCGGCCCCGATAATCGGGTCGTGCTCACCCCCATTTCCCCCGTCGTCGCGGTCGGCGCCATGCGGACCACCGGTCAGCCGAGGCTGCATGCCGGGGAGCTCGTGCTCCGGCCCTGGAACGCCGACGACGTCGCGGTGGTGGTGGAGGCGTTCCGGGATCCGGCGATCCAGTTGTGGAACCTCGAAGGGGAGCTCGGCGAGGACCAGGCGGCGCGGCTCATCGGGGTGTGGCAGGCGCGGTGGCGGCTGGAGACGGGGGCCTCGTGGGCCGTCACCGAGCAGGGGGTGGTGCTCGGACGGGTGGGGTTGCGCACCGTCGACCTGGCGCTCGGGATCGGCGAGGTGGCGTACTGGACGCTGCCGGCCGCACGGAGGCGAGGGGTCACGGCGCGCGCGGTGAGCGAGCTGGCCCGGTGGGCTCTGGACGACCTCGGGCTGCACCGGCTGGAGCTGCGGCACTCCATGGCCAACGTCGCGTCCTGCCGGGTGGCCGGACGCGCGGGCTTCACGGCCGAAGGCGTGCTGCGCAGCGCGCTGCTGCACGCCGACGGCTGGCACGACATGCACATCCACGGCCTGGTCCGCTGACGCGGGGCCCGGCACGTGCGGAACGGTCTGTCCGGGGGTCCGCGGCCGGGGTAGGGTTTCGGGCTTGAACGTCCTCCGCTTCAGGGTGCTCGGGCCTGTGGCCGTGACGCTGGCCCTGCTCGCGCTGGTGGCGCCTGGTCCCGCCGTCCAGGAGACGGCACCGGCGCCGCGGCTGTGCGACGAGCGGCCGGCGACGCCGCCACCCGGCGTTCCCGAGGGGCCCGCCGTGGTCGGTGACGGGCACACCGACATCACGGCGGTGGCGTTCGGGACGCTCGGGACGCGGACGGTGGCGGTCAGTTCGGGCAGGGAAGGCACGCTGCGGGTCTGGGACGTGCCGTCGCTGGCGCCGGCCGGGAAGCCGGTCGAGGTGGGTCGCGGCCTGAGCGTCATCGCGTCACGAAGGTTCGGCGGTGAGAAGCTCTCCGTGGCGCCGGACCGCGAGCAGGTCGCACGGCTCGGCGGCCGGCCCACCCGCGTGACGGCCGGTGACGAGCTCGTGCTGACCGACGTGGCGACCGGACGCCGGGTGGGACCGCGGATCCCGCTCGGGGAGGACAACGGGGTCAACGGGCTGGTGGTGCTGGACGTCGGCGGCCGGCCCACGGCGGTGGTGAACGACGACGGCGGGGACGAGAACGAGCCGGGCCCCGACCCGCTGCGGTTCTTCGACCTGCGCACCGGCCGACGGCTCGGCGGCATCACCGGTGACTTCTCCACGGTGCGCGCGGTGTCCCTGCGCGGCCGCGTCGCGCTGCTCACGGTGGACCAGCCCGTGGACGACGCGGGGACCGCCTCGGGGACGATCACGCTGTGGGACCCGGAGAGCCGCCGCCGGCTCGCGGTCATCCCCGGCCCGGACCTCCCCGCGTCGGGTGGCCGGATCATGTCCCGTGGCCAGCACGTGGCCACCGCGTCCGTCGGCGGTCACGCGTACGCGCTGGCCGGCGGCGCCGACGACACCCTGCGGCTGTGGGACCTGGACGAGGCACGGCTGGTGGCGTCCGTCACGCCGGAGGGTCACACCGACGAGATCACGGGGGTGGCCACGACCGGCGGCGGGTCCGGCCCGCCGTTCGCCGTCACCGGCGGGACCGACGGCCGGATCGTCGTCTGGGACCTCGCGGCCGGCCGGCGGTCCGGCCCGGTGATGACGCACCCCGATGGCCCGGTGGTCCTCGTCGCCACCGGACGGATCGGCGGACGCCAGGTCGTCGCGAGCAGCGGCGGCGGCGTGCTGCGCCTGTGGGACCTGGCCACCCGCACCGGGATCGGCGAGCCGATCCCGGTGGGTGAGACGGCCGTGGTCGCCGCGTACGGCGGACGCATGCTGCTGCTCGAGACCAGAGGCGGCCGTACCCGGGTGACGGATCTCGCCACCCGGGCCGCCACCGGCACGCCGGTGGCCGTCGCCGCCACTTCGCCGGGCCGCTACCTGCTGATGGACCTGGACGGCAGGACGGCGGTGGTGGAGGTGCGGCGGCGGTCGCGCGTGTCGGATCTGGCGACGGGAAGGCGTCTGCGCACCGTGCTCAAGGCCGGCGGCGAGGACGCGTTCACCTCCGGCCGCCTGCGCTGCGCTCCTGTGGTGCTGTCCGGACGCGGCGACGCGGTGCACGTCTGGGACCCTCGCACCGGTGCGGAGGTCGCGGCCCCGCTGCGCGGCCACCGCAAGGGTGTCCAGAGTGTCCTGTACGGCAGGCTCGGTGACCGGCCGGTCGCGGTCACGATGGCGGGGGACGGCGTGGTCCGGCTGTGGGACCTCACCGGTCCCGCCGTGCTCGGCACGGTGGACACCGGCCGCGCCTACGTGCGGCTGGCTCTCGGCGTGGTGGGGGGCCGTACCGTGCTGGTCGCGGCCGGCCGCGACGAGCAAGTCCGCACCTGGGACCTCGGCCCCGCGCCGGTGTGATCAGCGGGCTTTGGCCTCCTCGGGGAGGTCCAGGTACGCGCCGACGCGGTCGAACGCGCCGGACCACACCTCGTGCGTGAAGAAGTCGCGTTCCTCGACGGTGCGCAGGCCGCTCTGGGTGACGACCATGCGGGTCTTGCCGTCCATGTCCTCGAACTGGATCTCGATGGTGGTGTCCAGGCGGTCGCCGTCCGGGGTCCAGCCGGTGGAGCTCATCACCAGGCGGCGTGGCCGGTCGACGACCTGGAAGACGTTGCGCTCGCGGAACGGCTTGTCGGGGTCGCCCCAGGCGAGCACCCACTCGCCGCCGACGCGGGGGTCGCACTCGGCCTCGACGAAGCCGTGCGCGGGGTGGCCGTTGGCGTCGATGGTGAACCAGACCTTCTGCGCCTCGGCGTCGGTGAACGCGTCGAAGACGGCCTCCGGCGGGTGGTCGAAGAGACGCTCGACGGTCAGCTGGTGACTCATTGGGGGTTTCCCTTCTCGCTGTTCTTGGTGCTCTTGCCGTCCAGGTAGGCCTCCAGGCCGTCGAGCCTGCGTTCCCACTGGCGGCGGTAGATGTCGATCCATTCCACGGCGTCCTCCAGGCGTCCGGGACCGAGGCGGCACGTGCGCACCCGGCCGGCCTTCTCGGTGGTGACCAGCCGCGCGTCCTCGAGCACCTGGATGTGCTTCTTGAGCCCGGTCAGGGTCATGCCGAACGGTTCGGCCAGCTCGGTGACGGAGGCCGGACCGCCACCGAGCCTGACGAGGATCTCGCGCCTCGTCGGGTCCGACAGGGCGGCGAACGTGCGATCGAGCAAAGACTGAACCATGTGGTTCACTATAGGCCGTCACCTGCGGAGCAGTCAACGGTTCCGGTGAACGGCGGCCAGGCGGGGACGTGGCGGCGGGGATGCCTGTCCAGCCGTGTCCAGGATCGGGGGCAGGCGACGGCGGAGGTGTTCACCATGTGAGGCAAGCCGGTGTGCGGCCCGCGCCGAGGCGCGGTTCGCCGGTGCCGGACGGATGAACGACTGGTGCCTGACCCACTCGAAAGGTTCATCGCGGACGTGAAGCGAAAGACGATCACGCGGCTCGTGCTCGGGGCCGCACTCGCGGCGGGAGTCGTGGGGGGTGCCGCCGGACCGGCGTCGGCGGACACGCGGTTACCGGCGCCGGCGAACGTGCAGGCCCTGCATGTGTCGGACACCGGCGCGGATCTGCAGTGGCTGCGGAACGGCGCGTCGGCACAGGACGTCGTGGAGATCAAGAACGGGACGGTGTGGCGGGAGTACGCCAGGGGCCTGTACGGCCAGCTGCTGCTCACCGGGCTGACGCCGGGGGCCACGTACACCTTCCGGGTCTACTCGATCCCGGTGGCGGGGCTCGGGTACGTCACCAGCGACCGTTCCGCGCCGGTGTCGTTCACGACGCTGCCCGGGCCGGACACCGTGCCGCCGGCGACCCCGGCGGCGCCGACCTTCAGCTCCGTCACCACGACGACGGCCGACGTGTTCTGGCCGGAGACCACCGACAACGTGCAGGTCACCGGGTACCACCTGCAGCAACTGGCCGGCGGCACGTGGACGACGATCCGCACGGTGGGGCCGGCCGCGCGGTTCCAGACGGTGACCGGGCTGTCCCCCGGCACGTCCTACGACTTCGCGGTGATCGCCTTCGACGCGCGCGGCAACCAGTCGGCCCGTTCGGCGACCGGCGTGCTGACCACCCTGGCCACCACCTCGGTGCCGGTGTGCACCGTGCAGATCATCACGTACAACCCGGGCTTCACGGCGAACGTGAACGTCGTGAACACCACCGTCGCGCCGGTCACCGGCTGGACCGTCGGATTCACGCTGCCGGCCACGGCCACCGTGAACAACGTGTTCAACGGCGTGCTGACCCGCGACGGCGCGAACGGCACGCTCACCCCCCGGTCGTACACCACCACCATCGGCCCCGGCGGCCGCCTGTCGGTCGGTTTCACCGGCTCGGCCGTCCCGTTCACCCCGCCGAGCGCGTTCACGTTCAACGGGGTCCCCTGCACGTCGTGACGTGACACCGGCCCGCGCCGTCTCCCGCACGGGCCGCACGTCACGGCCCCGGACGGCCCGCATTCGCGTGCGGGCCGTCCGGCATGGTTTCCTTCCCCCATCGACGGTCGTCCCCCCGGGCCCGAGGGGCCCTCATCTGACGTGGCGGCGTGGCGCGCCGGCGAGGTCCGCACCGTGGCGGACCTCGCGCGTGTCCTGCGTGAGCTGCGCCGTCGTCATGCGCGCAGGCAGGGCAGGCCGGAGCCGACCTATCGCGAGCTGGCCGCCGCCACCGGGTGGTCGCACGGCATCATCGGGGAGTACCTGTCGGGCCGCATCCTGCCGCCGACCGAGCGTTTCGACATCCTGATCGGGCTGCTCGGCGCGAGTCCCGCCGAGATGGGTGCCCTCGCCACGGCGCGGGACCAGGTGGAGGAGAACCGCAGGGCCGCGGCCCCGGAGCAGGGCCCGGTGCCGCGGCAGCTCCCGCTGGACGTGTTCGGCTTCACCGGCCGCGCCGCTCAGCTCGCCGAGCTGGACGCCGCGCTCGCCGCCGGCGAGCGCCGGCCGGCGGTGGTGATCTCCGCGGTGGCGGGGACGGCGGGGGTCGGCAAGACCGCGCTCGCGGTGCACTGGTCGCACCGGGTGGCCAGGCGATTCCCCGGCGGCCAGCTCTACATGGACCTGCGCGGGTACGACCCCGGCAGCCCGGTGACCGCCGCCGACGCGCTGGCGGCCTTCCTGCGCGCGCTCGGCGTGCGGCCGGCCGACATCCCCGAGGACCTCGACGAGCGGGCCGCGCGTTACCGCACGCTGCTGGCCGGACGCCGCGTGCTTGTGGTGCTGGACAACGCGCACGGCGCCGACCACGTGCGTCCGCTCCTGCCGGGCTCGGCGTCGTGCATGGTGGTGGTGACCAGCCGGGACGCGCTGACGGGGCTGGTGGCGCGTGAAGGCGCGCTGCGCATCGACCTCACCACCCTCACCGCGGCCGAGGCGGCCGGCCTGCTGCGCGGCCTCATCGGGCCCCGGGTGGACGAGACGCCTGACGACGCGGCGGCGCTCGCCGAGGCGTGCGCGCGGCTGCCGCTCGCGCTGCGCGTCGCCGCCGAGATGGCCACGTCACGGCCCACGGCGCCGCTGTCGGAGCTGGTGGCAGAGCTGCGCGACGAGGCGCGCCGCCTGGACCTGCTGGACGCCGCGGGGGACACGCGCACGGCGGTGCGGTCGGTGTTCTCGTGGTCCCACCGGCACCTGAGCGGCGAGGCGGCCCGCCTGTTCGACCTGCTCGGCCTGCATCCGGGCCGCGAGTTCGACATGTACGGCGCCGCCGCGCTGGCGGGGACCGGGACGGCACGCGCGGCGGCGCTGCTCGACGAGCTGGCACGCGGTCACCTAATCGAGCAGGCGGGCCCCGGCAGGTACGCCATGCACGACCTGCTGCGGGCCTTCGCGGTGGAGCGCGCCACCGGCGGCGATGAGCCGCTGACCCGGCTGTTCGATCACTACCTGAGCACCGCCGCGGCGGCCATGGACACGTTGTACCCCTACGAGCGCGGCCGGCCGGCGGTGCCGCCGCCGCGCACCCCCGGCCCGCCGGTCGGCGACGCCGATCAGGCGTCCCGCTGGCTGGAGCGGGAACGGCCCGCGCTGGTCGCGGTGGCCGTGCACGCCGCGCGGCACGGCCGGCCGCGGCACGCCGTCGATCTGTCCCGCGTCCTGTGGCGCCACCTGGAGGTGCACTGCCACTCCACCGAGGCGCTGACGCTGCACGGCGCCGCGGCCGAGGCGGCGCTCGCCACCGGTCACGGCGTCGCCGGAGTGCTGACCAACCTCGGCGCCGTCCACTGGTGGCTCGGCGACCACCACCAGGCGGGTGCCACGTTCGAGCAGGCCCTGGCGAGCGCACGGCGCGAAGGCGACGCCGAGGGTGAGGCGCGGGTGCTCGGCCGGCTCGGCCTGGTGCACGAGCGGCTCGGCGACCTCGACCGGTCCCTGGCGGTCATGCGCGCCGCGCTCGCGGTCTTCGAGCGGACGGGGAACCGCCACGCGCAGGGCACGCAGTTCGTCAACATCGGCATCATGTGCCGGCGGCTCGGCCGGTACGAGGAGGCGGCGGCGTACCAGACGCGGGCCGCCGAGGTGTTCACCGAGCTCGGGGACCGGCGGCTGCGGGGGTACGCGCTCGGCAACCTCGGCGCGCTGGACAACCTGCTCGGCCGGTACGCCGAAGCGCTGGAGCATCTCGGCCGGTCGCTCGCCGACTGCCGCGCGGCCCGCGACCCCGGCGGCGAGGGCAGCGCGATCGGCACGACCGGCGCGGTGTACCTGCGGCTCGGCCGGCACGCGGAGGCCCTGGACCACCTGCACCGCGCGCTCGCCATCAGCCGCGAGACGGCCGACCGCAACCTTGAGGTGGAGACGCTCAACACGCTCGGCGAGACGCTGAGCGCCATGGGACAGCCCGGCGCCGCGCTCACCCGGCACCGCGCCGCGCTGACGCTGGCCGAGCGGACCGGGGACCGGTACGAGCACGCACGCGCGACGGACGGGATCGCGCACGTCCTGGCCCGCACCGGCCACGAGGCGGAGGCCCGTGAGCACTGGCGCGCCGCGCTCGCGACCTACCGCAGCCTCGGTGTGCCGGATGCGGACCGGGTGCCGGCCGGCCTCGGCGACCCGCCGCCTGCTACGCCTTGACCTCGCGCAGCCGTCCGGTCTCGACCTCGTAGACGAAGCCGCGGACCGAGCCCTTCTCGGGGATGAACGGGTCGGCCCTGACGCGCGCGATCGACTGCAGGACGTCCTCCTCCAGGTCGGGGAACGCCTCGGCCGGCCAGTCGGGCTTGATGCCGACCTCGGCGCGGATGCTCTCCTTGAAGCCGTCGTCGGTGAACGTGAGCATGCCGCAGTCGGTGTGGTGGATCAGGATGATCTCGCGGGTGCCGAGCAGCCGCTGGCTGATGGCGAGGCTGCGCCGCTCGTCGGCGGTGATCACGCCACCGGCGTTCCGGATGACGTGCGCGTCGCCTTCGGCCAGCCCGAGCAGCCCGTAGACGTTCAGCCGCGCGTCCATGCAGGCCACGACGGCCACCCCCGTGGCCGGTGGCAGCGGCAGGTGCCCCTTGTCGAAGGTCTCGGCGTAACGCTCGGCGTTGGCGAGCAACTCGTCGGTGACGCTCATGTGGTCTCCCCTTCCCCTCACCTTCACCCTTTACCTACTAACCCTACCGAGTCAATAGGTAATCGGACGGTGGCGCGGAACGGCCACCCGTCCGCGCCGGCGTGGACGTAGCGTGATCGGCATGAGCAAGATCCTCGTCGGCACGGCCTCGTGGACGGACAAGTCACTGCTCGCCTCCGGGTGGTACCCCGCCGGCGCGAGAACCGCCGAGACGCGCCTCGCCTACTACGCCACCCGGTTCCCGATGGTCGAGGTGGACGCCACCTACTACCACCCGCCGTCCGAGCGCACCGCCGAGCTGTGGCGCGACCGCACCCCCGGCGGCTTCGTCTTCAACGTCAAGGCGTTCTCCCTGCTCACCCAGCATCCCACCCGGGTGGACGCGATCCACAAGGACCTGCGGGAACGGCTCGGCGCCGCCAAGCGCACCGTGTACGCGCGCGACGTGGACCCCGCCGTGCTCGACGAGGTGTGGCTGCGCTTCATCTCGGCGCTGCGGCCGTTGCACGACGCGGGGAAGCTCGGCGCGGTGCTGCTGCAGTTCCCGCAGTGGTTCCCGCGCGGCGCGGCGAACCGGCGGTACATCCTGGAGTGCAGGGACCGGTGCCTGCCGCTGCCGGTCTGCGTCGAGTTCCGCAACGCCACCTGGATGAGCGAGCGGAACCGCGCGGCCACGCTGGAGTTCCTCGCCGAGCACGACCTGCCGTACGTCTGCGTGGACATGCCGCAGGGCCACCCCTCGTCGGTGCCGCCGGTCCTCGCGGCCACCTCGGACGTGTCGGTGGTGCGGCTGCACGGCCACTCGGACAAGTGGACCAGCAAGAACATCGAGGAACGCTTCGGCTACCTGTACTCCGAGGCCGAGCTGGACGACTGGGCCGGCCGGATCGCGGGTCTCGCGGAGACGGCCAAGACCACGTACGTGCTCACCAACAACTGCTGCGCCGACAACTCGCAGCGCAACGCGGCCCGTCTCATGGAACTGCTCGCCGCGCGGGGTGCCGACGTCGCGCCGCCGGGCCAGGCGCCGTGAGCACGGGCTCACCCCTGCCTGGCATGATCGTCGCAGGGTCAGGCAACCGCACACAGGAGTGATCGCACCGTGAGCCCCCTCCAGACCGCCGTGCTGCTCGCCGCGGTCCTCACCACCGGCCTGACGGCCGGCCTGTTCGCCGTCTTCGCGCACGCGGTGATGCCGGCCTTCGGCCGCTCCCGCGACCTCGTGCTGGTCGAGGGGATGCGCAACATCAACCGCACCATCGTGAACCCGTGGTTCATGCTGTGCTTCCTCGGCCCGCTCCCCCTGCTCGCCGCCGCGGTGGCACTGTTCCGGGACGGCCCGGCACTCCCCTGGCTCGTCGCGGCGCTGGCGCTGTACGTCGTCTCGTTCCTCGTCACCGGCGCCGGCAACGTGCCGTTGAACAACCGCCTCGAACAGGCCGGCGAGCCTGATCAGGTCGCCGACCTCGGCGCCGTGCGCCGCGCCTTCGAGCCGCGCTGGGTGGCGTTGAACCTGGTGCGCACCGTGGGGCACATCGTGTCGTTCGCCTGCGCGGCCTACGCGCTGGCCGTGGCCTGACGCCGGGGCCGGTTCACCGGCGGAAGCGGACGTGCAGCGCGCGGATGTCCTCGGTGAGCTCGTCCACCGGTCCTTCGACCGTCACGCGCGGCGCGACCTGGCCGGCGGGGATGGCGGCGACGGCGGGGGTTCCCGAGACGCCGAGCGCGGCGAGCCAGTCGGTGAGCTGGCGCGAGGAGGCGACGTACACGATGCGGCCGAGCCCGACCCAGCCGTGCGCGGCGGCGCACATGGGGCAGTGCTCGCCGCTGGTGTAGACGGTCGCGGCGGCACGCTCCTCGGCGGTCATGTTGGCCGCGGCCCAGCGGGCCAGCGCGAACTCGGGGTGCAGGGTCTGGTCTGCGCCGGTGGTCTCGCGGTTGCGGTCCTCGGCGAGCACCGTGCCGTCGCCGGCCACGAGCACCGAGCCGAACGGCTCGTCCCCGGCCTCAAGCGCCTCTTCCGCGAGTGCGATACACCGCCTGAGGTGCTTGAGTTCGGCTTCGTCCCACATGCGTAAGGCCTCCTGATCTCGACCGGCGTGCCGGGCCATTGTCACAGACTCCGGCCGGCCCATGGCGCGGATATACGGTGGGGGGGTATATTGGCGTCACGCGACCCGCCGAAGGGATGTCGACCATGTCCGAGCACACCAACTCCGAGCACACCCACTCCGCGCACGAGGGCCACACCGGGAAGGCGACGTGGGGCACCGCCGCCTCCGCCACCCTGCACTGCCTCACCGGGTGCGCCATCGGCGAGGTCGCCGGCATGGTGATCGGCACGGCGCTCGGCTGGCACAACGCGTCCACGGTCGCCGCCTCCGTCGTCCTCGCGTTCTTCTTCGGCTACCTGCTCACGCTGCTGCCGCTGCGCAGGGCCGGGGTCGGCTGGACGTCGGCCGTCAAGCTGGCGCTGGCGGCCGACACCGCCTCGATCGTCGTGATGGAGATCATCGACAACTCCGTCATGCTGCTCATCCCCGGCGCCATGGACGCCGGGCTGACCACGGCGCTGTTCTGGGCCTCGCTCGCGGGGTCCCTCGTGCTCGCCTTCCTCGTCACCACGCCGGTCAACAAGTGGATCATCGGCCGCGGCAAGGGACACGCCGTGGTGCACGCCTACCACCACTGACGCCGCGCAACCAATCTTCACCGGCGCGCGCACCACTGAAAGTTGCATGCCGTGCGACCACGTCACGACAGGTCAGGCGATGTCCGGCCCGTGGCGTGGTTGCCGGGACGCCGCCGGTGCGTGCACGGTTGCCGGATCCGTTGAGGGAGGTTGCTCATGCGCGGCAAGCTGCTCAGGCTCGCGGCCGTGTCGGTGGTGCTCGCGGCGGGGGCGGTGCCGATGAGCGGGCCGGCACAGGCCGACGCCGGACCGCGGCTCACCATCGACCCGTCCGCCGGCAAACACCCGATCAGCCCGCACATCTACGGCATGAACTTCACCGACGAGGCGCTGGCCGCCGAACTGCGGCTGCCGGTGCGGCGGTGGGGAGGCAACGCGACGACGCGGTACCACTACCTGTACGACACCACCAACCGCGCGTCCGACTGGTTCTTCGAGAACATCGCCGAGGCCAACGACCACCCCGAACTGCTCCCCCGCGGCTCGACCACCGACAAGTTCGTGGACCAGAACCGGCGCACCGGAACCGACTCGATCCTGACGGTGCCGCTGATCGGGTGGGCCCCGAAGGCGCGGGACGGCTCCTGCGGCTTCTCGGTGACCAAGTACGGCCCGCAGCAGCGCACCGACGAGTGGCGGCCCGACTGCGGCAACGGCGTCAAACCGGACGGCACGCTCGTCACCGGCAACGACCCGCACGACACGAGCGTCGAGGTGGGGCCGCAGTACATCAAGGACTGGCTGCGCCACCTGACCACCACGTACGGCAAGGCCGCGCAGGGTGGCGTGAAGTTCTACAACCTGGACAACGAGCCGGACATCTGGCACTCCACCCACCGGGACGTGCACCCGCAGGGAGCGAGCGCCGCCGAGCTGCGCGACCAAACCTACAAGATCGCCGCCGCGGTGAAGGCCGCCGACCCGACCGCCAAGACGCTCGGCCCGGTCGGCTGGGGCTGGACGTCGTGGGACTACTCGGGCCTGGACCAGGAGACCTGCTCGCGCACCGGCTGCTGGGGCGACCCGCCGGACCGCGCCGCGCGCGACGGCCTGCCGTTCACCGCGTGGTACCTGCGGGAGATGAAGAAGTACGAGGACAAGTACCGCAAGCGGATCCTCGACTACTTCGACATGCACTTCTACCCGCAGGCCCCCGGGGTGGCGTTCGGCAACGACACCGACCCGGCGACCAACGCGCTGCGGCTGCGGTCCACCCGTGCGCTGTGGGACCCGGCCTACACCGACGAGAGCTGGATCGGCACGCAGGTGCGGCTCATCCCCCGCATGAAGGAGCTGATCGCGGCCCGGTACCCCGGGACCAGGACCGCGATCACCGAGTACAACTGGGGTGCGCTCGGCACGATGAACGGCGCGCTGACCCAGGCCGACATCCTCGGCATCTTCGGCCGTGAGGGCCTGGACCTCGCCACGCTGTGGGACCCGCCGTCGGCGGGCCAGCCCGGCGCGTACGCGTTCCGCATGTACCTCAACTACGACGGCGCGGGCTCGCGGTTCGGCGACGTGTCGGTCAGCTCCACCAGCGCCGACCAGGGGGCCCTCGCGGTGTACGGGGCACGCAGGACCCGTGACGGCGCGCTGACCCTGATGGTCGTCAACAAGGGCGGCACCGACCTGACCAGCCCGGTGAGCATCGCCGGCGCGCGGCGCGGCGCCGCGTCGGTGTACCAGTACTCGGCGGCCTCCCCCACGGCGATCGTCCCCGGCGCGGCGCAGCCCATCGCCGCGGACGGCACCTTCACCCGCACCTTCCCGGCCGGCTCGGTCACGCTGCTCGTCGTGCCGAAGACGGCGCTGCGCTAGAACCTCACGCCAGAAACCGGTTCTCCGGGGCCCGCCGGCGCGGCGGGCCCCGGTCTTTTTGTCACCGAGGCCTGTTGACCAATATACCCACTTTTCCTACTCTGTTAGTGGGTTTATTGGCAGGAGGGCCTTGTGACCGAGCAGATCCACCTCGCCGCGCACTTCCCCGGCGTCAACAACACGACCGTCTGGTCCGACCCCCGGTCCGGCAGCCAGATCGACTTCGGCTCCTTCCGGCATCTCGCCGAGACGGCGGAGCGCGGCAGGTTCGACTTCTTCTTCCTCGCCGAGGGACTGCGGCTGCGCGAGATGAAGGGCCGCATCCACGACCTGGACGTGATGGGACGTCCCGAGTCCCTCACCGTGCTGGCCGCGCTGTCGGCCGTCACCACCCGGCTGGGGCTGGCCGCCACGGTCAACTCCACCTTCAACGAGCCGTACGAGGTGGCGCGGCGCCTCGCCACACTCGACCACCTGAGCGGCGGCCGGGCCGCGTGGAACGTCGTGACGAGCTGGGACGCGTTCACCGGCGAGAACTTCCGGCGCGGCGGGTACCTCGCCGAGGCCGACCGCTACACCCGCGCCAAGGAGTTCCTGCAGACGGCCAGGGAGTTGTGGGACACCTGGGCCGATGACGCGGTGACCGCCGACCCGGTGCGCGGCGAGTTCCTGCGTGAAGGAGGCGTCACGCCGTTCCGGCACACCGGCAGGCACTTCGACATCCAGGGGCTGTTCAACGTGCCGCGCGGCCCGCAGGGACACCCGGTGATCATCCAGGCGGGGGACTCCGACGAGGGACGCGAGTTCGCCGCCTCGTCCGCCGACGTGATCTTCAGCAGGCACGGCCGTCCCGAGGAGGCCCGCACGTTCTACCGCGACGTCAAGCGCAGGCTCGCGGCGTACGGCAGGCGGCCGGCCGACCTGAAGATCATGCCGGCCGTGACGTACGTGCTCGGCGACACCGAGGCCGAGGCCGCCGAATGTGCGGCCGAGATCCGGCGGGCCCAGGTGAGCCCGGCCAACGCGATCGTGTTCCTCGAAGGCGTGTGGGGCAGGGACATGTCGTTCTGCGACCCCGACGGGCCGCTGCCGGACGTGGAACCCGAGCTCGGCGAAGGGGTGTCGCGGGGCCGCGCGCAGTTCCGCGGCGACCGGGCCGCGACGGCCGCCAAGTGGCGCGCCGTCGCGCAGGAGAAGAACCTCACCATCCGTGAGCTGGTGATCGAGATGTCGGCGCGGCAGACCTTCGTCGGCACGGCGGCGTCGGTCGCCGAGCAGATGACGTCATTCGTGCGGACCGGCGCCGCCGACGGGTTCGTCCTCGTGCCGCACCTGACCCCCGGCGGCCTGGACGAGCTGGTGGACCAGGTGGTCCCCCTGCTGCAGGAGAAAGGCGTGTACCGCGCCGACTACACCGGCACCACCCTGCGCGACCACCTCGGCCTGCGTTCCCCCGTGAAGGAGACGTCATGACGCTGCACCTGGCCGTCGCGCTGGACGGCGCCGGCTGGCACCCCGCCGCGTGGCGGGCCGACGGCGCGCGGCCCGATCTGCTGTTCACCGCCGGGTACTGGGCCGACCTGGTGGTGGAGGCCGAGCGCGGCCTGCTCGACTGGGTGACGTTCGAGGACTCGCTCGCCGTGCAGTCCACGCGGCACGACTCCCCCGACGGCCGGCGCGACCAGGTCAGAGGCCGGCTGGACGCGGTGCTGCTCGCCTCCGCGCTCGCACCGCTCACCACCCGGATCGGCCTCGTGCCGACGACCGGCGTCACCCACACCGAGCCGTTCCACGTGTCCATCGGCATCGCGTCCCTCGACCACGCCGCCCGGGGACGCGCCGGCTGGCGGCCCCGGGTGTCGGCCCGTCCCCACGAGGCGGCGCACTTCGGCCGCCGCACCTTCCCGCCGATCGACCCGGCCGGCCCCACGGCGCGGCGCCACATCGAGCGGCTGCTGCGCGAAGGCGTCGACTTCGTGGAGGTGGTGCGCCGGCTGTGGGACAGCTGGGAGGACGACGCCGAGATCCGCGACACGGCGACCGGCCGCTTCGTTGATCGTGACAAGCTCCACCCGATCGACTTCCGCGGCGAGTGGTTCAGCGTCAGGGGCCCGTCCATCACCCCCCGCTCCCCGCAGGGCCGGCCCCTGGTCACCTCTCTCGCGCACTCGGCCCTGCCGTACGACTTCGCGGCCCGCACCAGTGACGTCGTGTACGTCACGCCGCGCGACGCCGACGACGCGGCGGCCGTCGTCACCGAGGTGCGCGCCGCCGAGACGGCGGCCGGCCGCACCGGGCCGCCACTGAAGATCTTCGCCGACCTGGAGGTGTACCTCGGCCCTCCCGGCCGCAGGGCCCGCCTGGACGACCTGGACGGCGCGACCCACGTGAGCGACGCGCACGTCTTCGAAGGCACCCCCGAACAGCTCGCCGACCTGCTCCTGATGTGGCGCGCCTCCGGCGTCGAGGGCTTCCGCCTGCGTCCCGGCGTCCTGCCGCACGACCTGCCGGCCGTCACCCGCGGCCTGGTACCCGAGCTGCAGGCCAGAGGCGTCTTCCGCCGCGCCTACGAGACCACCGGCCTGCGCGGCCGTCTCGGCCTGCCGCGTCCCCCGAGCCGTTACGTGACGGCCTCGTGAAGGAGGACCACCGGCCATCGACAAGGTCCACCGGTACCACGACCGGCTGGGCCACGAGGTGATGTACCTGTCCGCCGAACCGGACGGGCTGCCCCCCGGTCCGTTCCGCGCCTCACTGGAACTGTTCCAGAGCGAGATCGCCCCCGTCCTGCGCAAGGAGATCCCGAGCAGGCCGCTCTCCCCGGGAGGACCCTCATGACCCGGTTGTCCGTACTCGACCTCGCGCCTGTCCTGTCCGGCGGCACCGCGCGGGACGCGCTGCGCCACACGCTCGACCTGGCGCGGCGGGCCGACGACGCCGGCTACCACAGGTACTGGCTGGCCGAGCACCACCTGGCCGAGGGGGTGGCGAGCTCGGCACCCGCGGTGCTCATCGGGGCCGTCGCGGCGACCACCCGGCGCATCAGGGTGGGGTCGGGGGCCGTGCAGGTCGGTCACCAGACCGCGCTGACGGTGGTCGAGCAGTTCGGCACGCTCGACGCGCTGCATCCGGGCCGGATCGACCTCGGGCTCGGCCGCTCGGGGCAGCGCGCCAAGGAGGTGCGGGCCGGCGCGCACACGCCGGCGCCGGCCGCGCGCCACGAGCCGCGGGTGGTGGACGGGCTGCTGATCCCGCCGCCGTTCGACCACACGTCCCTGGGCCGCACCCCGTTGCTCGCCTTCTCCGCCTCGCTGCTCCACCAGCCGGGGGCCGAGCCTCCCGGCTTCGCCGAGCAGGTGGACGACATCCAGGCGTTCGTCGCCGGCACCTACCGGTCCGCCGAAGGACAGGCCGCGCACGCGCAGCCGGGAGAGGGTGCCGAGCTGGAGCTGTGGATCCTCGGCAGCAGCGGCGGGGAGAGCGCGCAGGTGGCCGGGGAGCGAGGGCTGCCGTTCGCGGCCAACTACCACGTCGCGCCGGCGGCGGTGCTCGAAGCCGTGACGGCCTACCGTGACGCGTTCAAGCCGTCGGCGGTGCTCTCCGCGCCGTACGTCATGGTGTCGGCGGACGTCGTGGTGGCCCCCACCGACGAGGAGGCGCGGCGCCTCGCCGAGCCGTACGGGCTGTGGGTGCGGTCCATCCGGACCGGCGCGGGAGCGCCACCGTTCCCGTCCCCGCAGGAGGCCGCCGCGCACCGGTGGACCGACGAGGACCGGGCCCTGGTCGCCGACCGGGTGGACACACAGTTCGCCGGCTCACCGGCCACCGTCACCGAGCGGCTGCGGGTGCTGCGCGACGTGACCGGTGCCGACGAGTTGCTCGTCACCACCATCACGCACGAACACGCCGACCGGGTCCGTTCGCTGGAACTACTGGCCGGCACGTGGATCGGCTGAACGGCGGACGCCTGGCGGCACGACGCGATGGGGCATGTGTCCGGAACCTGCCGCCGTGATCGATCTCCGAGGTAAAGTCGGACCGGCGACGTAGGGGACGCGTCCGCCCGTTACCCGTGGAGCCGTGCACCAAGGAACCTCTTCACCGCTGTGCTCATTCACGCCTGAACGGAGCGACGATGACGATCACCCAGGTGACGCCGGACCCCAGGGCCCCGCTGGTGCGGCTGGCCGCACTGCTCGACGAGGGATCGATCGACCCGATCCACGACCCCGGCGGCCGCGGTGTGGCCGCGGTGCGGGGACGGATCGGCGGCTCGCCGGTCATGGCGTACTGCACCGACGCCACGCTGATGGGTGGCTCCCTCGGCACCGAGGAGGCGGGACGCATCATCGCCGCCATCGACGAGGCCGTCGTGCGGCGGCGTCCCGTCATCGGCCTGTGGCACTCCGGCGGCGCGCGCCTCGCCGACGGCGTGGAGTCGATGGACGCCGTGGGACGCATGTTCCAGGCGATGATCCGGGCCTCAGGACGCGTCCCCCAGATCTCGGTCGTGCTCGGCCCCGCCGCGGGGGCCGCCGCGTACGGCCCCGCGCTCACCGACCTCGTCATCATGTCCGAGCAGGGCAAGGTGTTCATCACCGGCCCCGACGTCATCTCCATGGTGACCGGCGAGCGCATCGACATGACCGGGCTCGGCGGCACCGACGTGCACGCGCGCAAGTCCGGCGTCGTGCATGTCGTCACCGACACCGAGGCGGAGGCGTACGTGCGGGCCCGCCGCATCACCGGCCTGCTCGCGCGGCACAGCGAGTTCGACGTCGAGCAGGCCGACAAGGACGACCACGACCTGATCGGCCTGCTGCCGGACCGGCCGCGCCGCGCCTACGACGTGCGGCCGTTGCTGCGCCGCCTCCTCGACGGCGGCGGGGACGCGCTGGAGGAGCTCCAGCCGAAATGGGCCCCCAACATGGTCGTCGGCCTCGGCCGGCTCGGTGGCCGCAGCATCGGTGTGGTGGCCAACAACCCGCTGCGCAAAGGTGGCTGCCTCGACTCGCTCAGCGCCGAGAAGGCGTCCCGTTTCGTCCGCATGTGCGATGCGTTCGGGTTGCCGCTGCTCGTCGTCGTGGACGTCCCCGGCTACCTGCCGGGTGTCGGCCAGGAGTGGGACGGCGTGGTGCGCCGCGGCGCCAAACTGCTGCACGCGTTCGGCGAGTCCGTCGTGCCGCGGGTCACCCTCATCACCCGCAAGTCCTACGGCGGCGCGTACATCGCGATGAACTCACGCTCGCTCGGCGCGGACGCGGTGTTCGCGTGGCCGGACGCGGAGGTCGCCGTCATGGCGGCCGAACCCGCCGTGAACG
Source organism: Sphaerisporangium rubeum (assembly GCF_014207705.1). Classification (NCBI taxonomy): domain Bacteria; kingdom Bacillati; phylum Actinomycetota; class Actinomycetes; order Streptosporangiales; family Streptosporangiaceae; genus Sphaerisporangium; species Sphaerisporangium rubeum. The sequence goes on from NZ_JACHIU010000001.1 coordinate 4,093,304, forward strand.
TCCTGCACCGCAAGCGCCTCGCCGCGACCCCCGAGGAGGACCGCGAGAAGCTGCGCGCCGAACTGGTCGAGGAGCACCGCCGCATCGCCGGCGGCGTCGACCGCGCCATGTCCCTCGGCGTGGTCGACGAGGTCGTCACCCCGGCCCGCACCCGCCGCCGCCTGGTGGAGGCCTTCTCCGTCATACCGGAGAGCCGCGGCAGGCACGGCAACATCCCGCTGTAGCGGCGGCCGTCCGGCAAGGCGCCGCGCACGACGACGCCGGACCGTGCGCACGGCGTGCGGTCCATGACGGTGTGCCACGGAAGGTTCGCGTGGGTCCGCGCCGCGGTACCCCGGCGGTGGCAGGAACCGCCGCCGTGACGCGGCGGCGACCCGGGGTGACGCGGCGCTTTCCCCGCGCGCACGGCAGGCCCTAAGGTGGGGCCCTGCACCGTTGCGCCGAGAACAACAGCAAGAGGTGGCCGTGCGTCCGCGTGCCCTGGGGCCGTCAGATCCGGAGCGGATAGGGGGCTACCGGCTGACCGGGACGCTCGGCGAGGGGGGTCAGGGGGTCGTCTATCTCGCCGAGGGGCCGTCCGGCGTGCGGGTCGCGGTGAAGGTACTGCGCGACGTGGACGCCGAGAGCCACCGGCGTTTCCTGCGGGAGGCCGACACCGCGCGCAGGGTCGCGCCGTTCTGCACGGCACGCGTGCTCGACGCCGGCACCGCCGACGGACGTCCCTACGTGGTCAGCGAGTACATCCCCGGTCCCTCGCTCGCCGAGACGGTCACCAGTGACGGGCCGCGCACCGGCAGCGGCCTGCAGCGGCTCGCGGTCGCCACCTTGACCGCGCTCGCGGCGATCCACCGGGCCGGTGTCGTGCACCGCGACGTCAAACCGGCCAACGTGATCCTCGGTCCCGAAGGTCCGGTGGTCATCGACTTCGGCATCGCCCGCGACCTCGGCCAGGGGACCACGTCCACCGGCCTGGTCGGCACCCCCGCGTACGTCTCCCCCGAACTGCTCGCCGGTCACACCCCCGGCACCGCGTCCGACGTGTTCAGCTGGGCCGCCACGATGGTGTACGCCGCGACCGGCCGCACGGCCTTCCGCGGCGGCAACCTCACCGCGCTGCTGTACGCCATCAGCACCGCCGACCCCGACCTGACCGGCGTCCCCGCCGACCTGCACCCATTGCTGTCCGCCTCCCTGGCCAAGGACCCCACGGCCCGGCCCTCCGCCACCACCCTCCTGCGCGAACTCACCGGCGACGACACCCCCCTCACCACCGGCCCGTCACTCCCCGCCACCACACTCACCCCCTCCCCGGCCCCGACCGGCCATCCCGACCCGGCGGCCCCACCCCCTCACCCCGGCCCCGCCGCCTTACCCGGCCCCGGCCCCACCGCACGTCTCACACCATCCGACCGCGGCCACACGACCCGGTTCACAGAGTCCGCACCCGGCCCCACCGCACAGTTCACAGGATCCGCACCCGGCCCCACCGCACAGTTCACAGGATCCGGACCCGGCCCCACAGCACAGTTCACAGAGTCCGGACCCGGCCGTACTTCACCGGTCGCACCCTCTGGATCCGGCCATACCGCACCTGGACCCGGCCCCATCGCACCGGTCGCTCCGTCCGGTTCCGCGGGTACGGCACCGCTGGACGCGGCGACGGGGCCGCCGGCCTCCGGCGCCGCGCCGGCCGTCGCCGGCCCGCGCGGACCCAGCGCGCGGAGGCGGCGGCTGTTGTGGCCCGCCGCCGCGGTCGTGGCGGCGGTCCTCGTCACGGCGGTGGTCCTCGTGGTGCGGCCCCCGTGGGGGACGGGACCCGCGGCGGGGAAGCTGCTGTACGCGGACGACTTCTCCGAGCGGGGCAACTGGGACGGGTACACCTTCGCGCCTGACGCGGCGGACGACTCGCGGACCACCCACGGGTACGAGATCGACCGTGGCGTGTACAGCATCCACGCCGACACCACCGACCCCCACGGCGCCGCCTTCTCCCCCGTGCCGCCGAAGGGGTCGGCCACACCGGAGCGTGACGTGCTGATCGCGGTCACCGCGCGGCTCAAGGAAGGCTCGGCGAGCCCCGGCGTCCTCGGGCTGACGTGCCGCTGGGACGAGGACGTGCCGCACGGCTACGCCTTCACGCTCGGCCTCGACGGGACCGCTCGCATCACCAGGACCACCTCAGGCGAGCGCCTGGACGTGATCCCCCCGGCCAAGCTGAGCCCCCCGGCCCCCGGGACGGACGTCCGCCTGCAGGCGCGCTGTGCGCGCTCCGGCACCGGCGTGGCCCTCACCTTCTGGGTCGACGGCTCCGAGGCCCTCGACGCGGTGGACACCGAACCACCCCCGGAGACCGCCAACAGCCAGGTCGGCCTCCTCACCCAGGTCCCCGAAGCAGGCGGCGGCGACCTCACCGTCTCCTTCGACGACTTCACCGTGCACCTCCCCGCCTGACCCCCCATCCCGACCCAGCCGGCCACGCGCACCAACCCCGCCTGCACCGGACAGCGCACCCGAGCCGGCCACGCGCACCGACCCCGCCTGCACCGGACAGCGCACCCGAGCCGGCCACGCGCACCGACCCCGCCGAGGTCGGACAGCGCACCCGAGCCGGCCGCCTGACCGGGGGACCCTCCGCGTGGGGGCCGGAGGGCCCCGGAGCACCGGGGAGGCCGTGGTCAGTCCTGCGGGGTGATGTCGACCATCCAGTTGACGCCGTAGCGGTCGACGCAGGAGCCGTACTCGTCGCCCCACATCTGCTTCTCCAGCGGGACGGTGACGGTGCCGCTCTCGGAGAGCTGCTGCCAGTGGCCGCGGAGCAGGTCGGCGTCGTCGCCGCTGAGGCTGATCGTGATGTTGTCGCCGACGGTGCGGGTCATGCCCGGCGGGGTGTCGGAGCCCATGATGGTGAAGCCCTGAGGGGTCTCCAGCGTGCCGTGCATGATCTTGTCGGCCAGCTCGGGCTGAGGTGCGCCGAACTCGCCGAAGGTGCGCAGGGTGAGGTCGCCGCCGAAGACGGACCGGTAGAACTCCATGGCCTCGCGCGCGTCGCCGTCGAAGCCGATATAGGGATTGAGCTTGCTGGTCATGACAATCTCCAGGGTCGTGCCGAAGCCGTTCACCGCCACAGTAACGACAGGGACCGACAGAATCGGTCCACGACCTGCGGGGGTTCGGACCCGGCCGCGAGGGTCCGCGCGGCTGTCGCGCGGCGCGCCGGGTTCGGATCCGATGCGTGACGGGTTCAGATCCAGCCGCGGCGGGTGGCCTCCATGGCGATCTGGAAGCGGGTGCGTGCGCCGACGCGGTTCATCAGTTTGGTGACGTGGCGCTGCACGGTGCGTTCGCTCCAGCCGAGTGCGCGGCCGGCGGCCTTGTCGGTGGCGCCTGACGCCAGCAGGGCCAGCAGCCGGGTCTCCTCCTCGGACAGGTCGGGGGTGGCGGGGGTGCCGAGGCGGACCGGGACGGCGCGGTCCCAGGTCGTCTCGAACAGTGCGATCAGCGCGTCGAGCAGCGGCGAGGGGTGGATGATGTAGGACGCGGTGACCTGGTTGTCGCCGGACCGGAGCAGGGGGAGCATCGCCAGGCGGTCGTCGGAGACGGCGAGTTTCATCGGCACCTCGGCGATCCGCGCCTGCTCACCCTGCCGCACCCCGACAATGACGTCGTCCAGCCAGCCCGGCAGCTCCAGAGCGCTCGTGTCGTAGACGACGCGGTACCGCACGCCGCGCCGCAACAGGTCCAGTTCGACGTGGTTGGACTCGGTGTGCCCCTTCGGCGCGGCGTACGGGGGCCGGTCGAAGCCCCGCATCTGCGCGTGCGTGTCCTGCTGCATGCGGACCCAGCGGTGGTTGACCTCGTCCCTGCCGGAGATGACCTCGATCAGCTCTCCGGGGTGCGCGAACCGGGTCCCCGCGCGGTACATCTCCATCAGCGTCCTGATGTGCACGCGGACACCCTGCAGTCCCGCTTCGCGTTCGCGCAGCACGGCCTCCAGCCCGCGGTCCGGCGAGACGGCGACATAACGGACGGGACGGGTGGCCGTCCGGCTGGCGAGGCCGATGCTCGTGAGGGTGCGCAGCGCGCGCCTGACGGCCGATTCCGGCAGGTGACAGTCCTGGACCAGTTCGGCGCCTGTGGCCTGCGTCCGGCGCACCAGCGCGTCGTACACCGTCTCGTCCTGCTGGCTCAACCCGATGGCCTCTAGCACTACGTCTCCACCTCGTCCTGCCGGCTCGACCCGACGGCCTCCAGCACGAGGCCTCCGCCGACGTAACCCCCGATGAACCGGCTCATTGTCGCATTCACGCCACCTGTCGGGTATTCGCCGCTTCATCGCCTTGAGCGGCTGTCGCCTGACATGTCAGCGTTTTGCCTGCGTCCCCGCGTGCATCCCCCCGAAGGAGCCTCAATGTCGTTGTGCGCCCCGCGTTCGCGCGGGCGACGCCTGATCGTCGCGGTGTCGCTGACCCTCGGGTCGCTGCTGACGGCCCTCCCCGCGGTTCCCGCGGCGGCACAGGAGCCCCCGGCCGACCCCTCTCACGCAGGCAAGATCGCACCGGAGTTGCTGCGCCGGCCGGGTGACGCGAAGGCCCGTGCCGGCGACCGCGTCGAGGCGGTCGTCATCGTGAACGCTCCCGAGCCCGCCGGGACGGCGCCTCCCGCCGACGTACCCGGCGAACTGGAGAAGACGGCCGAGGCCACACAGGCCCCGGTGGCCGGCCTGGTCGAGTCCCATGGGGACCAGGTGCTCAACACGTTCTGGCTGAAGAACATGCTCCTGGTCCGGGTCAGGCCCGCCACGCTGGACGCGCTGGCCGCGTCTCCCCTGGTGAAGCGGGTCATCCCCAACTTCAGGCTGACGGCGCCTGAGACCGCGCCGCGCCAGGCGGCGGCCGAAGGGGAGACCACCTGGGGCATCGAGAAGATCGGCGCCGACCGGGTGCGGAGCGAGCGCGGCCTCACCGGCGAAGGCGTGCGCGTCGCGGTGCTCGACACCGGTGTCGACATCACCCACCCCGACCTCACCGGCAGGCTCGCCACCGACGACGCCGCCGACCCGTACTTCCCCGGCGGCTGGATCGAGTTCGGCCCGGACGGCAGGCCGCTGCCGACCATGCCGCACGACAGCAGCTACCACGGCACCCACGTGGCCGGCACCATCGCCGGAGGCGACGCCTCAGGCACGCGGATCGGTGTGGCGCCGGGGGTCGAGCTGATGGCCGGCCTGGTCATCCCCGGTGGCAACGGCACGCTGGCCCAGGTGATCGCCGGCATGCAGTGGGCCGTCGCGCCGTACGACAGGAACGGCAGGCCGGCCGGCGAGCCGGCCGACATCGTCAGCATGTCGCTTGGCGGTGAGGGCTTCTCCGACGAGATGATCGAGCCCACGCGCAACATCCTGCGGGCCGGCGCGTTCCCGTCGTTCGCCATCGGCAACGACTGCCTGCCAGGCGGATCGGGCAGCCCCGGCAACGTGTTCGAGGCGGTCGCGGTCGGCGCGACCGGCCCCGGCGACGAGGTGCCGGACTTCTCCTGCGGCGGCGTGGTGCGGCGTGCGGACTGGACGGACGCGCCAGGCGAGTGGCCGGACACCTACGTCGTGCCGGACGTGTCCGCACCCGGCGTGGACGTGCTGTCGGCCGTACCCGGCGGCGGCTACCGCGAGGCCAGCGGCACCTCGATGGCCACGCCGCACGTCTCCGGCGTCGTCGCGCTCATGTTGCAGGCCCGGCCGGAGCTCGGGGTCGCCGAGGCCCTCGCCATCCTGGAAGGCACGTCCTTCTCCGACGACCGGTACGGCCCCCGGCCCAACCCGCGGTACGGCGCCGGCCGGATCGACGCCCACGCCGCGGTCGCCGAGGCCGCGCTCACCAGTGGGGTGCGCGGCACCGTCACCGACGGAAAGACCGGTGAGCCGCTGGCCGGCGTGACCGTCACCAGGAGCGGCACGGGCCGCGCGGTGACGACCGACGCCGGCGGCCGGTTCGAGTTCCGCGCCGCCGCGGGCTCCTACGACCTGACCCTGACCAGGTTCGGCTACAAGCAGCGGCAGGCCGGCGTCGTCGTGCGGCGGGACCGCTTCACCGGCACGCGGATCGAGCTGGACCGGACCCGGCGCGGGACGATCTCCGGCCAGGTCGTGTACGGCCCGACCGGCACCACCGTGCCAGGCGCGGCGGTCACCGTGCTCGGCGTGCCGGACCGGCTGACCGGCGCCACCGACCTGCACGGCAGGTACACCATCGCCGGTGTGCCGGAAGGCGACTATCAGGTGGCCGCCGCCGCACCCGGCGTGTCACGGTCCGGCCCCGCGAACGTGCGGGTCCGTACCGGGACGGCGCGGCTGGACCTCGCGCTCCCGGCACCGCCTCCCACCGAACGGGTGTCCCTGACGGCCGATCACAAGCAGGCCGGTGGCGACGTGTGGTGGCCGCGCGTCAGCGCCGACGGCAACCACGTGGTGTACGCCAGCGCGGCGTCCAACCTGGTGCCCGACGACACCAACGACGACCTCGACGTCTTCGCGACCGACCTGCGCACCGGGGAGACCGAGCGGGTGTCGGTGGCGTCGGACGGCACGCAGGCCGACGCGTTCTCGCTGGTCCCGATGGTCAGCGCGGACGGCAGGTTCGTCGGGTTCAACAGCGGCGCCACCAACCTGGTCCCCGGTGACACCAACGGCGTGGCCGACACCTTCGTGCGCGACCGGCTGGCCGGCACGACCGAGCGGATCTCGGTGGGGCCGGACGGCACGCAGGCCGACGACATGTCGTCGCAGCCGTCGTTCAGCGCGGACGGCAGGTTCGCGGTCTTCATCAGCGACGCCACCAACCTGGTCGCCGGCGACACCAACGGCGTGACCGACGTGTTCGTACGCGACCGGGCCGCCGGCACGACCGAACGTGTGTCGGTCGGCGACGGCGGCGTGCAGGGTGAGGCGTCGTCGCGCGAGCAGAGCATCAGCGCCGACGGCCGCTACGTCGCGTTCGAGAGCGCGTCGGCGAACCTCGTCCCCGGTGACACCAACGGCGTGCACGACGTGTTCGTGCGCGACCGGGCCGCGGGGACGACCGAGCGGATCCCCGTGCCGGACGGAACCGAGCCAGGGAGCCCGGTCATCAGCGCCGACGGCCAGGTCGTGGTGTACATGGCGGGGTTCCAGATCTTCGTCTATGACCGGAAGGCCGGCACGACGACGCGGGTGTCGGCGGCCCTGGACGGCACACCGGCCGACAGCCTGTCGTTCGCGCCGTCCCTCAGCGACGACGGCCGCACCGTCGCCTTCTACACCTACGCCGCGAACCTGGTGCCGGGTGACACCAACGGCCAGACCGACGTCTACGTGCGCGACCTGGCCGCCGGCACGCTCGAACGGGTCTCAGGCGGACTCGGTGGCGCGGAAGGCGACGGCACGTCCGAACTTCCGGCGCTCAGCGGCGACGGACGGTACGTCGCCTTCCAGAGCACGTCGGCGAACCTCGTGGACGGTGACACCAACCGCAGGTCCGACATCTTCCTGCACGACCGCCGACCCGGCCCCGAGCCGCGGTTCGCCGTGTCCACGCTGGAGATCACCCCGGCCACCGCGCACCCCGGCCGTCCGGTCCGCGTCACGGCGTGGGTGAAGAACGTCGGCGAGAAGGCCGGCGCGTACGTCGCCGACCTGGTGGTCGGCGACCGGCCCGAGCCACGCCGCACCGTCCAGGCCGCCCCCGGCACGGCGGTGCGCCTCACCTTCGAGGTACGCCGCACCGAACCCGGCACCTACACCGTGCGCCTCGGCCCGCTCACCGGCACCTTCACCGTGTCCAGGCGCTGACCCCGCGGCCGTCCGGACCATCCTCCCGGCCGGCCCGACCCCGTCCCATGGCCGGACCCACTCCCCCGGCCGTCTGACCCCGTCCCGTGGCCGGACCGTCCCGCCGGCCGGCCACGGGACGCCGTACGATCCCGGTGGCCGTACGATCCTGGTGTCGGTCGCACCGCAGCGAAACCGGGAGGTCCCCTTGACCGGCCCGCCGCCACCCCCCTCGGGGCACGACTCCCCCATCAGGACCGAGCGCCTCACCTTGCACCCACTGCAGGTGTCCGACGCCGAGGAGATGGCCGCGGTCCTGTCGTCCCCCGCTCTCTACGTCTACACCGGCGGCACCCCGCCGACCCCCGCCGCGCTGCGTGCCCGTTACGAGATCCAGGTCCGCGGCCACTCACCGGACGGCACCGAGGAGTGGCGCAACTGGATCCTCCGCCTCCACCCCGGCGGCACGGCCGTCGGCACCGTCCAGGCCACCATCCCCACCGGTTCCTCGTGGGCCGAGATCGCCTGGATCGTCGGCGAGCCGTGGCAGGGCCGGGGGTACGCCAAGGAGGCCGCCGCCGCGCTGGCCGGCTGGCTGGCGGCCCGCGGCGTCCCGGTCGTGCAGGCCCACATCCACCCCGGCCACCAGGCCTCGATGGCCGTGGCCGCGCATCTGGGCCTCGTCCCCACCTCGCGCTTCGACGACGGTGAGCGCCTGTGGCGCGGCACCGTCCCCCTCCCTCGCGCGGAGCCTTGAGCAGATGGCCCGCTCAGGAGGCCAGTTCGCGTTCGATGCTTCTCAGGTTGTGGCGGGCCAGGGCCAGATTGGCGCGCTCGCGGTTGAGGGCCAGGTACAGGAACAGGGAGCTGCCGGTGTTCGGGATGAGGCGGATGATGTGGTACTGACGGTCCAGCGTGATCAGGATGTCCTCGATCCGCTCGTCGAGGTTGAGTGAGGCCAGCGCACGCAGCTTGGCCCTGACGACCTCGGTGTTCGCCGCCGCCGCGACTTCGACGTCGAGCTCACGGCCGCCGCCGATGTAGCCGAGCGACATGCCGCTCTCGTAGTCGACGAGCGCGACGCCGATGGCGCCGGTGATGGTCATGGCTTCTTTGAGAGCGGTGTCGATGTTCATCTGCTTCTTTCCTGAAAGGCAAGTCCGACAGAAGTCTTGACCGTTTGATGATCAACAGTGACACACTGTCGGTTTACGGATACGGAGGCATTAAAGTACCGTTAGCCACCGCCGATAGTGAAGGGCCGATGCGTATCCGTCACCACCGGCGGCCACGCTCCGAGGCGGTTCACCGGTGTTCCCGCCTCCCGTAGGAAGGCGGGAACATGCGTCTCCCCGTTTTCCCCACCTCAGGCCCCACCCTGTGGACCGTCGGCATCCGCCGGCTTTTCCGCAGGTCAGCTCCATATATCGGACAGGAGAACATGAACGGCCCCGACCCTGAGCCCTCTGGCACCGGCACGGGCCCGATCGAACCGGTCCTGCTGAGCTGCGGCGAGGAGGGGTTCACCGGGACGCTCAGGGCCGACGGCGACCCCGGCGGCACCGTCCTGTTCCGGAACGGCCTGGTGGTGGCCGCCTCCAGCCCGGCGACCCCCGGCCCGGAGTCCCTGCTGCTGCGGTCCGGCAGGGTCGGCGAGGAGGACTGGTCCCGCGCCTACACCGCCGGCGCGCCACGAGGCGACCTGGCCGGCGAACTGGTCAAGATCGACGGCCTCGGTGTCGCCGGACTGGAGAGCGTCTGCCTGTCCGCCGTGTTCGACGCGGTGTTCGCCATCGCGTGGTGCGGCCCCGGGGACATCGCCCTCGAACTCCCCGGCCCGGACGACCTGCCGCCGCAACTGCCCGCCGACCCAGGCGTGGACCCGAGGCGCCTCGTCCGAGAGACGGCCCGCCGCCTGGAGAGCACCGCCGCGTGGGCACCGTTGGGTCTGACCATGCGCAGCCGTCCCGTCGCCGTCGCACCGGGCTCGGTACCCGCGATCTCCCCCGCGGCGCTGCGGCGCGCCATCCTGGAGCACGCCAACGGCCGCAGGACCGCACGGGACATCGCCTTCACCATCGGCCGCGGCCTGTTCGCCGTCCTGACCGAGACCGCGCTCATGATCGAGGACGGCCTGCTCTCCCTCGGCCGCACTCCCCCCGCACCCTCCTCGACAGGCATCACCGAGCCCTTGGACCTGCCACTGCGCCGGCCGGGAACCAGCAAGGTCGTCGACGTCCTCCCCGTCACGGGGACCACTCCACCACCGCGGCGCAGACTTCTCGCTCCCCGAAGCATCCGGCCCCCCTCCGCCGGCGAAGAACTGTGAGCGACCCCCGCCGCCGCGGCACCGCGGCCACCGACACCGTCAGATGACGAAGACGAACAGGAAGGCCGTACATGAGCCACGACGAAGTGCTCACCGAACTCCACGCGCTACGTGACCGCATCACCGGCGTCACCGAGACCGCCGTCGCCTCGGTGGACGGCCTGCTCGTCACCGCCGACACCGACGGCGCACGCCCCGAAGTCCTCGCCGCCCTCTCCGCCGCCACGCTGGGCCTCGGCAAACGCACCGGCAGCGAAATGGGCATGGGCGAGCTCCGCGAAGTCGTCATCCGCTGCGCCACCGGCTACGTCGTCGTCTACGCCATCCGCAGAAGCGGCCTCCTCGTCGTCCTCGCCGACGAGGGCCTCGACGTCATGCGCCTCCACGTCGAATCCCGCCCCACAGTCGAACGCCTCGGCCTCCTGCTCGACGGCGTGCCCGCCGACTACTAGGAAGCGTGAAACCGCCTGGCGGCGGTCACCGGACGGGGAGGCCGGTGACGGCGCGGCCGATGATGAGTCTCTGGATCTCGCTGGTGCCTTCGAAGATGGTGAAGATCTTGGCGTCTCTGTGCCAGCGTTCCACCGGGTGGTCTCTGGTGTAGCCGGCGCCGGCGAGGATCTGGATGGCCTGGTCGGTGACCCAGACCGCGGTTTCCGCGGCGACCAGTTTGGACATGGAGCCTTCGGCCTGGGGCATGGGGCGGCCGGTGCGGGCCAGCCAGGCGGCGCGCCAGGTCATCAGGCGGGCTGTGTCGATTCTTGTGGCCATGTCGGCGAGGAGGAAGGCAATGGCCTGGTTCTCGGCGATCTTGCGGCCGAACTGTTCTCTGGTGCCGGCGTAGTCGCGCGCGTACTCGTAGGCGGCTCTGGCCACGCCTACGGCCATGGCGGCCACGGTGGGGCGGGTGGTCTCGAAGGTGCGCATGGCGGGTTGCTCGCCGCTTCTGCCGCCCTCGCGGACGCGGGCCAGGCGTGCGTCGAGGCGGTCCTTGCCGCCTAGGAGGCAAGAACCGGGGAGGCGGACGTCGTCGAGCACCACCTCGGCGGTGTGGGAGGCGCGGATGCCGTGTTTGCGGAACTTCTGGCCTTGGGTCAGGCCCTTGGTGCCAGGGGGGACGACGAAGGTGGCCTGGCCGCGCGCGCGGAGTGCGGGGTCCACGGAGGCGACGACGACGTGGACGTCGGCTATGCCGCCGTTGGTGGCCCAGGTCTTGGTGCCGTTGAGCACCCACTCGTCCGTGGCCTCGTCGTGGACGGCGCGGGTGCGGATGGCGCCGACGTCGGAGCCGGCGTCGGGTTCGGAGGCGCAGAAGGCGGCGAGTTTGACGTCGCCCGCGGTGCCGAACATCGCGGGAAGCCACTCGCCTTGCTGCTCGGGGGTGCCGGCCGCGGCGAGCGCGGCGGCGGCGAGGCCGGTGCCGGCGATGGACAGGCCGATGCCGGCGTCACCCCAGAAGAGCTCCTCGAAGGCGACGGGGATGCCGAGGCCGCTCGGGGCGAACCACTGCTGTGCGAAGAAGTCCAGGGAGTACAGGCCGATCTTGGCGGCCTCCTGGATGACGGGCCAGGGGGTCTCCTCGCGCTCGTCCCATTCGGCGGCGGCGGGGCGGATCACGGTGGCGGCGAACTCGTGCACCCAGTCGCGGACCTCACGCAGGTCGTCGCCGGGGTCGAGACTGAAGCCGCCGGTGGGCTCTGACATGCCGCAACCCTACTGGCATCCAGGCCGCGCGCATCCGAGACCGGGCCGTCGATGTCCGGTCTCGGATGCGTGCGTCAGTCGGCCGTGGCCGCGGCTCCGGCTACCGCCGTACGCCGCTCACTCGCCGGCGGACGCGAGGGTCACCGGGTCGTCGGACAGGGGCCCGTGGGGGTGGCCGTGCTTGTCGCGGTAGGAGGCCTGGGTCTGGGTGTTCAGGATGTCGAACTTGACCTTCTTGGCGGGGTCGGTACGACGGTCGTTGATCTTGATGACGTCGAAGCCGCGGTTGAAGTCGCTCGCGTAGATGTGACCGTTGTAGTAGTAGGCGGACCAGAAGCCACCCGAGCCCTCGGCCGCGGGGCCGCGCTCGAAGTAGCCGATCTCCTCGGGACGGGACGGGTTGGTGAAGTCCCAGATGGAGGCGCCACCCTGGTACCACGCCTGCACCATGATGTCGCGGCCCTCGACGGGGATGAGCGAGCCGTTGTGCGCGACGCAGTTCTCGGTGTCGGCCTGGTAGCGCGGAATCTTGAAGTAGGACTTGAAGACGAACGTGCCGCGCGAGATGTCGTAGATGGCGTCGGCGCCGCGGTTCGGCCCGGTGGCCTCGTTGCAGGTCGCCGCGCCGCCGCCGCCGAGCTCGTCGGTGAAGACGACCTTCTTGCCGTCGTTGGTGAAGGTCGCCGAGTGCCAGAACGCGAAGTTCGGGTCGGTGACCCGCGCGGTCACCACGGGGTTCTCCGGGTCGCGGATGTCGAACAGCACGCCGTCACCCATGCAGGCACCCGCGGCGATGTTCCGCTCGGGGTACACGGTGATGTCGTGGCAACCGGACGTCGGGACCAGCAGGCCGGGCTGGGTCTCGTTGCCGCCGTCGGGGAACACGACCGGGGTGGCGACCACCGCGGCGGACGCCGGGTCGCGCAGCGGCACCTTGACGATCGAGATCTTGTCGTGCGGCGGCAGGCAGTCGGGGAACGTCGCCTGCGGCAGGTACGACGACACGTACAGGTAGACGTTGCCGCGCCGCTTGTCGGGGAGCAGCGTGTGAGTGTGCGACCCGCAGTTGGTCTCGACCGACTTGACGTACCGGGGGTTGGCCTTGTCGGTGATGTCGAAGATGCGGATGCCTTCCCAGGACTCCTTCACCGACGCGGGCTGCGCGACGCTGGCGCAGGAGTCGTTGTTGCGGGAGGAGTCCACCGAGGCGAACAGCAGGTTGCCGTACACCGAGATGTCCATCTGCGAACCGGGGCAGACCACGGAGCTGACGAGTTTCGTCTTCTTCGGATTCTTGATGTCGTAGATGGAGAAGCCGCCGTAGTTGCCGACGTAGGCGTAGTCGCCCTGGAAGGCGATGTCGGTGTTGATGGTGGCGGCGAGGCTCGCCGGCTTGGGGATGTTGGCGACATGCTGGACGTTCGGGCTCATCACGATCTCATCGGTGCCCGGGATGTCCGCAGCCTCGGCCGGGAACGTGGACAGCACGAGGGCCGCCGCCGCACCCACCAGGACCAACAGCCGGCTGACGCGTCCGGCGCCGCGGGGGATGGACAACACTCAGGTACCCTCCTTGGTACTAAGCGCCACAGGAGAACATATGCTGGCAGATTTTCTCCCAAACCCGAACAGTTGACCATAGGGCACCCTGTCAGCAAAAGGTTCCGACTTGTCGGCTTACCCGAGATCTGTCGCGTGAGTTAGGGTGCACGCGCACGACCAGCGATCTTCTAGGAGGCCGGGTGCGCGCAGCGCTCGCCATCGTCATCGGTGCGGCCGCGGTCGCCCTCGCCGGTTGCGCCGGCGGCGCCGAGCCGCCGCGCGCGACGTCCACCGCTCCGGTCATCGCCCCCGGCAGACCCGGCGAGCAGGCGAGGACGCTGAGCCCCGACGAGGCCGTGACCGCGGTGCCGAGCCCCACCGCGAACGCCGCCGACGTGCGGTTCTTCCAGGACATGGTCGTGCATCACCGGCAGGCGCTCGACATGAGCGCCGCCGCTCCCACGCGGGCCTCCTCCGATGAGGTGAGGCGGCTCGCGGCGCGCATCGCCGACGTCCAGGGGCCGGAGATCAACGCGATGATCCGGTGGCTGCGGCAGCAGGGGCAGCGCGTGCCGGACCACCACGCCGCACACGACGGCATGCCCGGCATGGCGACACCGGAGCAGATGGCGCGGCTGCGCGCGGCCCGCGGGCCGGAGTTCGACCGCCTGTACATCTCGCTGATGACCGCGCATCACATGGGTGCCATCACCATGGCCGCCGGGGAACTGGAGAAGGGTTCGCACACGGTGCCGCTGGAACTGGCGTCCGACATCTCGGTCAGCCAGGCCGCCGAGATCAACCGGATGCGCCGCATCACGATCACCGGCTGAGCGGGGGTCTGCCGGAGGCCGGGGGAACGCTCCCCCGGCCCGGGTCAGAGGTGGATGAGGCTGCCGCCGGGGTCGACGGCGTCGGCGGTGTCGTCGTCGAACCACACGCCGCCGGTGGCCAGATAGCGGAAGCGGTGCACTCCGGCCGGCAGGATCACCGACACGGTGCGGATGCCGCCGCGGCGGCGGCGTAGTTCGTGCCGCCCGGGGCTCCAGTGGTTGAAGTCGCCGACGACGCTGACGACTCCTGTGGGGTGGTCCATCGGCAGAGCAAAGGTGACACGGGTCTTCTGCCCGAAAAGTAGCGTGCGCTTGAGCATCGGTGATCCTCCGGGGTCGGTGCTCCTACCCTGCCGTACCGCCACAAGCGGAGTAATACCGACACGCCTCATGTAACACACATTTCACTGGTAAGTGGGTAACCCGGAACCTGTGCTCGACCAGGGGCGGGTCCGGTTCGTGGTGCGCCTCGCCACCGCGGCATCCCTGACGCGGTCATCTGAGTCGTGAATCAAACGCAGCGGCCTTGAGCATGACAACGGCCGATTCACCCAAGCATGCGACCGGTAGGACAACCGTTTTGCCCCTTTCGACGGCCTCCGCCGCGCTAGGGTTCCCCCTGTGGCACGAGGATTTGGCCGGATACGCCGGGAAGATCTGCTCAAAACCGCCTGCGAGGTGATCGCCGCACAGGGCTTCGGCCACACCCGCACCGTCGACATCGCGCGTGCGGCGGGGGTCAGCCAAGGGCTGCTCTTCTACCACTTCGCCACCAAGGACCGCTTGTTCGCCGAGGCCTTCGCCTACGCCGCGCAGCGCGACCTCGACGCGCTCGCCAAGCTGGAGGAGTCAGGCGGCCCGCCGATGAACCGGCTGCGGGACCTGCTGCGCCTGTACTCGCCGAGCGGCAAGTCCAAGTCGTGGGCCCTGTGGATCGACGCGTGGTCGGAGTCGCTGCGCAGCACGGAGCTGGAGGACGTGTCCCGCCGCATCGACCTGTGCTGGAAGCAGGCGCTGCGCCGCATCCTGGACGACGGGGTCGCCGAAGGCGTGTTCCACTGCTCCGATCCCGACGCCGCCACGTGGCGCATCGTGTCCCTGATCGACGGGCTCGCGGTGCAGGCCACGGTGCACAAACGCGTGCTGACCAGGGCCCGGCTGGCCGACCTCGTGCGCACGGCGACGGCCGCCGAGATCGGCATTCCCCTGGACGCGCTCACCGGCTGACCGGCACGGTCACGACGAGGCGGTGCGAGGCTCCGGCGTGCGCGCGGCGGCGTACTCGGGGATGTCCAGCATGGGGGGACGCTCGCCGGGAAGCACGTCCCGGGTCATCGGCACGTGGCCGGCGGGGCCGCGGCGGAACTGCGTGAGGCCGGCGGCGGGGGTGTGCAGGGAGATGAGCTTGCACTGCCGTTCCAGGCGGGACCACGCGGTGTGCATGATCTGGCCCGCCATCACGCCGAGCGCCTCGGTGGACTGGTGGGAGTGCACCCGGCGGCCGAGGTCGACCTGCGCGAGCGCGCCGAGGCCCGCCTGGTCGAGCAGGTCGATGAGCAGGCCGATCTCCACGCCGTAGCCGGTGGCGAACGGCACCCGTTCCAGTACGGCGCGGCGCGCGGCGTACTCGCCGGCGAGCGGCTGCACGAAACCGGCCAGCATCGGCCAGTGGAGGTTGAGCAGGGGCCGCGCGACCAGCTCGGTGACCCGGCCACCGCCTTCCCCCGCCTCGCGCAGCGGCCGGTCGTAGCAGCCCTTGACCAGCACCACCGACGGGTCGGCGAGCAGCGGGCCGAGCAAGCCCGTGACGAACGACGTGCGGAACTCGCGCAGGTCGGCGTCCACGAACACCAGCAGATCGCCGGTGGTGACGGCGAGCGACTTCCACAGCACGTCCCCCTTGCCGTCCATGGCCGGCAGGCTGGGAAGGATCTCGTCCTGGCCGAAGACCTTGGCACCGGCCCGCACGGCGCGCTCGGCGGTGTCGTCGGTGGAACGGGAGTCGACGACGACAAGCTCGTCCACCAGCGGCGCGGCCTCCATCAGGTCGCGGCGGACGGCGGCGGCGATCTCGCCGACGGTCTCCTGCTCGTTCCTGGCCGGCAGCACGACGCTGATCGTGGTGCCGCCCTTGGCGGCGAGCAGCGCGTCCAGCGGCCAGTCGGCCGACGCGGTGGTCCGGGTGCGCAGCCACTCCTCGACCTCAGGCAGCACCCGCCGACCCCCCGTCACACAACACCCTCATCACTCTATTCGCCCGCGAAACCGGCGTTCCCTCCGAGGTTCAGACGGCGGCATGCCGCTCCAGGAAGGTGTAGACGTCGGCCTCGTCCACGCCGGGGAACGAGCCGGGGGGCAGCGCGGCGAGGACGTGGGAGTTGGCGCGCGCGGACGGCCAGGCGTACCCCTCCCAGCGCTGGGTCAGCTCGGCCGGCGGCCGGCGGCAGCAGTCCCCGGACGGGCACTCGGACCGGGTGCGGTTGGTGGTCTCCCTGCCGCGGAACCACCGCGACTCGCGGTACGGCACGCCGAGGGTGATCGCGAAGTCGCGCTCACGGGACGGGTCGACGTGCGCCACGCAGAAGTAGGTGCCGGTCGGCGAGTCGGAGTACTGGTAGTGCACCGAGAACCGGTCGGGGGACAGGAACACCTGGCGGCCCGACCAGCGCAGGCACATGCGCTGGCCCTCGATGGCCCCCTGCTCGTCGGCGGGGAACACGATGCCGTCGTTCTCGTAGGCCTTGTAGATGATGCCGCCGGCGTCGTTGCGCACGAAGTGACACACCAGGTCCAGGTGGTGCGTCGCGAGGTTGGTGAAGCGGTGCGCGGCCATCTCGTAGGAGACGGCGAACACGTCGCGCAGGTCCTCGACCGACAGCGCGCGGTCCTGCTTGGCCTCCTTGAGGTACGGCACGGCGGTGGCCTCGGGGACGAGCACGGCGGCGGCGAAGTAGTTGGCCTCGGTGCGCTGGCGCAGGAAGTCGGCGAAGTCGCGAGGCCGGTGGTGGCCGAGCGCCAGGTGGCCGATGGTCTGCAGCAGGATGGTGCGCGGCGTGTGCATGCCGAGCTGCTCGTTCTTCACGTAGATGCGCCGGTTGCGCAGGTCGGTGATGGACCGGACCGACCGCGGCAGGTCCTGCGCGGTGCGCACCGTGTACCCGAAGTGGGTGACCAGGGCCTGCACGGTGCCCTGGGACAGTGGACCCGTGCGGTACCCGACGGCGGCGAGGGCCTCGGCGGCGGCGGACTCGATCTCGGCGAAGTAGTTGCCCTGCTCGCGCTGCTTGAGGCGCAGCCCGGCGTTGGCGGCCCTGGCCTCCTCAGGGGTGGCGGTGCCGCGGGCCTGGCGCGCGCGCAGTTCCTCGTACAGGCCGAGGATGTGTTCGAGCACGTCGTTCGGCACGCGCGCGGACACCTTCAGGCGAGGCAGGCCGAGGCCGGCGTACAGGGGGTCGCGCTGCGCCTCCTCCAGCGCGATCTCCAGCTGCGCGCGGCGGCTCGGGGCCTGGCGGCGCAGCAGTTCCTCGACCGGCACCGACAGCGCGGAGGCCAGCGACTTCAGCAGGGACAGCTTGGGCTCACGCTTGCCGTTCTCCAGCAGGGAGAGCTGGCTCGGTGCGCGGCCGACGCGCTCGCCGAGCTCGGACAGGGTGAGACCACGCTGCTTGCGCAGGTGCCGCAGGCGCTGGCCGAACGCCAGCAGGTCCAACTCCTGCGTCAAAGTCAGCGGTTCTTCTCCCACCAAGGACGCCATGTCTCGATCCTAGGCGCAAAATTCGAGCTTCTTCCAGTGACATCGGTCATCGTGCCGCCGTGACGGGGTGGCGGCGGGGTCAAGGCCGGCTTGGTGCGAAGCACCCATCCGCCGGCACGGCGGAATGTCCCTGTTAGCCGGGGCATCCCGGCAACCACTCCCCGCCACATAGTGAGCCAGGTCACAAGAATTGGTCTAGGCCATTCAGAAAACTTTGCATTTCTTCATGCCAGAAGACCGGCCAGTATTGCTCTATAGCGAAAATTCAGCGACTTTTTCCATGATCAGGGCTATGTGTGAGCCCTGAGTCGTCGCAGACTCGTACCAAGCGCCCAGGGGACGTCAAAGGAGTCAAAATGAAAGATCGCCTCAAGGGAGCTGCGGACGAACTGCGGCGGGAGTGGGAGAGCGACCCGCGTTGGGCGGACGTCGAACGGACCTATACGGCCGAAGACGTCGTCCGCCTGCGGGGCTCGGTCCAGGAGGAACACACCCTCGCACGCCTCGGCGCCGAGCGGCTGTGGTCGCTGCTGCGGACCGAGGACTATGTGCACGCGCTCGGCGCGCTCACCGGGAACCAGGCCGTCCAGCAGGTCAAAGCCGGACTGAAAGCCATCTACCTGTCGGGGTGGCAGGTCGCCGCGGACGCCAACCTCGGCGGCCAGACCTACCCCGACCAGAGCCTCTACCCGGCCAACTCGGTGCCGGCCGTGGTGCGGCGCATCAACAACGCGCTGCTGCGGGCCGACCAGATCACCTGGTCGGAAGGCGACCGCGGGGCCCCGCACTGGCTCGCGCCGATCGTCGCCGACGCCGAAGCCGGGTTCGGCGGCGTGCTCAACGCCTTCGAGCTGATGAAAGGCATGATCGCCGCCGGTGCCGCCGGGGTGCACTGGGAGGACCAGCTCGCCTCGGAGAAGAAGTGCGGCCACCTCGGCGGCAAGGTGCTGATCCCCACCGGCCAGCACATCAAGACACTGAACGCGGCCCGCCTCGCCGCCGACGTGTGCGACGTACCCACGTTGATCATCGCGCGGACCGACGCTCAGGCCGCGACCCTGCTGACCAGCGACGTCGACCCCCGTGACGCGGTGTTCACCACCGGCGACCGCACCGCGGAGGGCTTCTACCGGGTGCGCAACGGCGTGGACGCCTGCATCGCGCGCGGCCTCGCCTACGCGCCGTACTCCGACCTGCTGTGGATGGAGACCTCCACGCCGGACCTGGACGTGGCGCGCCGCTTCGCCGAGGCGGTCAAGGCGCAGTATCCCGACCAGATGCTGGCGTACAACTGCTCACCGTCGTTCAACTGGAAGAAGCACCTGGACGACTCCACGATCGCCAAGTTCCAGCGCGAGCTCGGCCACATGGGGTACCGCTTCCAGTTCATCACCTTGGCCGGCTTCCACTCGCTGAACTACTCGATGTTCGACCTGGCCCGCGGGTACGCCGACGACGGCATGCCGGCCTACGTCCGGCTGCAGGAGGAGGAGTTCGCGGCCGAACGCCGCGGCTACACCGCCACCCGCCACCAGCGGGAGGTCGGCACCGGGTACTTCGACATGGTCAGCACGGCCGTGGCCCCCGACTCCTCGACCGTGGCACTGAAGGGCTCCACCGAGGCCGAGCAGTTCACCGCCGCTCACTGACCCCTGACCAGGGGGCCACGGGTCGCGGCGTCCGGCCCTCACCGCGAGAGGGCCGGACGCCGTGCCAGGTGACGGCGGTCAGGCGGGATGCCTGCGGATGAACAGCATGGCCGCGTCGTCCCCGAGCGGCCCGCCGACATGGGAGATCAGGTCGGAGCGCAGCTCGTCGAGCGCGGCCTGCGGGTCGGCGGCCGTGAGCAGCCCGGCGCGTTCCAGCAGCGGGTAGAACGAGCCCGAGCGGTCGCGGGCCTCGATCACGCCGTCGGTGTACAGCAGGATCTGGTCGCCGTCGGTGAACGGGAAGCGGTAGGGCTTCACCCCGCCGTCACCGAGCGCCACCAGGCCGAGCGGGGGACACTCGATCTCGGGCTCGGCCTCGACGACGTCGCCGTCCCGGCGGATGATCAACGGCGCGGGGTGGCCGAAGTTGAGCAGCGAGATCTCGTCCTCGTGGACCTCGCCGATGACGGCGGTGACGAACTTCTCACCGCCGAGGTGCCGCATGAGGCTGTGCTCGACCCGCTCCCCCACGGCCGCGAGGTCCGGTTCGTCGTACGCGGCCTCCCGGAACGCGCCGAGCACCCAGGCCGCCGTCTCCACGGCCCCGAGCCCCTTGCCCTGGACGTCGCCGATGAGCAGGCGGACCCCGTGCATCGTGCTGACGACCTCGTACAGGTCGCCGCCGATCTGCGCCTCGGCCGCGGCGGAGGTGTAGGACAGCGCGATGCGCAGGTCGTCGGCCCGCCGCGGCACCGGACGCAGCAGGACCCGCTGCGCGGCCTCGGCGACCAGCCGGACGTCCGCCAGCTCGCGCTCACGGCGGATGCGCAGATGGCTGGCCAGCGCGCTCGCGCCGGTGACCGCGACGAGGGTCGCGAGCACGAGGTTGTTCTGGGGGGTGAAGAGCACTTCGCTGTAGTAGGCCAGCGGCAGGCTGACCATCAGGGACAGGCCACCGACCGCGAACGTCCTGCGCACGCTGCCCGAGACCGAGGCGAAGGTCGGCCCGAGGGTGAGCAGCGGGAGGAACCCGAGCCGCGGCCCGGCGAGCAGGTCGGTCACCGCGACCAGGCCGACGGCGATGAACGGCAGCGAACTCAGCACCGTCCGCGATCGGCCCTTCGAGTCACCCAGGCGCGTCTTCAGCACCGGTCCGCCGTTCCCGTTCCCACGTCTCCAACGTATCGGCACGTCCGGTCGGCGCGCCATCGGAAGGCCTCTGATTCAGCGTGACCGCCGGATCCGGACACGCCGGGGACGATCATCGTGCCGCCCCCGCGCCTCCGGTCTCAGCCTACCCGCCACCGCTCGGCGTCCGGTTCCTTCAGCACAAGCCCGTTACCCGGAGCGTCCCGCACGGCCGCCACCCGGCCGTCCACCACCGGCCGGGTCCCGTCGAAGAGCATCGACTCGACGCGGACGTGATCGTGGAACCATTCCAGGTGCCGCAGGTTCGGCACGGCCGCGGCGACCGCGAGGTGCTGGTGGGGTGCGCAGTGGCCCGACACCTCAAGGCCGTGCGCGGCGGCGACCGCGGCGGCCCGCAGGAACTCGCTGACGCCGCCGCAGCGGGTCACGTCGATCTGCTGGCAGTCCACGAACGGCGCCATGCGCTCGAAGTACACCAGGTCGTAGCCGTACTCGCCGGCCGCGACGTCGGCGTCCACCGCGTCGCGGACGATCCCGAGGCCTTCGAGGTCGTCGGAGGACACCGGCTCCTCGAACCAGCGCACGTCCAGGCCGGCGGCCTCGCGCATGATCCGGACGGCCTGTTTGCGGGTGTAGGCGCCGTTGGCGTCCACGAACAGTTCCACGTCGTCGCCGACGGTGCGCCGCGCGGCGGCCATGCGGCGCAGGTCGCGGCCGGGCCGCCGTCCCCACGACTCCCCGATCTTGATCTTCACCCGGGGGATGCCCTGCTCGCCGGTCCAGTGCGCGAGCTGCCGGTGCTGGCGTTCCTCGTCGTAGGTGGTGAACCCCCCGCTGCCGTACACCGGGACGTCGTCGCGCACACGGCCGAGCAGCTGTGCCAGCGCCAGGCCGTGCCGGCGGGCCTTGAGGTCCCACAGCGCGCAGTCGGCGGCCGACAGCGCGCACCCCGCGACGCCGGGACGGCCCGCGTTGCGCAGCCGCCGCGCCATCGCGGCCCAGGCACGCGGCACGTCGTCGGGGTCGAGGTCCGCCACGGCCGGCGCCAGCATGCCGGTCACGATCCCCGCCGCGGCGACCGGCGCGTACGTCCACCCGAGGCCGGTGATCCCGCTTGAGGAGGCGTGCGCGACGACGGCGGTGGTGCCGGTCCACGCGAAGGTCCCGTCGGCCTCGGGTGCGTCGGTGGGGACGTGGTAGGCACGCGCGGTCAGCTCGATCGCCACCGGCGCCTCCGCGAGACGGACCCCGCACGGCACGCGTGCACGGTCAGCCCGATCTCCGCCGGAGCGTCCGCCGCGCGAGCACGGCCAGCGCTGCCGCTGCCGTCCCCGCGGCGGCCGTGGCGGCCACCCGTGCCGCCGTGGACGGCGGGGCCGTACGGACCGCCAAGGATCGTTCCGGACACGCCTCCGGGCCTCGTTCGTGCCGCAGCCCGGCGCGCAGCACCTGAGCCAGGTGCACGGCCTCGCGTCCGCCGGCGTCGCTCTGCTCGATCTGGGTACGGCAGCTGAACCCGTCGGCGAGGACGAGGGCCGCGGGGGACGCCTGCCGGATCTCCGGCAGCAGCACCCGTTCCGCGCACGCCTCCGACACCTCGTAGTGTCCCTTCTCGAACCCGAAGTTCCCGGCGAGGCCGCAGCACCCGGAGTCGAGCACCCGCGCGTCCACCCCGGCGTCCCGGAGCACCGCCTGGTCGGCGTCGTAGCCGAGCACCGCGTGCTGGTGGCAGTGCACCTGCACCAGGGCCTCCCGGGACACCTGTGGCGGCGTCCAGCCGGGGGTGTGGTCGCGCAGCAGCTCGACCAGGGTCACGGTCAGGCCCGCCAGCCGCCGGACGTCCTTGTCGCCGGGGAGCAGATCGGCGGCGTCGGAGCGGAACACGGCGGCGCAGCTCGGTTCCAGCACCACCACCCGCGTCCCGGCGCGTACGGCCGGGGCCAGCTCGGCGACGGCGTGGCGCAGCGCGCGCTTGGCAAGGCCGAGCTGACCGGTGGAGATCCAGGTGAGACCGCAGCAGACCGCGCCGTCAGGCACCCGCACCCGCCAGCCGGCCGACTCCATCACCTCGACCGCGGCGCGCGCCACGTCGGGATGGAAGTGGTCGGTGAAGGTGTCCGGCCACAGCACGACCTCCCCGCGTTCCCCGTCCCCGGCGGGCCGGTGGCCGGCGAACCAGTCCCGGAAGGTCCGCGGCGCGAACAGCGGCAGCTCACGCCGGTGGTCCACCCCGGCCGCCACCTTGGCGAGGCGGCCGATCAGCGGCGCGTGGGACAGCGCGTTCACCAGGCGCGGCGCGTGAGCCGCGATGTCGGCCCACACCGGCAGCCACCCCATGGCGTAGTGACCGCGGGGCCGCAGCCGGCCGGCGTAGTGGTGGGAGAGGAACTCGGCCTTGTAGGTGGCCATGTCCACGTTGACGGGGCAGTCGGACTTGCAGCCCTTGCAGGCCAGGCACAGGTCCAGTGCCTCGTGCACGGCCTTCGACCGCCAGCCGTCGCCGACCGCGCCGGCGCGGGCCGTCCCGTCGAGCATCTCGAACAGCAGCCGT
The DNA here is from genome assembly GCF_014207705.1 of Sphaerisporangium rubeum. Classification (NCBI taxonomy): domain Bacteria; kingdom Bacillati; phylum Actinomycetota; class Actinomycetes; order Streptosporangiales; family Streptosporangiaceae; genus Sphaerisporangium; species Sphaerisporangium rubeum. The sequence goes on from NZ_JACHIU010000001.1 coordinate 4,116,613, forward strand.
GCGCGGCCCCGAGTCGAGTGCTCCTCGGCGCGGGTCACCATGTAGGAGGGGCACATGACGCCGCCGTGCTCGCGGCGGCACTTCCCCACCCCGACGCACCGCAGCACGGCACGGCCGAAGTCACCGTCGTCGTCCGGATAGGCGAAGTTCGTCGTCACGCCGCTGTGGTCGTAGTCCGGGCCGAGCCGCAGGAGCGTGTCGAGCGGGTAGGGATCGGTGACCTTGCCGGGGTTCATCAGGCCGTCCGGGTCGAAGATCGCCTTATACTCCCCGAAGGCGCGCACCAGGTCGTGGCCGAACATCCTCGGCAGCAGCTCGCCGCGCGCCTGGCCGTCGCCGTGCTCCCCCGACAGGGACCCGCCGTAGGACACCACCAGGTCGGCGGCGTCCTCCATGAACGACCGGAAACGTGCCACCCCGGCGGCGCTGGTCAGGTCGAACGGGACGCGGCAGTGCACACAGCCCTGGCCGAAATGACCGTACACCGAGGCCTGCTGGTAGCCGTACCGCTCGAACAGCCCGCGCAGGTCGCGCACATAGCCGCCGAGCCGGTCGGGACCGACCGCCGAGTCCTCCCAGCCGGGCCAGGTGTCGGCCATCCCCGGCACCCGCGCCGTCGCGCCGAGCCCCGACTCGCGGATCTGCCACATCTGTTCCTCGAGCCGTTCGTCGTCGAACAGCCCGACGCTCGGGTCGTCACGTGTCCTGCCGAGCGCGCGCAGCATCGCGTCGGCCGCGCGGTCGGCGTCCTGCTTGTCCTCCCCTCCCATCTGGACGAGCAGCCACGCGCCTCCCTCGGGGAGCCGTTCCACGGCCTCGGGGTTGAGGTGCTTCATCCGCTCGAACCCGATGAGCTTGTCGTCCACGCCTTCCAGCGCGATCGGCGCGTGCGGCAGGATCGAGGGGACGGCGTCCGCGGCGGCGGCGATGTCGGGGAACGCCACGTAGGCCATGGTGCGGGCCTTGACGATCGGCACCAGGGCCAATCGTGCGCGCAGCACGACGACCAGGGTGCCTTCGGAGCCGACCAGCGCGCGTGCCACGTGGAAGCCGCGTTCGGGGAGCAGGCTGTCGAGGTTGTATCCCGACACGCGGCGCGGGATGGCGGGGTAGCGGGTGCGGATCTGGCCGAGGTGCGCGTCGCGCAACGCGGTGAGCCGCTGGTAGATCTCGGCCTGGCGTCCGCCGCGCCGCCGTATGTCGTCGTACCGCTCGGCGCTGGTCTCCCCCACCCACATGCGTGTGCCGTCGTGCAGCAGCAACTCCAGCTCCACGACGTTGTCCACGACCTTGCCGGTGCGCTGCGCCGTGGCGCCGCACGAGTTGTTGCCGATCATGCCGCCGATCGTGCAGTGGTCGTGCGTCGCCGGCCGCGGGCCGAACTCCAGGCCGTACGGGGCGAGCCGCTCGTTGAGCGTGTCCAGCACGATGCCGGGCTCCACCAGGCAGGTCCTCGCCTCGGGGTCCACCTCCAGCAGCCGGTGGCAGTACTTGGACCAGTCGAGCACGACGGCGGTGTTGGCGCACTCCCCCGCGAGGCTGGTGCCGCCGCCGCGGGACAGCAGCGGCGCGCCGTGCCGCCGGCAGGCCGCGACGGCCGCCACCGCCGCCTCGACGGTACGGGGACACACCACGCCGAGCGGGACCTGGCGGTAGTTGGAGGCGTCGGTGGAGTAGGCCCCCCGCATCGTCGCGTCGAAACGGACCTCGCCGTCCACGGCCTCTTCCAGGTCCCGCCGAAGTGCCGCCACGTCGACGTACCGCACGGGCTCGGCCGCGTGACCGGACGGCGCGGCGCGGCGGCGCGCGGTCGTGCTCATGGCCGCAGCTCGTTGAACTTATCGCGCGCGACCGTGGACAGGATGCCGGCCTTGTGCGGCTGGCCGCGCAGGAAGGCCTCGGTGAACGCCTTGGCCTGCTCGTACTTCACCTTCCCCGGCATCGGCGGCTCGTTCGGGTTCACGTCGCAGTCCACCAGCGCGGGGCCGTCGTGCGCGAAGGCCTCACGCAGCGCGGCCGGCAGGTCCTTGGGGTCGGTCACCTTGGCGCCGAACGCGCCGCAGCCGCGGGCCCACACCGAGAAGTCCGCCTCCGGCTGCCGGTGCCGCACCGCGTACTCGGGGTAGCCGAGGATGATCTGCTCCCACAGGATCTGGCCGTACGAGTTGTTGTTGTTGATCACGATCTTGACCGGCAGGTCGTGCCGCACGGCGGTGAGGAACTCGGCCATCAGCATCGCGAACCCGCCGTCCCCCACGAACGCGACGACCTGCCTGCCGGGGAACGCGTGCTGCATCGCGATCGCGTACGGCAGACCCGGCGCCATGGTGGCGAGGTTCCCCGACAGGTAGAACTCCCGGCCGCCGCGTATCGTCCAGTGCCGCGCGGCCCAGGTGGCGATGGTCCCGGAGTCGCAGGTCAAGATGGCGTCGTCGGACGCCGCCTCGTCCACGCACGCCATGAGGTACTGCGGCGCGATCGGGTCGCGCGACGCGTCCTGCAGCGACGTCATGTCGTCCCGCCAGGAGTCCATCGCGCGCTGGTACTTGGCGAGGAACGACCGGTCGGCCGCGGGTTCCAGCAGCGGCAGCAGTTCCTGGAGCGCGGCCTTGGCGTCGGCGGCGACCGGCGCCTCGGTGGGCCTGCGCATGCCGATGAGGCTCGGGTCGGCGTCGATCTGCACCACGCGCGCCTGGCCGTCCGGCGGCAGGTACTTGCCGTACGGGAACGACGTGCCGACCATCAGCAGCGTGTCGCACTCCTCCATCAGCTCCTCGCTCGGCCGGGTGCCGAGCAGGCCGAGCCCGCCGGTGGTGAGAGGATGGTCGTCCGGCACGACGTGCTTGCCGGGAAGGGTCTTCACGATCGGCGCGGCCAGCCGGTCCGCGACGGCCAGCACCTCGTGCCGCGCGCCTCTGGCCCCCGCGCCGACGAGCATCGCGACCTTCCGGCCGGCCCGCAGCACCTCGGCGGCCCGTTCCAGGTCCCGCGGCGCGGGCCGCAGCGGCGGCCGCGACCACGTCGGCAGGCTGCTCGGCGCGCTTCCCGGGCCGACATGCCGGTAGGGGTCCTCGTCCATGGCCGCGACCTGGATGTCGTTGGGGAACGTCAGGTGCGCCACGGCCCGCTGCGACAACGCGGTGCGGATCGCGAGGTCCACCACACCGGGGACCTGCTGCGGATTGGTGATCATCAGGTTGTACGCCGCGACGTCCTGGTACAGCCGGTCGACGTGCACCTCCTGCTGGTAGTACGTGCCGAGGACCGACGTCTCCTGCATCCCTGTGATCGCCAGCACCGGCACGTGGTCGAGCTTGGCGTCGTACAACCCGTTCAGGAGATGGATGGCCCCGGGCCCCGACGTCGCGGCGCACACCCCGAGTTTCCCGGTCGCCTTGGCGTACCCGGCCGCCATGAACGCCGCCGCCTCCTCGTGGTGCACCAGCACGAACCTGAGGTTCTCCCGTTCGCGCCTGAACCCCTCCATCAGCCCGTTGATCCCGTCCCCCGGCAACCCGAAGATCGTGTCGACCCCCCACTCGACGAGCCGCCTCGCGAGACCCTCTCCGACGATTTCCTTCATGTGCCGCCTCCGTGTGGGGATGCCGATCGCGGGACGCCACCGGACCGCCTCTCGTACGCGCCGGGAGGAGGACACGACTGGCGCCTTCGGAGTCGGACGGCGGGAGTTCCTTCGCCGCGCAAGAGACGAGCCCGCGCTCATGCGCTGTCTCCGGCGGCGATTCACGCACCGGACGCGCGTGGTGCCGGCTCACGGCGCCGGAGCCCGCGACGAGATCGCGTCGAGGCCTGTGCCGCGGCGCGGTGAGGCCACGCCGGTTCCTGTGCAGGTGAGTGGTCGTGCACCGGGTCGCAGGTGGCCGCCTGTGTCCCGGGGAACGTGACACCGTCCGTCATGTTGTCCGGCCGGGCCCGGCCGCTTCTCCTGGCCGTGCCCCGAGTCCGTCCACGCAAACAACGATCACGGCCCGGTCCTGGATCACGGCACACGCGACGGCGGCGTGTCCCCCGCTCGACGGCGGTTTCCCCGGCGGCACGGCCGGTTCTTTCCCGTCGGCCTAGCATGCGAGGCATGTCCTCACTCCTGCTGCGCGACGCGCGCACCGGCCCCGGCGGTCCCGTGGGCGACATCCTGATCGTGGACGGCCTGATCGCCGAGCCCGGCACGCAGCCACCTCCCGGAACCGAGACGGTGGATGTCCACGGCGGCACTGTGCTGCCGGGCCTGTGGGACACACACGTGCACGCCGTCCAGTGGGCCCAGACCCGACGCCGCGTGGACCTGTCCGGTGCGACCTCGGCCCGCCACGCGGTGGATCTGATGACGGCGAATCTGTCGTCAGGAGTGACCGTGGGCTTCGGTTTCCGGGACGCCATGTGGCCCGACACCCCGGGCAAGTCCCTGCTCGAAGCCGCCGCCCCCGGTGCCGCGCTGGCGCTGATGAGCCAGGACCTGCACACCGTGTGGCTCAGCCCCGCCGCGCTGACCCTCGTGGGCCGCGGCGACCACCCGACCGGCGTGCTGCGCGAGCAGGAGTGCTACGCCGCCGTCACGGCCCTCCCCAGGCCCCCCGAGGAGGAGCTCGACCGCTGGGTCGCCGAGGCCGCCACCGCCGCCGCGGCCCGGGGCGTGGTCGGCATCCAGGACTTCGAGATGGCCGACAACGTCACCGACTGGACCCGGCGCGCGAGGACCCGGCTCCTCGACGTACGGGTCGTCTGCTCCATCCCCCGCAACCGCCTGGAGGAGGCCATCGGCCGAGGCCTGCGCACCGGCGACCCCGTACCGGGCTCCGGCGGCCTGCTGGAGGTCGGCCCCGTCAAGATCTTCACCGACGGCTCACTCAACACCAAGACCGCCTACTGCGAGCACCCCTACCCCGGCACCACCTCCCGAGGCTCCCTGGAGATCGCCCCCGCGGAACTGCGCACCCTCATGGCCCTCGCCACGGCCCACGGCGTCCACCCCGCCGTCCACGCCATCGGCGACCTCGCCGTGACCATCACCCTGGACGCCTTCGAAACCGTGGGCTGCCCCGGCCGCATCGAACACGTCCAATTGGTGGCCCCCGCCGACCTCCCCAGGTTCCGCCGTCCCCACCTGGTGGCAAGCGTCCAACCGGCCCACGCCCCCGACGACCGCGACATAGCCGACACGTACTGGAAAGACCGAACCCACCACGCCTACCCCTACGCCGCTCTGTCCGCCGCCGGCGCCACCCTCGAATTCGGCTCCGACGCTCCCGTGGCCCCCCTGGACCCCTGGGACGCCATAGCCTCCGCCGTCACCCGCACCGACGACACCCGCTCCCCCTGGCACCCCGACCAGTCCCTCCCCCTGAGCACAGCCCTCGCCGCCTCCTCCCGAGGCCGCACCACCCTCACCCCCGGCACCCCCGCCGACCTCGTCATCACCGCCGACGACCCCGCCACGGTCCCCGACGGCAAACTCCGCACCATAGAGGTGACCGGCACCCTCCTCGCCGGCCGCTGGACCCACCGCCTCCTGTGATGACCGTTCAGGCGGCCGACGTACCTAGGACACCTCCGGAAGGCGGGCAGGCGCGGTCGTGCCGACCTGCTGGAAGATCATCGAGGTGCGGAACCCGGTGATCTCACGGCGCTTGCTGAGCCGGTCGATGAGGAAGGCATGCAGGCTGTCCAGGTCCTGGACGGCGACGTGCAGCACGAAATCGTCCCCACCGGAGATCACGAAGACGCTGAGCACCTCCGGCAGGCCGGCGGCGAACTCCTTGAACGTGTCGATTACGGACCGGCTGAGCGGCCGGATCTGCACCGACACCAGGGCCTGCACCCGCCGGTTGAGCGCGGCCGGGTCGATGTCGGCGTGGTAGCCGCGGATGACCCCACGGCGAGTCAGCGCGCGGACCCGTTCCAGGCACGTCGACGGCGCGACGCCGAGCCTACGAGCCAGCTCGCGGTTGGACTGCCGCGCATCTGTCTGGAGAAGCCGGAGGATCTCCGCATCAAGTTCGTCCATGTACGGATGCTAGAGCGGTTTCCAGCCAAACGTTCGGTACAGACCCGTGGAACAGATCAGATGCCTGGCTCGCTCGCTATCGTCGTGGCCGATCGCGAGAAGGGACACGCCTGTGCTGGATCACGAACAAATCCTCATCCGCCGGGGCCCACGCTCCGGCCTGCCGATCGTCCTCGCCGTCCACTCCACCGCACTCGGCCCCGCCGCGGGTGGTCTCCGGCTCTGGCACTACCCCGGCTGGCGGGACGGCCTCACCGACGCACTGCGCCTGTCGTCCGCCATGACCCTCAAATTCGCGGCGGCCGGCCTGCCGAGCGGCGGCGGGAAGACCGTCGTGGCCCTCCCACCCGGCACGGAACTCGACCCGCCGAGTCGCCGCGACGTCCTGCGCGACGTGGCCGAGGTGATCAACGCGCTCGACGGCACGTACGCCGTGGGCCCCGACGTCGGCACCTCCCCCGCCGACATGGCTGTGATCGGCGAGACCACCCCCCACGTCTTCTGCAAGCCACCGCACCTAGGTGGCAGCGGCGACTCCTCCCCCCACACCGCACAAGGCACCCTCGCGGCCCTCCACGCCGTCAGCCACCACCTGTACGGCGATCGCGACCTCGACGGCCGCCGGATGACCCTGATCGGCCTCGGCCACGTAGGCGAACACCTCGCCCGCCTCCTCACCGCCGAGAACGCCGACCTCACCGTCACCGACATCGACCCCGCCAAGAGACCCCTGGCCGAAGAACTCGGCGCCACCTGGCACTCCTCCGCCACGATCCTCTCCAAGGAGACCGATATCCTCATCCCCGCCGCCCTAGGCGGCCTGCTGACCGCACAAACCACACACGACCTCCGCTGCCGCGCCATCGCCGGCCCCGCCAACAACCAACTCGACACCCCCGAGGTGGCCGGCCTGCTGCACCGGCGCGGCATCCTCTGGATCCCCGACTACGTCGTCAGCGCCGGCGGCGTCATCAACGCGATAACCACAGAACTGCACCACCTGGACGCCACCCAGTCCTCGACCCGGGTCAACGCCATAGAGACCATCGTCACCGACCTTTTGACCACAGCCGCCACCCAGGACACAACCCCAGCCCAAGCAGGCCACGACCTCGCACAACGCCGCCTCGGCACCACCTGACCGACTACTGGAAATCGAACTCGTCGGCCCGCACACCCGCGAGGAACGCGTCCCACTCGGCCCGCGTGTACACGATCACCGGGCCCTCCGGGTGACGACTGTGACGTACGGCGATACGACCGCTGCCGTCCAGCAAGGGACCGGCCTCGACGCAGTTGGGGCCGCCGTCAGGACTGAAGGTGCTGATGTGCCATGCGGCGATCTGAGAGTGTTCCGGCGAGGGAGACACGGTACGGCTCCATCCTGGTCAGCGCAGCTTTTCGGCTATCTCGTGCAGTAGTGCGATAGATTCCGGCACAGTCAATGAATCATGCCGAATGTGATCAAATTTGAGTATAAACCTCCGCACCTCATCACCTTCCATGTAAATGCCGCCGCCAGGAGTGTCCATATAGACCACATCGGGATACGGATCGGACATTTCGAAGATCCTGAACGCTCCCTCAGGGCTCGCATGAGCGCCGGAAGCGAACGGCAGGACGCGCACTTCGATATGAGGTTGCGCGGCCAAGGTCGCGATATAGTGCAGTTGATCTCTGAGGACGTCCTTACCGCCTTGCTGGCGCCGCAGAAGGCTCTCGTCCAAGATCGCTTCGATATGCGGAGGCCTCCTGTCGGTGAGGATCTGCTGGCGGGTGAGCCGGAATCGGATCCCGGAGGAGATCTGGACGGGAGAGAAGTCCGCGACAGCCTGCTGCACGGCTTCCATGTAGGGACGGGTCTGCAGGAGGCCAGGGATTACTAGCGCGTCGAACGAACGAATCCGTCTGGCGCGCGACTCGACCCAGGCATAGTCCACCATCGTCCCTGACAGATCTTCGGAAAAGCTATCCCACCAGCCGCTTTGCCAGACCTCATGCGCGAGACGCAGCAACCCGTCACGGCGACGCGGCTCGGTCACGCCGTACAAATCCAGCATGGCAAGAACGTCCGGCGTACGGGCAGGGTAGATGCCTGCCTCGATACGGCTGACAGTGCCACCATCCCGCTGAATGAAGCCGCCTACTTCTTTGAGGGTGAGTCCGCACGTCTCCCTGAGTCGCCGTAGTTCTCGGCCGAGCCATTGAGCCCGCAAGGTCATCGCGCGCTTGGCACTCAACTTTCACCGCCCCTGCGTAGATATGCCCTGATATGAAGACCGGATTTTGTGTCGCACAAATTTGTGGTTGTGCCGCCAATCATGTGTGCGACATGACATCGTCAAGTGACGGATCGTACACACAGAGTGGCGAAGCCGATGCCGGTCAGGGAAGTCCGCGACGCAGGAGGCACTTGATGACAGAGATCGAGCAGACTCGTAGGCCTGGCCAGCCGACAGAGTCCGCTGTAAGGTCTCGCAGGTTCGCGCCGGTGGCGGAGGAGGTGCGGCAGGTCAGGCGGTTCGTGGCGGGGGTGCTCGGGGACCGGCATGTGTGCCTGGATGACGCGGAGTTGCTCGTCAGTGAGCTCGCTGGGAACGTCGTGCGGCACGCGGCGGGGAGGGAGTTCTTGGTTTCGGTGGTGGTGGGGAGGGACGAGGTCGTGGTGGCGGTGGAGGACGGCGGGGCTCGGACGGTGCCGGTGGTGCGGGTTCCGGGGGTGGAGGAGACGGACGGGAGGGGGTTGCTGCTGGTGGATCGGATCGCGCGGGGGTGGGGGTTCGAGCGGCGTGGGGGTGGGACGGTGGTGTGGTTCGAGCTACGGGGTGCGGGTGGCGCGGACGTACCAGCGGCCTTGTGCGGGGGTGAGGGTCAGGGGGCGGGAGAAGCACTCGGAGAGGGAATCCGAGGTCAGTGAACGGCCGGTGGGGCCCGCGGTCTGGATGCGGGTGTCGCGCATCAGGAGTGCGTGGGTGGTGGTGGCGGGGACCTCTTCGAGGTGGTGGGTGACGAGGACGGTGGTGAGGGACGGCCGGGTTTCGGCGAGGGTTTCCAGAGCGGTGATGAGGTCTTCTCTGGCGGGGAGGTCGAGGCCGGCGAAAGGCTCGTCGAGCATGAGGATGGCCGGGTCCGGCATCACGGCTCGGGCCACGCGGATGCGGGCTCGTTCGCCTTGGGAGCAGACGGCGAAGGGGCGGGACGCGAGGTCCTTGCAGCCGAGGTCGGCGAGGAGGGTGTGGGCCCGGTCGTGTTCGGTGGAGGTGTAGCGGTCCCACAGGGGGACGCTGGTGCCGGTGTGGCCGGTGAGGACGACCTCATGAGCCGTCAGGCCTTCCTCCTCCATCAGGTCCTCGTCGACCAGGCGCTTTCCCGCGGAGACGAGGCCGATGTGGCGGCGCAGTTCGCGCAGGTCGACGCGGCCGAGGCGGTGGCCGAGGACGGTGGCGGCGCCGGTGGTGGGGTGGCGTACGGCGGCGGCGACGGACAGCAGGGTGGTCTTGCCGGCGCCGTTCGGGCCGAGGATCACCCAGTGGCTGCCGTACTCGACGCGCCAGTCCACCTCAGAGACCAGCGAACGACCCCCGCCGACCTTGACCCCGACACCGGCGAACTCCACCGCCGCACCGTCCCGCCGCGGCGACACCGCGTCCTGCCTCGTCGACTGGGTCATCCACCACTCCTTTGTCCGGCCGTACGGCAAGCAGCATAGGACCGGCGGAGGAAGGGAGGGGTGGCCGGAGGCGGTGTGAGGGTGAAGGCCGAGGCCGCCGTCAGGGTGAGTACAGGCCGCCGGAGTTCGTCGTGAAAGTGATCACGGGTCGGCTGAGGTGGTCGCGGGGATGATCACGGGTCGCCGGCGGGGGGTGCGGGGGTGAAGGTGATCGTGGCCGTTGGGGTGGCGGAGGGGTCTTCGCCGTCGCCCCATTCGGGGATCTGGCTGATGCTGACCGTGGGTTTGGGGGTGCGAGTGGGTTTGGGGGGTGGGGTGCGGGTGGGTTCGCAGGGCTTCTCCCGGCCGCGGCGGTCGGCGCAGGTGGGGGTGGGATCGGGAGGACGGTTCGTGGTGCGGGTCCCGGTGGGTCGTGGCCGGGGCATCTGGGACTGCCAGGGGTCGCCGGGGTCGCGCTGGTCGGTCGGTGGCGCGGATCGCGTCATGGCGGGGCCGGGGGTGGCGGGGACGCCGGGAGGGACGGCGGGGCCGGTGGACGCGCGGGGACCGGATGCGGCGGCCACCGGCAGGTGGGCTCCGGTGGGGACCGTGGGGGTGCGGGTGTCGTGGAAGGGGACGACGAAGGGGACGCGCTCGGGGGTGCCGGGGCCCGCGATGGGGTTGACGGGGGTGCCGCCGGTTCCGGCCGCGACGACGGTGACGGCGGCGATGGACACGGTGGCGAGGGCCGCGAAGCCGGCGTGGGAGACGTGGCCGCGGCGGGCCGCGGCGCGGCGTGCGGCGCGCGCGCCGGTGGTGGTGCCCTCGGCGGGGACGTCCGCGGCACGGTCGTCGAGCTTGAGCCGGCCCACAGGGTGCGGCACGGGGACCCACAGTTCCTCGAGGACCGCGGTGACCGCCTCGCGGGGATCCCACGCGGGGTCCACTCCCCCGGCGTACAGCAGGGCCGACAGCAGGGCCGCGGCGGACGGACGGGCTCCGGGCTCCTTGGCGAGCGCGGCGGAGACCGGGTCCCACAGGAGTTTCGGCACCGACGCCAGGCGGGGCTGCTCGACCAGGATGCGCCGGGTCAGCGCCTCGGTGTCCCCGGTGCCGAACGGGTGGTGACCCGTGGCGGCGTACGCGACCAGGCAGCCCCAGGCGAACACGTCGGAGGCCGGGATGGCGGGGCCGCCGGTGAGGCGTTCCGGCGCCACCCAGCCGGGGCTCCCCATGACCTGGCCGGCCTGCGTGAGCGCCACGGCGGCGTCCACCTCACGCGCGATGCCGAAGTCGATCACGCGGGGGCCCTTGGGGGACAGCAGGACGTTGCCGGGTTTGAGGTCGCGGTGCACGAAACCGGCCTCGTGGATGGCGGCGAGCGCCGCCGCCGCGCCGAGCGCGACGCCGTACGCGAGGTCGGCGGTGAGCGGGCCGCGGGCCCCGACGACCTGCGAGAGCGACGGGCCGGGGATGTGCTCGGTGACGAGGTAGGGACGGTCGCGGTCGGTGCCGTCCTCCAGGACCGCCGCGGTGCAGAACGGCACCACGCGACGCGACAGCTCGACCTCCTCGGCGAACCGCGCGCGCAGCGTCGGGTCGCTGAGGTGGACGGCGTGCGGCGTCTTCAGCGCGACCAGGCCGCCCTCAGGCCGCTCGGCGAGGTACACCACCCCCATGCCACCCGCCCCGAGGCGGCCGAGCAGGAGGTAGCGACCGATGATCACCGGATCGCCCACCGTCAGCGGCCGGACGCCCGGAGGCGTCCCGCCGGGCGAGCCCGTGCCACGTGCCATCCGTGGGTGCCCTCTCTACGAGTGGTGCGGCACGGCCCACTGTGGCGCTACCGAAGGAGATTCGGCGGCAACTAGTTCGAGTCGGCATGAGAGGTTAGACGACTGATACCTGAGAGTAAGTCACCACCGTGCACAGTGTGACAAGACGGACTGGTGTGACCGGGCCCGAAACCTCGGACGCCGTCCGTAAAGACCCGGTCACGTTCAGGGAAAAGTCCACGTCACAACAAGAAGCATCTCCCAGACGAATTACGGACGGCGGGGCCCAATCCGGACGTCCAAGCAGCGTCCTTCAACCCGGCCGGCCACCGCACAAGGCGCCGGATTCACCGCACCACATTCCACCGCGTCGGCGCCACAGCAGACCACCATCGACGACGAGATGTCACTCACCGACCGGGGAACACACCGGAACACACTCAGACCATCACCGCGCCCCACCGGCCGGCCACCGCACAAGGCGCCGGATTCACCGCACCACATCCCACCGCGTCGGCGCCACAGCAGACCACCATCGACGACGGGATGTCACTCGCCGACCGGGGAACACACCGGAACACACTCAGGCCATCACCGCGCCCCACCGGCCGGCCACCGCACAAGGCGCCGGATTCACCGCACCACATCCCACCGCGTCGGCGCCACAGCAGACGACCATCGACGACGGGGTCTTGCTTGTCGGCCCGGGGAGCACTTCGCCGTCCACGCCGGGGTGTCGCTCGCCGGCCGGGGAGCACTTCGCGTGTCGGAACGGGCTCGGGTCACTCGCCTCATGCCGATATCCACGAGTCGCGTGTTCACCGGCGCCGTGACCCGTCTCCAAGTCACCTGCCACGGCGGTGATTTCGTCGGTGGAGGGTTCAGGCGGCGTCGGTGGCCTGGTCGGCGGGGTGGAGGGTGGTGGGGGTGTCGGTGGTGGATACGGCGGAGAGGAAGCGCGAGATGTGGCCGAACACCAGGCGGGCCTCGGGGACCAGGTCGGCGAGGATGGGGAAGACGTGGGGCATGCGGGGCCATTCCTCGTACGTCACGGGGACGCCGGACTCGCGTGCGCGGACGGCGACGCGGCGGCCCTCGTCGCGGAGGACCTCGGTGGAGCCGGTGACGATCATGAGTGGGGGGAGGCCCTCGTAGTCGCCGTAGACCGGGGAGACCAGGGGGTCGCGTGCGTCGAGGCCGGCCGTCCAGCGGCGGGCCAGCCAGTCGACGCGGCTCGCGGACAGGCTCGGGTCGGCCCAGCGGTTCACCCTGCGCCGGACGTCGGACAGGTCGGACCACGGGGACAGGCACACGGCGGCCGACGGCGCGGGAAGGCCCCGGTCGCGCAGCGCCAGGAGCGTGGTGAGGGTGAGGTGGCCGCCGGCGGAGTCACCCGCCAGGACGATGCCGGACGGGTCGTAGCCCTGGTCGAGCAGTCCTTCGTAGGCTTCCAGCGCGTCCGCCAGCGACTGGCTGAGGGGGTGCACGGGGCCCTGGCGGTAGTCGAGGGCCAGCACCGGACGCTTCGCCACGGCCGACAGGCGGCAGGTGATGGGCCGGTGGGTCGCCGGCGAGCACAGGAAGTAGCCGCCGCCGTGGAAGTACAGCACGACCTTGCTCTCGTCCTGTTCCCCCGCGCGTACCCACTCGGTGCGCCGCGGCCCGTCCTTGGCGATGGACACCCCGGACGGCACCGGGATCGGCAACCGCTCCCCCATGGCGACGACTCGGGACAGGAGGGTGAGACCGAGACCGTGCCGCAGAAGCAGTGCGCACGCCGGCTTGGTGGTGCCGCGCAGCAAGGTGTTGAAGGCCCCGGCCTGCCAGCTGAGCGGGTACCGGGGATGTACGTCGACGTCGATCTCCTCCTGCATGCGCGCCGGACCTCCATCCCCGAACCAAGCGGTCAGCCGATCTATCTACCGGTGAGTACATTCCGGTTTACATGGACGTTACACATTTGTCGATAGCTTGCCGCGAGATTTGACCTGGTAAGAGCCCGGAAAGGGGTTCGATCGGCGAAGCGAGGCCGGATGACCATGACAGCCGGGTGACGTGACCATCGATCAGAATCGCCGCGCATGATCCGACGTCTGCGGCGGCCGCCTGAACGACCATGGGACCACCGCGCCGGCGGCATGACTCGGCGCCTGAGCGACCGCGGACCGCCGTACCGGTGGCCGTGAACGGCGCCGCGCGACCCTGGGCCGGTGCGTCCGGCGACCGTGGACCGCCGTACCGGTGGCCATGAAACGGTGCGGCATGACCATGGGCCGGTATGTCCGGTGACCTTGGAACGTCGCGTGAACGACCATGGTCCATGTGCGAAGCGTCCCCGAGTCGTCATGCTGAGTGATCGTGGACGTATGGGACGGCCGGGGAAAACGACGGGACCGGGGTGGGGTGTGGCGGTTACGATTGCTCCCCCGGACCTGGAGGTGCCCGACCTTCGCGCTCTATCTGACCGTCTTCCGGTACGGCTTCCGCCGTCACTCCACCTACCGGGCCGCCGCTGTGGCGGGTGCGTTCACCAACACCGTCTTCGGTGTGCTCCGCGCGTACGTGCTGATCGCGCTGTGGGAGGCGCGGCCGGGGCTCGCCGGGTACGACGTGCTCGACGCGATCACCTTCTGTTTCCTCACCCAGGGGTTCATCGGGCCCATGCAGGTGTTCGGCGGCGGGCTCGAACTGTCCCAGCGGGTGCGTACCGGTGACGTGGCGCTCGATCTGGTGCGGCCGGCGTCGCTGCAGTTGTGGTGTCTCTCCGACGACCTCGGACGGGCCGCGTTCCTGTTCCTGGCCCGCAGTGTCCCGCCGACGCTGGCCGGCGCGGCGCTGTTCGGCATCCGCCTGCCGTCCTCGGCCGGCACGTGGGTGGCCTTCGCCGCGTCGATGGCGCTCGGGGTCGTGGTGAGTTTCGCGCTGCGCTACCTGATCGCGCTGTCGTCGTGCTGGATCCTGGACGACCGGGGGGTGCAGTCGCTGTCGCTGGTCCTGACGACCTTCTTCAGCGGCATGATCCTGCCGCTGGTGATCTTCCCCGGCTGGCTGGGGGACGTCGCACGGGTCCTGCCGTGGGCCGCGCTGGTCCAGGTCCCCGCCGACGTCTTCCTCGGCAAGACCGGCCTCGCCGCCGCGCTCGGCTTCCAGGCGCTGTGGGCCGCGGCGCTGCTCGGCCTCGGGGCCCTGGCCACGCGAGCGGCCCGCAGGAAGGTCGTGATCCAGGGTGGGTGAGCGGCCGATGAACCCGGTGCGCGCGTACGTGCTGCTGGCGGCGGCCTGGACCAGAGCGGCGGCGCAGTACCGCGCGTCGATGGTGATGATGATCGTCGGCGCGTTCGTGGTGACGAGCCTGGACGTCGCGGCCATCGTCGTGATCTTCGCGCACGTCGAGAGGCTCGGCGGGTTCAGCCTGTACGAGGTGATGTTCCTGTACGGCACGGCGGGGGTGTCGTTCGCGCTGGCGGACCTGTTGTTCGGCAACGTCGACCGGCTCGGCCAGCAGATCAGGTCCGGGGCCTTCGACCTCATGCTCATCCGGCCGGTCAGCCCGTTCGTGCAGATGGCCGTGGACCGGTTCAGCGTGCAGCGCACCGGCCGGGTCGCGCAGGCGGCGGTGGTGCTGGCCGTCGCGCTGCCCCGGCTGCACGTGCCGTGGCAGCGCGCCTGGATGGTCCCGGTGATGGTGGTGTGCGGCATCGTGCTGTTCGGAGCGGTGTGGACCATCGGTGCGGCGCTGCAGTTCCTGCTGACCGACGCGCCAGAGCTCGCCAACGCCTTCACCTACGGCGGCGGCCAGCTCACCCAGTACCCCTTCAGCGTGTACGGCGCCGAGCTGGTGCGCGGGGTGACGTTCGTCCTGCCGCTCGCGTTCGTCAACTGGCAGCCGGGCCTGTACGTGCTGGACCGGCCCGACCCGTTCGGGCTGCCGCACCTGCTGCGCTTCATGAGCCCGGCCGCCGCGCTGGCCCTCGCGACCCTGGCGGCGCTGCTGTGGCGTGCCGGGATCCGCCGTTACCGATCCACGGGGAGCTGACCATGATCGAGCTGGACGGTGTGGGACGTTCGTTCACCGTGCGGCGGCGGACCGGGCCGCTGCGCAGGCAGACGCGGGTCGTGCACGCCGTACGCGACCTGTCGTTCCGCGTCGAGCCCGGGGAGTTCGTCGGCTACCTCGGGCCGAACGGCGCCGGCAAGTCCACGACGATCAAGATGCTGACCGGCATCCTGACGCCGACCAGCGGACGCATCAGGGTCGCGGGGCTCGACCCGTCCAGGCGGCGCACCACGCTGGCGCGGCGCATCGGCGTGGTGTTCGGTCAGCGGACGACGCTGTGGTGGGACCTGCCGCTGCGCAGCAGCTTCCACCTGATCCGGCACCTTTACAAAGTAGATCATCAGGTGTTCGCGCGGCGACTCACGGAGCTCGGCGAGGTGCTGGAGCTCGGGCCGTTCCTCGACACACCGGTGCGGCAGCTCAGCCTCGGCCAGCGTGTGCGCGGCGACATCGCCGCGGCCCTGCTGCACGACCCGCCGGTCCTGGTGCTCGACGAGCCGACCATCGGCCTCGACGTCGTCAGCAAGGCCGCCGTGCGTGACTTCCTGCGCGACCTGAACGCCGAGCGCGGCACCACCGTGCTGCTCACCACACACGACCTCGGCGACATCGAACGGCTGTGCCGCCGCGTCATGCTGATCGACCACGGCAGCCTGGCGTTCGACGGCACCCTCCCCGCGCTGATGGCCACCGCACCCGCCGAGACCACCATCGAGGCCGTGGTCACCCACCTGTACACACGGAACGCGCCGTCACAGGCTCAGTAGTAGCCCGCCGCCTCCTGCGACTCCTCCTCGTACGGCTCCTCGGCGTGGCGGCCCGCCCAGCGGGACGGCATCAGCACGGGGATGAACAGCGCGATGCCGAGCATCGCGAAGACCCCCTTGGCCAGCAGGTCCTGCATGCCGCGGCCGGCCTGCACGATCCTCGGGTCGAGCCCGGGGTCGGTCGGCGCGAGGCCGAGGGCCCGGTTGACGTCGAGCACGTAGATGACCGTCCACGCCAGCAGCACCATCGACGGCACGAACGTCGCGAGCGGCGAGACCCTCCCGGCGACCACCAGGCCGAGCAGGAGCCCGGCCACCGCCATGGCGCCGATCGCGACCAGGGCCTTGGTGTCGCGCACCGGGTCCACGGGGGGTGCGCCGCCGGCGGTGCTCAGCAGACCGCGTGCCACGTCCTGCGAGGCCCATCCCGCGCCGGCCGTCAGCACCGCGCTCATGACGATGCCGAGCAGCAGTCCCAGGAAGTGCCGCATGGCCACCACCTCGCCCCTCACGAAAGCTGCGGTCGCGCGCAACAGTAGCGACAAATCACTCATAGCGGCAGACGTTGCAACGAGCCGGCACTTGTCCTCACCCCCGGCATCACCAGGAGGTGCGGATACGCGGGGCCGGCCTAGGGACAAGCGTGTGGCTGCCGTGACACTATGTGGGGCGTCATGCATGCCCGTCTCCCCCTGCGCCTCGCGCGGGCGGCCGCGTTCACGGTCGTCTGCGTGGGTCTCGCCGTGCTCGGCCACCGGGTGGCGGGAGGCAGCGGGCCGGACTGGCGCGCGCTGTGCGCCGGCGGCGGAGCGGTCGCCGTGCTGGCGGCCCTGGCCGCCGGACGTGAGCGGTCGCCGCTCACCATCACGCTCTTCCTGATCGGCACACAGACGGCGCTGCACCAGCTCCTCGGCGCGTCCGCCGGCGGGCCCGCGCTGAACGCGCACCTCACCCACGGCGGCGGGCTCGGCGTCGACATCGGCATGCTCCTGGCCCACCTCACCGCCACGCTCATCACCGGCTGGTGGCTGGCCCAAGGCGAGTCGGCCCTGTGGTCGGTGCTGCGCCGGGTCGGCACCCTGACCACGCGAGCCCTGCGCCGCGTGCTGGCCGTGCTCTGTGCCGCCGCCACGGTGACCCCGCAGCGCCACGCGACCCGGCCACCCCGCCACCTGCGGGTCCCCCCGGCGCGCCGCGAACTGCGCGACGCCGTGCGCAGGCGCGGCCCACCGCTTCGCGCCGCCTTCTGACACCACCCTGACACCACTGCCGTGAGTCACGGCCCGCACGACGGGCCGCGACGGCTCCTTGGCGATCCCCGGCGGCGCCTGCGCCGGTACGCCGGTGGTGCGACGAGGACGCCGGTCACCATGCCCCCGCGGACCCCCGGCCCGCGTGACGGCGACGGCCGCGCGTCCCCCTGTCCCTGCCTTGCCTCTTCGGACGCCGGCGCGCGTCCGGTCCTGCCTCTCGTACGAAGTGGAGACCTCTCGATGTCCCTGCGTTCCGCGGCGCGCCGTGTGGCCGCCGTCGCCGCCGGCACCCTCGCTCTCACCGTCGGCCTGGCCCTGCCCGCGCTCGCCCACGTCACCATCCAGCCCGGCTCGGTGCAGAAGGGCAGCTTCAGCAAGGTCGCCTTCCGGGTCCCCAACGAGCGGGACGACGCCTCCACGACCAAGCTGGTCGTGGAGTTCCCGGTCGACCACCCGCTGCCGTTCGTGTCGGTCCGTCCCCTGCCTGGCTGGAAGGTCGAGGTGACCGAAGGCAAGCTGCCGAAGCCGGTGACGACCAAGTACGGCGAGGTCGCCAAGGCCGTCACCAAGATCACCTGGTCCGGCGGGAAGATCGACCCGCACCAGTTCCAGGAGTTCGAGGTGTCGCTCGGCGGCATCCCCGAGGACACCGACCAGCTGCTGTTCCCCACGACGCAGACCTATTCGAGCGGTGAGGTCGTCAAGTGGGCCGACGAGCCGAAGTCCGACGGCTCCGAGGCCGAGCATCCCGTGCCGACCCTGAAGCTCGTCGCCGCCACCGGTGAGGACGAGCACGGCGGCGCGGCGCACGACAGCGCCTCCCCGTCCGCCGCCGCGGCGGCGTCCGACGGCCCGACCCTGCATGCCGAGCCGGCCGCGCACAGCGCGGCGGCCTCCGACGGCACGGCCCGGCTGCTCGGCGGCATCGGCCTCGCCGTCGGCGTGATCGGCCTCGTGGTCGCCGCGCTGGCCCTGCGCAGAGGCCGCGGCACCCCCGCGGCCTGACCCTCGCGAGCCGCCGGTGGGGAGACGACGTGGTCGCTCTCCCCACCGGCGCCACAGGCCAGATGCGGCCAGGTCAGGCGGTGATGTCCTTGCCGGTGAAGCGAGCCCAGGCGATCGCGCCGAAGACGAAGGTGTAGGCGGCGAAGACCAGCAGGCCCTGGCCGAGCACATCGGTGGCGATGGGGTCGCGCAGCACACCGTCGAACGAGCCCCACCAGGTGGTCAGCAGGTAGGGACGCAGCGGCTCAAGCTGCGGGACCAGCATCATGACCTGCGAGAACACGATCGTGACCACGCTCGCCGCGACGGCGCCGATCGGGACGTCGGTGAACGTCGAGATGGCGATGCCGATGGCGCCGAACGCCGCCATGCCGAGCGTGACGTACCCGACGACCATCGCGACGCGGAGCAGGCCGTCGGCGATCGGCACGGTCGCGCCGGACAGCAGCTGCACCGGACCCACGGGGAACAGCACGAAGCCGGTGATCAGTGCGACGACGGCCACCGACGCGCAGCAGACCAGCGCGTAGACGGCGACGTTGGCGAACTTGAGCAGGAGCAGCCGGGTGCGGCCGGCGGGGGCCGTGAGCAGGTAGCGCAAGGTGCCGAGGCCGGCCTCACCGGCGACCGAGTCCCCGGCGACGACCGCGACGGTGAGCGGGAGCAGCATCTGCACCAGCAGCAGCATCGACGCGAACGTCAGCATCAGCCCGTTCCCGCCGAGTTGCAGGACGAACGCCGGAGCGTCGCCGTCGGCACCCACGAGCCGCACCACCAGGCCGACGATCACCGGCACGCTCGACGCCAGGCCGATCAGCAGCAGGTTCCTCGGCCTGCGCAACGTCAGCCCGACCTCCGACCCGAGCAGCCGCGCCGCCGCGCGCACCCGGCCCGGCCCCCTTGGCGTCCCCGGCCGGTCCGATGTTCCCGGCGCCTCGGAGCCGGCTGTCCTCGGTGTCCCCGGCGCCGCCATTGTGCTGTCCGCCTCCCGCGTCCGCCGCGCGTCCGCCGGTACCGTGCCGGGTGTCCCGGTGGTCGCGGCGCGTGGGATGGACGCGCTCTGCGTGGTCGTGTCAACCGTCGACATCGAAGCCCTCCCCGGTCAGGTCCACGAACACTTCCTCAAGGCTCGGCCGCTGCACGGCGAAGCCGCGGACCGCGACGCCGTCGCCGACGAGCGCGGCGTTGACGCGCTCGGGGAGCAGGTCGCCGAGGTCGGCGGTGACCTCGGTCTCCTCGGTGCGCAGGCCCGTGAGGCCGAGGTGGCCGAGCACGGACGCGGCCTGCGCGACGTGGGGGGTCTCCACGCGGATGCGGGGAGCGCGGCGGGAGAGCAGGTCACCGAGCGGGCCCTGCGCCACCAGGCGGCCGGTACGCATGACGGCCAGGTCGGTGCACATCTGCTCGACCTCCGACAGCAGGTGGGAGGAGACGAAGACCGTGGTGCCGTCGGCGGCGATGTCCTTGATCAGCGCGCGTACCTCCCTGGTGCCCTGCGGGTCCAGGCCGTTGGTGGGCTCGTCCAGGACGAGCAGTTCGCGCGGCCTCAGCAACGCGGCGGCGAGCGCGAGGCGCTGGCGCATGCCGAGCGAGTACGCCTTGTACCGCTTTTCCGCGGCGGCCCCGAGCCCCACGCGGTCGAGCGCGGCCGCCACGCGGCGCCGCGCGGTACGCGGGTCCGCCGTGGGGTCGGCCGCGTCGTAGCGCCGCAGGTTGGCCTCACCGGTGAGGTAGGGGTAGAACGCGGGGCCCTCGACGACGGCGCCGACCTTCGGCAGCACGGACGACAGCGCCTCCGGCATGGGCCGGCCGAGGACCTCGCACCCGCCGCCGGTGGGCCGCACCAGGCCGAGCAGCATGCGGATGGTCGTGGTCTTCCCCGAGCCGTTGGGCCCGAGGAACCCGAACACCGACCCCCGCGGCACCACCAGGTCCAGCGCGTCCACCGCGACCTGCCCGCTCCTGAACCGCTTGGTCAGGCCGTGCGACACGATCGCGTGTCCCTCGCCGGAAGTGGCCGCCGTCTCGCGCGACCCGGTCAAGCCGTGCGACACGATCGTCTGCCTCCCGGACGGAGTGCCTGCCTCACGGGGTTCGGTGTCCCAGACGGTGGAGGAGGTGGGGCGAGGGTGCGCCGCCTGGTGCGCGCCCTCGCCGGTTGTGGTGGTCACCCTCGGCCGGCCGCTTCGGTGAGGGCCTGCGGGGTCACGGCGCCGAACAGCAGGCGGCCGTCGTCGGTGATCAAGGCGGTGACCAGCTTGGTCTGGATGACCCGGCCGCTGCCCCAGGAGCCGGAGACCGGTTTGCCGGTCTTGAGCAGACCGTCGAGGACCTGGGACGGGTCGGCGCCGCCGGGACGGCGGTCACCGGCGGACGGCTGAGGGAGGTCCGCCGCCGAGAACGGCAGCTCGGCGACGGTGGCCCAGCCGCTGCCGAACGTCCGCAGCTTCGCGGCCGACGACGGCGGGCCCCCCTTGTCCCCCCACGGCCCACCGGGTGCCGCGTCCATCCCGAAGCTCTTGTGCTCGACCTTGGCGCCGGCCGGCGGGGTGAAGGCGAAGTTCTCCGGAGCGGGAGCGGTGAACGTCACCTGGGTGAAGCCGACCTCGATCGCGGGCTCGGTGGTGCCCTTGGCGTACACCTGGACACGCAGCGGGACGTACCGCTCGCCGTCCAGCGCGAGCCTGACCTCCTTGACCAGGGACTCCGGCTGCTTCGGCGTGAGCACGAGCTGGTAGGCCGACCGGCCGGCGACCGCCTGGGTGTTGTCCACCGTGACGGACGTGCCGCCGGACTCGGCGGCCTTCAGCACCTCGGCGGCCATGGCGTCCGGGGTCAGCGCGGGTGCCAGCGAGGACGGCGGCCGGCTCGGGTGACCGGCCGCGGGCTTCGGCAGGGTGAAACGGGTCGCGGTGTTGGCGTCGCTGCGCCACAGCCACGCCTGGCCCTTGCCGTCGGCGATGAGGTCGGTCTCGCTCATCGTGCCGGGAAGCGCGATCCGCACCCGGTCGTCGCCGCCGTACCAGACCTTCACCGTGTGGGAACCCGACAGCAGCGCCAGCGGTGAACTGCTCGTGCCGCCGGGAAGCGGCAGCGACGGCAGGCCGAGCGACGTGGTGGCGACCACGGTGCCGGACATGACCGGGGGCCCGGCCCGCTGCGCGGTCCTGGCGACCTCGGCCAGGAGCTGCGCGGCGGTACGCTCAGGCAGCGTGGGGTCGCCCTGGACGGCGGCGATGACCGGCCCGGCGGCCAGCGCGGCGCCGGCGACGGCGGCGGCCGCGACCGGGACACCCCACCTCATGGCGCGTGTCGTGTTGTACGGCATGTCACTCCTCAACGTTATGCCGCTCCGGTGTCGTCCGGAGCGGACACGACACAGACTGCCGGGTGGTCCCTGTGCCGAAGCTGAGACGAGCTGAGAGCCCTCTCAGCGGTGTCTCAGCCGCGTCTCAGCCGCGCCGGGCCAAGATGTGAACGGACAGGTTCGAAGGCGGCGGAAAGGGTCAGGCGCATGCGGGTGCTCGTCGTGGAGGACGAGAGGCGGATGGCCGCCGCGTTGCGCCGCGGGCTGCAGGCGGAGGGGTTCGCGGTGGACCTCGCGCACGACGGTGAGGACGGCCTGCACCTGGCGAGGGAAGGCGACTACGACGTCGTGGTGCTGGACATCATGCTGCCGGGGCTGTCGGGGTACAAGGTGTGCGAGCGGCTGCGCGCCGAGGAGAACTGGGTGCCGATCCTGATGCTGTCGGCCAAGGACGGCGAGTACGACCTGGCCGACGGCCTGGACCTCGGCGCCGACGACTACCTCACCAAGCCGTTCTCCTACGTCGTGCTGGTGGCGCGGCTGCGCGCGCTGATGCGCCGCGGCGCGCGCCGCCGTCCGGCCGTGCTGCGCGCCGGTGATCTGGAGCTGGACCCGGCGGCCCGCACCGTCAGCCGCGGCGGGGAACCGATCGAGCTGACGCCGCGCGAGTTCGGCCTGCTGGAGTACCTGCTGCGCCGTCCCGGCGAGGTGGTGTCCAAGACCGAGATCCTCGAACACGTCTGGGACACCTACGACACCGACCCCAACGTGGTCGAGGTGTACGTCGGCTACCTGCGCAGGAAGATCGACGTCCCGTTCGGCCGCGCCACGCTGCGCACGGTGCGCGGCGCGGGCTACCGTCTGTCCGGCGATGGCGGCTGAGACGGCCGGCGCCGAGCGGCCGGGGGACGCCGGACGGATCGGCCGGGATCGCGACGCCGGATCGGCGGGCACGCCGCGTGCGGCGCGGTCCGCGTGGCCCGGGCCGCTGGTGTGGTGGCGGCGGCGGAGCCTGCGGCTGCGGCTGACGGTGACGGCGTCGGCGGTGCTCGCCGTGGCGCTGGCGCTGGCGGCGGCGCTGCTGGTGCTGGTGCTCGGCCGCGCGCTGATCGCCTCCACCGACGAGGTGGCCTACCAGCGGGCCAGGGACGTCGCGGCGCTCGCCGACGCGGGACGGCTGTACGACCCGGTGACGGTGCCGGACGGCACGATCGTGCAGGTGCTCGACGCGCGTGGCCGCGTCACCCATGTCACGCCGGGGGCCGACCGGCTGGTGCCTCTGGTGCCTGAGCGCGACCGCGCCGCGCGGCGAGGTGGCCGGGGGTTGTTCGTGGACGGCGGGCCGTACGGCATCCCCGGCCCGCTGCGCGTGGTCGTCGTGCGGGCCGACCAGGGCCGCACGGTGATCGCCGCGCGGTCGTTCAAGGACGTCTCCGACAGCATCTCCACGACGGTCCACACACTGGTCGTCGGCACTCCCCTGCTGCTCCTGCTGCTGGCCGCCGTGAGCTGGATGATCATCGGACGTACGCTGCGGCCCATCGCGGCCCTGCGCGCCGGCGCCGAGGAGATCAGCGGCACCGCGCGGGCCCGCCGCCTCCCCGTGCCGGAGGCCCGCGACGAGGTGCACGACCTCGCGACCACCCTGAACGCGATGCTGGATCGGCTGGAGGCGGCCGGCGCGTCGCAGCGGGCCCTGGTGTCGGACGCCGCGCACGAGCTGCGCAGTCCGCTGGCCAGCATCCGCCTGCAACTGGAGGTGGCGCTCGGCCACCCCGAGGGCCAGGACTGGCGGGAGACCGCCGAGGGGGTCCTGGAGGACACCATGCGGCTCAGCCGGCTCGCCGAGGGCCTGCTCACGCTGGCCCGGCTGGACGAGCGGCGCCGGCCGCACCGCATGGAGGAGGTCGACCTCGCCGACCTGGCCGCCTCGACCGCCGAGCGGTACGACGGCGCGCTGGTGACGCTCGGCGCGATGGAGCCCGCGCGGGTGCGGGGTGACGCCATGGACCTCACGCGGGTGCTGGTCAACCTGCTGGACAACGCCGTGCGGCACGCGCGCTCGCGGGTGACGGTGGAGCTGCGCGCGCGGGACCGGGCCGTGCTCGTGGTCACCGATGACGGGCCGGGAGTGCCGGAGGCGGACCGCGAGCGGGTGTTCCACCGGTTCACCCGCCTGGACGACGCGCGCAGCAGGGACGACGGCGGCGCGGGGCTCGGCCTCGCCATCGTCCGCGAGACGGTGCGCGCGCACGGCGGCTCGGTACGCCTGGAGGACGCCGGCCCCGGCCTGCGTGCCGTCGTCGTGCTTCCGCTCGCCTGACCACCGCCGTCACGCCTTACCGGAGGACCACAGATGATCTTCTCCTGGTACCTCCGTGAGAGGGAGGCACAGGCTCGTCCACGCTGCCTCTTCCGTGGTGACATGTGATCTCATAAGGGGATTCGTCACCAGCGTGTGGAGGGCCAGTGCTTCCTGAGAAAGGCCGGTCCGCCGGCGAACTGCTCGCCGAGATCGAGCGGCTGCGGCGGGACGACCTGCAGGTGCGCGGTGGCAAGGTCACCGCCTACGTGTACGACACCGGCCGCGCCGAGGTGCACGAGGCGGCGGCCGGGGCGTACGCGCGGATGCTGGAGGTGAACACCCTCGACCCGACGGCGTTCCCGAGCATCGTGGCGATGGAGCGGCAGGTCGTCGGCGCGGTCGCCGGCCTGCTCGGCGGCGGTCCGGGGACGCCGGGGATCTTCACCAGCGGCGGCACCGAGTCGATCATGCTCGCGGTCAAGGCGGCACGTGACACGTGGCGGGCCGGTGGCGGACGGCCCGTGGAGGGGACGGCGGACGCGGCCGGCGCCGCCATGGCACCGCCGCGGGAACACGGACGTGGCCGGCCGCAGATCGTGGTGCCGGTGACGGCGCATCCGGCGTTCCGCAAGGCGGCGCACTACCTGGGGCTCGACGTGGTGGCGGTGCCGGTGGACGCGGCGACGTTCCGGGCCGATCCGGACGCGACGGCGGCGGCGATCACGCCGGCGACGGTGCTGGTGGTGGCGTCGGCGCCGTCGTACCCGCAGGGGGTGGTGGACCCGGTGACGGAGATCGCCGCGGCTGCCGCCGCGCGCGGTGTGCCGTGCCACGTGGACGCCTGCGTCGGCGGGTGGCTGCTGCCGTGGCTGGCCGAGGCGGGGCAGCCGGTGCCGCCGTTCGACCTGTCGGTCCCCGGTGTGACGTCCATCTCGTGCGACCTGCACAAGTACGGGTACACCCCCAAAGGCGCGTCGGTCGTGCTGTTCGCCGACCCGGCGATGCGCCGCGCCGCGTACTTCGCCTCCGGCGCGTGGCCCGGGTACACGATCATCAACGCGACGGTGCAGAGCTCCAAGTCGGCGGGCCCGCTCGCCGGTGCGTGGGCCACGCTCAACGCGCTCGGCCGCGACGGGTACCTCGACCTCGCCAAGAACACCCTGACCGCCACGCGCCGCCTCATCGACGGCATCGGCGAGATCCCGGGGCTGCGGGTGCTCGGCGAGCCGGAGTCGTCGCTGGTGGCGTTCACCGGGGACGGCGAGGTGGATGTCTTCGTGCTGGCGGACGAGGCGCGCAAGCTCGGCTGGTTCCTCCAGCCCCAGCTCTCCTACGCCGGCATCCCGGCCAACCTCCACATCACGGTGACCGGTGTGACGCTCGCCGGGGTGGACGCCATGCTGGAGGTGATCGCCGCCTCGGCGCGCGCCGCGCGCGAGCGCGGCCCCGCGCGCGTGCCGGAGGGCCTGCCGGAGATCCTCGCGTCCCTGGACCTCGACGCGCTCGACGACGCGACGTTCACCGAGCTCGCGGCGTCGGTGGGGGTGGAGCTCGGCGGCTCGGGACAGCCCGAGATGGCTGTGGTGAACACCGTGCTCGACGCGCTCCCCGCCGCGACCAGGGAGGCCGTCCTGATCAGGTTCCTGTCGGCGCTGTACGGCTGAGCGAGCGCAGGCGGGTGACGGTGTCCAGCGCGGTGCGGGCCGACGCGGGGTCGTGCACCCGGAACACGCGTGCCCCCTGCCACGCGGAGACGGCGAGGGTGGCGAGCGTGCCGGCGTGGCGCTCGGTCACCGGCAGCCCGCCGAGGGTCTCGCCGACGAAGTCCTTGTTGGAGACGGCCACCAGCACCGGCAGGCCGGTGGCGGTCAGCTCGTGCAGGCGGCGGCTCACCGCCAGGGAGTGCCAGGTGTTCTTGCCGAAGTCGTGCGCGGGGTCGATCAGCACGGCGTCCGCACGCACCCCGGCGGCGACGGCGCGCTCGGCCAGCGCGGTGACGTGCGCCACGACGTCGGCCACCACGTCGTCGTAGCCGACACGGTGCGGCCGGGTGCGAGGCTCGGCGCGGCCGGCGTGCGCGCACACCAGGCCGATGCCGTACGCGGCGGCGACCTCGGCCAGACGGGGATCGGGGCCGCCCCAGGTGTCGTTGAGCAGGTCGGCGCCGGCCTCCGCGACCACCTCACCGACCTCGGCGCGCCAGGTGTCCACGCTGATCACCAGATCGGGATGTGCCTCGCGCACGGCCGCCACCAGGCCGGCGACCCGGCGGATCTCCTCGGCGGCGTCCACGGTGTCACCGGGGCCCGCCTTGACCCCGCCGATGTCCACGATGTCGGCGCCGGCGCGGACCGCGTCGCCGACCGCCGCGAGCGCGGCGTCGAAGCCGTAGGTCCTGCCCTGGTCGAAGAAGGAGTCGGGGGTGCGGTTCACCACGGCCATGACGGCGAAGGCTCCGGGAGGGAACTCACGGCCACGCAGGCGCAGGGTGTGCGGTGTGTGCATCACCGCAAGCGTACGCCGGGCCGGGGAAGCGCCGCGCGGCCCCACACCGCGCGAACGGCCGTGACGTACGGGGCCGGAAGGGGGCCCGCACTCGGGAACGCTCCAAAACGGTCAGGCCGAGGTGCCGCTCTCGGCCACCGATAAGAAGTCCTGCGCCATGCCGGCCAGGCGCTTTCGCACGTGCACCAGCGCGATGATGCGGCGCAGCGCGGGATCGAGGGAACGGACCACCAGACCTGCCTTGGCCGCCTGCTCGGCCATGCCGCGGTACCCCAGCATGGACGCCGACGAGGCGCGGATGGCCATCGGCCACGAGCCGCGTTCGTCGATCTCGGCCGCGATCACCGGCCGCACGCCGTAGGTGGCGAAGAGCTGCTCGAACTCGCGGCGTCTCGCGCTGCCGGGAGGCGGCAGGACCAGGCGCATGGCGTTCAGGCGGATCATCGGCACCGTGTCCGGCAGTTCGAGCCCCGGTGGGGAGAGCAGGACGATCTCCTGCCGTTCCAGGGGGTGGCTGACCAGGTCGGCGGGGACCGGAAGGTCGGTGAGGCCGAGGTCGGCGCGCTGCTCGCGTACGGCGTTGACCACGCCGTCACGGCCGTCGCACCGCACCAGGTGCACGCGGACGCCGGGATGCTCGGCGACGTACGCGGGCAGCAGACGGCCGGCGAGGACCGGTTCCAGGCTCGGCGGGGACGCGAGGCGCAGCTCGCCGCCTGAATGGGTCTGCGTGGCGAGGGCCTCGATCTCGTGGACGGCGTCGAGGGCCTCTCGGGCGAGTTTGACGACGCGGCGGCCCTGGGCCGTCACGACCACTCCCCTGCCGGATCTGGCGAAGAGCGTCATGCCGAGCTCCCGTTCCAGATCGCGGATGGCACGGGAGAGAGCGGGCTGTGCGATGTACAGCGATCGTGCCGCGTCTGTCATTGTGCGGTGCTCCGCAGTGGCGACCACATAACGGAGCTGCTGCAGATTCATGGCAATGAAGCTAGGGCAGAGAGCCACGGCGATTCCGGAACATCGCGGAGATCACCTCGGACGATTTCAGAATGTGACCAGATACAGCGACATCCGTGACTATAGAGAAATGAGTAAAGTTCTGCCCTAAATCCGGGAAGATGGGGATCTTGTGACGGGGGAGTTCGGCGCGGCCCATTGAGGCTGTTTAAGGGGGCCCGGATATGACCGACAACGGAGCGCACCCACCGGCCGGCGGCAGACATCCCTACGGACCGCCGCACGGCGGCCGGGTGCCGCCGTCCGCGACCCGGCCGTATCCCCTCCCGGGACCGCCGCAGGACGCTCCACCTCATGGCGGACCGGGACCGCAGGCGCCGCACAACCCGCAGGGGCCGCACAACCCGCAGGGGCCGCACAACCCGCAGGGGCCGCACAACCCGCAGGGGCCGCACAACCCACACAACCCACAAAGCCCACACGACCCGCATGGCCCGCAGGGTCACCAGCCACCGCAACCGTACCCGCAGGGTGCTCCTCCGCGGCCGTATCCCGCTCCGCCTCCCCCACCGGCACGCCACGCGGCCCCCGCGCCGCCGGCGTACCGGCCGCCGTACGCGCCGCAGGGACCCGCGCAGCAGGGACCCGCGCGGCAAGGGCCGCCACCAGGCGGGTACGGGCCGCCGCAGGGGCCGGGGCCGTACGGGCCCGGCCAGGCGCCGGCCGGGGCCGGCCGGCCGTACCCCGGACCGGGGGTGCCGGGACCGCCGCGGCCGGGACGGCCGTACGCGCCGCCGCCGGGGCCGGGCCGGGGGCCGTTACCGCCGCCGCCGGGGTGGGGAGGGCCGGGGACGCCGCACGGGTGGCGGCCGCCGAAGCGGCGGTCGGGGGCCGGCACGGTGATCGCCGGGCTGCTCGGGTCGGTGGCGGTGGTGTTCGTCCTGCTGGTCATCGGCTCGGCGCTGCTGTCCAAGGCGCGCCTGTCCGAACCGCCGTCGCCGGTGGCGATCCCCACGTACGACCCGGACGCCTCCCGCAGCCACCGGCCCGACTCGAGCGACCGGCCGAGCCACAGCGAGCGGCCCGACCCGGTGGCGACCCGGCCGCGCGCCACCCCCACACGGGACGCGCGGCCACCGGTCACGGTTCCCGTGCGCAACACCACCCTGACCCGCAACTCGGTGTACCTCATCACGGGGCTGCCACGGCAGTCGTGCCGCGCCAGGGCCACCGACATCTACGACGACGCGCAGCTGAAGGACCTGATCCTGCGGACCGGCCAGTGCATGGGACGCACCTGGGCCCCGGCCCTGCGCAAGGCCGGCATCCCGTTCGCGCCGCCGGGGTACGCGGTCAAGGCGCGCGGCGGCCGCGGCGCGTGCGGCGACTTCCCTCAGCGCGGCAGCATCGTGCCGTACTACTGTCCCCGCAACACCACCATCTACGCCGCGACGTCGCCGATCGCGCGCGGACGCGGTAATCAGCAGGGGTACGGGTCGCTGTCGAGCTGGCACGGCGCGATCACCGGCATGATGGCCCACGAGTACGGTCACCACGTGCAGTACCTGTCGGGCCTGTCGGACTCCTGGTGGCGCAGGCACCTCGACGCGCGCTCCACCAGCGGCAGGCTGGCGCTGAGCCGCCGCTTCGAGTTGCAGGCCAACTGCTTCGGCGGTCTGTGGATGCGGTCGGTCGCCGCCAGTTACCCGATCCCGCCGGCGCGCCGCGGCACCCTGTACTACTTCTTCTCCAACGTCGGCGACTGGCCGGGCCGTCCGCGCGACCACGGCTCACCGGCCAACAGCGGCCGGTGGTTCAAGCAGGGGTACGAGCGGACCCGTGTCGCGCAGTGCAACACCTGGCTGGCCCCCGCCTCGACGGTGTCCTGACGGGCCGCCTGGTGCTGTGACCGGCGGGAACGTCGTCGTGGCGCGGGCCAGGAGGCGGGGTACGGTGTCATGTCCCCGTAAGCCACTTGTCACCGCTTGATTTCCTGATATTGGGTTTGGGTCTTTGATGTCCAGGTATGGGGGTTAGAATCCTGGAATTCCGTGGACCACGGGGGGCCGACGAGAGGCGTTTCGCCTGGTGGGCGGCTGGAATCGGACAGTCAGCAGGGAGCGCTTGTGAGCACGCCTCGTGGCCGCACCACCCGGGAGGCTGCCGGCGAAGGGGGCAGCACACCTGGGACAGCCGAGTCACCTGGGACTTCGGAGCCATCCGCCCCGGCCGGACCACAGGAGCCGGCCGGGGGAACGGCCGGTCACGAGGAACGCCGGGACCGGCCGGGACAGGCGGCGGGGGAACCGCCGGACAAGGACCGGCCCGAGTCCCCGCCACCTCCCTCACGTGCGCCGCGCACCCCGAGGGGGCCGCGCTTCGCCAAGCCGCTGACGACGGGTGGCATCATCGGCTGGACCCTGCTGTCGGCCCTGCTGCCGGGTGCGGCGCACCTGCGCGCCGGACGGCGGCGCACCGGGTACATCCTGCTCGGCGCGTTCGCGGCGCTGCTGCTGGCCGCGGGAGGGTTCGCGCTGCTCATCCGGTCCGACCTCGGGTTCGCCGCCAAGGACAGCACACTGGTGGGCCTGATGGCGGTCGCGGGTCTCGGCGCGCTCGGGTGGTTCGCGCTCCTGATCACCTCCTACGTCGCGCTCGGGCCCGACCGGCTGCCGCAGACCGGCCAGGTCATCTCCGGCATCGTCGTCGGCGTGCTGTGCGTCGGGGTGATGGCGCCGTTCGCGCTGACCGCCGGCAGCGTCATGACCCTGCGCAACACCGCAAACGCGGTGTTCCCGAGCGAGCCGGACGACCCGGCGGCGGCCTCCCCGATCCGGCAGGAGGACCCGTGGGACGGACAGCGCCGGGTCAACTTCCTGCTCATCGGCGGCGACGCCGCAGGCAACCGCACCGGGGTGCGGACCGACAGCATGACGGTGGCGAGCGTGGACGTGCGGACCGGCAACTCGGTCATGTTCGGCCTGCCGCGCAACCTGCAGTTCGTGCGCTTCCCCAAGGGCGACCCGCTGGCGGAGCGGTTCCCGCAGGGCTTCACCGGTGACTCCGGCCAGGGCCTGCTCAACGAGGTGTGGCAGTACGCCGAGGACCACCTCGGCAAGGGACACGGCCCGCGGGAGCTCAAGGCCGCGATCGGCCACACCCTCGGCCTGCGCATCGACTACTACGTGATCGTCGACATGTACGGCTTCGCGGCGCTGGTGGACGCCATCGGGGGCCTGCGCATCCGGGTCGAGCAGGACATCAAGTGGGGCGGCCACTTCGGCACGGCCGGCACCATCAAGGCGGGGTACCGCAAGCTCGACGGCGAGCACGTGCTCTGGTACGGCCGGTCCCGGGTGAACAGCGACGACTTCTCGCGCATGTCACGCCAGCGGTGCGTCATGGGTGCGCTGCTGGACCAGGCGACGCCGAGCGTGGTGCTGGCCAACTTCGGCAAGATCGCCTCGGCGACCCGGCACCTGTTCCGCACCGACATCCCCCGCGACCTGATCGAGCACCTGGTGCCGCTGGCGCTGAAGGTCAAGGACGCGAGGATCACCAGCCTGCAGTTCGTGCCGCCGACCATCTGGCCGGGTTCGGCGGACTGGCTCAAGATCCGCCGCCTCACCTCGCAGGCGCTGCGCGAGTCGGCCCGCACCGCGCGGCCCCCGCTGGCCGCCGGCGTGACCGCCACCCCGTCGGGGTCCGGCACCGCGGACCCGTCCGCGAGCGGCCCGTCCCCCACCCCGTCCCGCGCCGTGACCGCCACACCGTCACGCACCCCGACCCCGAACGACCAGGGCAAGAAGGAAGGGGCCAAGTCCCTCGCCGAGTCCTGCGGGTTCTGACGGGACGGCCCTCAGGGCGAAGACGCGACACCCCCGGCGGGGGGACGCGACGACCTCCGGCACGAAAGGGCCCGGTGACCGCCTCCGGTCACCGGGCCCTTTCTCGTGTCACGGGCTAGGCCACCGCTTTGGTCCCTCGGGGCATGAGAGCGAAGGCGCCGAGGTAGAGCAGGCCGGCGACGATGAGCAGGCCGTTGTAGCCGATCACCAGGGACAGGTACTCCAGGCAGCCGCCGAGGATCGCGCCGAGCAGGTTCGCGCCGAACGCCGTGGTGGCGTCGGCGGTGTCGTTGAACCGTTTGGCGAACACGACGTTGGCCGCGAAGATCGGCAGGAACGCCACCACCACCGCGCACACGGCCCGCAGCGGCAGCGGAAGACCGAGCAGCCACGAGTTCGGCACGAGCGCCGCCAGCACCAGCCCGCCGAACAGGATGCCGTACATCACCGGTAGTGACGGCGTCCTGAACCGCCGGGTCACCTCGACGGCGGCGAGCACCGCCACGAGCACACCGGCGAACACCACGGCGTTCACCACCCAGGTGGTGCCGAACAGCAGCGCGAAACCGGTGATGTTCTTGGTCTCCAGCAGCAGGAACGACACGCCGAGCAGGAACAGGTCGGCGTACGGCCGCATCCGGCGGAACGGCCCGGCGACCGCACGGACCGCGAGCACGCTGACCAGCAGGATCAGCCCGAGCGCGATCAGGTAGATGGACGGGATGTCCCTGCCGTGCAGGTAGAGGAACGGCCGGTCGTCCACCGCCGGCGGCGGGGTGCCGGCGCTCGCGCCGAGCCAGGTGCTCGGGCAGACCTGCGCGTCCGGGGTGAACCCGGCGGTGATCACGGCCTGCCGTCCCGCGCCGACCTCGTCCACGCAGGGTTTGTGGCCGAACGCCGCCTCGGCGGTCGAGGCCAGCCGGTCCACCAGCCACAGCTCGCGGTAGTAGTTGTACATCGCGAACGCGCCGCCGGGCTTGAGGTGGTTCCGCGCGGCGCGCATGGACTCCTCGGTGAACAGGTAGCTCTCCAGGCGCAGCGAGCTGGCGCCGGACACCAGGGTCAGCGAGTCGGGGAGCGCGAACAGGATCAGGTCGTACTTGCGGTCGGTGCGTTCGAGGAACGCGCGGCCGTCGGTGATGTGCGTGGTGACCCGGGGATCGCTGTAGGGCCGGTCGGGGTGGTTCTTGAAGCCGAGCTCACGCAGCTTGGGGTCGATCTCGACCGCGTCGACGTGCTTGGCGCCTTTGGACAGCGCGATCGCGACGTCGGTGCCGCTGCCGGCGCCGACGATGAGCACGTCGTCCAGGCGGCCCTGCGTGCCGACGGCGGTGCGCTCGTACGGCAGTGCGTACTGGCGTTCCCACTCCAGGCGGTTGCGCGCCGGGATGGCCTGCTGGTGCGGGATGCCGTTCACCTGGATGTCCATGATCGGCACGTCGCCGACCGCGAAGAACTTGTGGGTCACCTTGTAGTACGGCGACCACAGCGCGCCGGCGTTGAGCGTCTCGAAGGCCAGCGCGCCGACGATCACCAGTGAGGGGACCGTCACCAGGCCGACGTACCGGCCGAGCGACCTCGGCTGCAGCAGCACACCGTAGGCGACGGCGACGATGAGGCCCCAGGCGACCGGCGGCGCGCTCAGGAACGACAGCGCGGAGAACAGCACGATGCCGGTGAGACTGCCGATCAGGTCGTAGCGGTAGGCGTCGAGCCGGGACAGTTCGGTGAAGCAGCGGCCGACCATCTCGGCCGGGCCCATCAGCACGACCGCGGCGGCCACGAAGATGACCGGCAGGATGGCCCACGCCGGCGGGCCGCTCGTGGACAGGCTGGTGAAGTACAGGATGCCTTCGGCCTCGCGGTTCACCGTGACGGGGAACCGCAGCACGATCAGCACGAGCGCGGCCAGCACCAGCGGCGAGTAGTACGGCTGCCGCGTGGTGCGTCCCGCCCTGAGGAACCCGAGCCCGATGCCGAGGAAGGACCCGAGCAGCACGAAGTTCGTGAAGTAGCTCAGGTGCACGATGTTGGAACCGGTCCAGCGGATGAGGGCCAGTTCGAGGAACAACATGAACGCGCTGGCCACCACCAGCCTCGGCCGCACGGCGAGCCGGGGTGCCCGCGCGGCACCGGAGTCAGGGTGAGGTGGGGTGTCAACGGCGATCACGGGTGACAACGTAGTCAAAAGGCCCCCGCTCGGGAAGCCTGCGGAGGTGAGTCGCGGTGGCTCCGGCCGGTCACTGCGCGTCATCGATCTCTGTCCGCCGGAGAGCCGCGAAACTTACATCGCGGTGGCCGCGCGTGATCCCGGCCGTCCGCCGGAAATTGACCACATCGACTTTGTGGCAATCGTGGGGAAATGGCGGTGCACACGGTATTTCTGCTGGTAGACGGGCCGGAATACGTACGGCACGGTTGTGGGATTCGCGTCGTCGTCTCTTCGAGGTGGTGTCCTCATGCGGGTCCTGATCCAGTTGCGTCCCGATCCCGATCTCGTCACCGCGGTGGCGACCCCCGGCATGACGGCGACCACCGCCGACGTGGCCGGGGAGTTGCCGGGGGTCGACCTCGACCTCGGTTTCACGCCGGTCGTGGTGCCCCGCGCGCGGCCCGCCGCGCCGGACGGCGACCCGTTGTCGCTGCACCAGCCGCTGGTCTTCTCCATGGCGGCCGAGGAGGCGTCGGTGCTGGTGCGCGGCGAGATCGCCGACGACGAGAGCACGACGCGCATGGCGATGCTGCACACGCGGCACCGCGACGTCGTCGGGGTGTACGCCGACCCGGTGATCGAGACAACGCTGACATGTGGCGGTTCCCCGCCGGTGGGGTCCTGGCAGGACGTCGAGCGGCTGATGGCGGTGCGTGAGCTGCTCGCCGAGGGGTGCGACGGCACGGGGGTGGCGCTGGCCGTCTGCGACACCGGCGTCAACGCGGCGCACGTCACGCGCAAGATCGGCCGCGAGTGCGTGATCGATCACGAGCGGAGCTGGAACCCCGCCGGTGTCGAGGGCAGGCCCGGCGCGTTCGAGGTGGACCACGGCACGATGTGCGCCTTCGACGCGCTGATCTGCGCGCCGCGCGCCTCGGTGATCGACGTCCCTGTGCTGCTGTCGCGGCGCAAGGGCGAGACGGTGATGGACGGCCTGCTGTCCGACGCCGTCGCCGCCTTCGCGCACCTGCGCACGGTGCTCGACGCGCAGCCCGAGGACCGGCGGGCCCTGGTGGTCAGCAACAGCTGGGGGTCGTTCTCCCCGCTGTGGGACCTGCCGCCTGGCCGGCCCGGCAACTACTCCGACAACCCCGCGCACCCGTTCAACATCATCGTCGGCAGCCTCGCGCAGGCCGGCGCCGACATCCTGTTCGCGGCCGGCAACTGCGGGGCCGAGTGCCGCGACGCGCGCTGCGCCTACCCGCGACGGCCCATCGTCGGCGCCAACTCCCACCCGCAGGCGCTGTCCATCGGCGGGGTCGACACCAACGGCCGGCGCGTCGGTTACTCCTCGCAGGGTCCCGGCCGGCTCAGCGACCGCAAGCCCGACATCTGCGCCTACACCCACTTCGCCGGCTCCGAGGCCTTCGGCGACGGCAAGCCCGACTCCGGCACCTCGGCCGCCTGCCCCGTGGCGGCCGGCCTGGTGGCCGCCGTCCGCACCCGCTGGCCCGCCTCGGTCCTGCCGCCGGCGCAACTGCGTGCCCTCCTGCAACGCACCGCCGAGGACCGCAGCGACGTGGGTTACGACTACGACTACGGATACGGCATCACCGACCCGGTCGCGCTCCTCGCCGCCTTGGAACGCCGCGCGTCGGCGTTCGTCCACTGATCCCGCGTCGCATCGCCGGGCCGTGACGTGCCGCATGCCGACCCGCCGTCCCGGCCGGACCGTGGCGTGGCGGGTGGTCATGTACCGTCACGGCCGGACCGTGGCGTGGCGATCACGTAACGTGGTGCCATGGTCCTGATCACCGTGCATCTGCCGACCGGTGCGACCCTGGCCGACGCTCGGCGCGAGCTCGGCCTCACCGAGGAGGAAGTGGACGACGCCTACGGCCTCGTCCCCCTTGACCCCGGCCAGGGCCTGTACGCCTTGCGGGTCACCGAACCCGCCGCGCGCCGCGCCGCACCCCCCGGCGGCGGCCCTTACTCCGACCCGCCGATCGAGCCGTTCGGGCCTCCCCGGTGACCCGGAACGGCGGGAAGCGCTCGGTCCCGGCCCGGCGGGGACCACGCACCGTCGAAAGGCGCGCGGCTAGCGCGAGTAGTGCTCGACGACGAGCTGTTCGTCGACGGGAAGCCGGATCTGTGCGCGTTCCGGCTTGGCGGTGAGCGTGAAGGTCAGGTTCGCGAGGTCCGCCGTCAGGTACGGCGCGGTGACCTCGTCGGCGTGCACGCCTTCGGCGGCGGCGACGAACGGCTGCATCGCGCGCGACTTCGGCCGGACCGCCACCACCTGGCCGGGTCGCACCAGGTAGCTCGGGATGTCGACCTTGCGGCCGTCCACGGTGATGTGGCCGTGGCCGACGTACTGGCGTGCGGCGTAGATGGACGGCGCGAGCCCGGCTCTCAGCACCAGCGACGCGAGGCGGCTCTCCAGGATGGCCACCAGCTCGGCCCCGGACCTGCCGGGCCGGCGCCGCGCGAGGGCCCAGTACCGGCGCATCTGCTTCTCCGACACGTCGTAGTACCAGCGCAGCTTCTGCTTCTCCAGCCGGCGCACGCCGTAGTCCCCGGCCGTGCGGCGGCTGGTCGTGCGGCCGTGCTCGCCGGGTGGGTAGGGCCGCGCCTCGAAGTAGCGGACGGCCTTGCGGGTCAGCGGGACCCCTGCTCTGCGTGACAGCCGCACCTTGGGACCGGTGTAGCGCACGATCACCTCACTGTGGTTAGGTAAGCCTTACTTAGGTAACCCTAACATCAGTGCCGACGTGGCCGCGGGACCACCCGCGACGAGAACCAGGAGCATCACCATGCACGTCACGGTCCCGCCGATCTCCGAGCGCGTCCGGGGCCTGGCCCTGACCGCCGCACCCACCCACGTCTCCCTGGACGGCACCGCGCACACGGCCCGCGGCGCGGTGGACGAGGCCGGCCGTCCCCTGCTGCTGGTCCGGCCCGGCGAGCCGCTGCACACCCTGCGGGACGAGGCCGTGGTGACCGTGGACCTCACCGCCACCCGCGCTCTGGCCGGGATCGACCACCCTCGCGGCCTGCTGAAGATCCAGGGCTGGGCCGAGGCCGTACCGGAGGCGGGCCTGCGGGCCGCGGCGGTGGCGGTCGCCGCGCGCTGTCCCGACGAGTCCCTGTTCGCCGCCGTCGAGAACGACCCGGCGGGACCACGGCTGTTCCAGGTGGACGTCGCACAGGTGATCTACCTGACCGGCCAGGAGTCAGGCATGCTGGACGCCGAGGATTACTTCGGCACCGGTCCCGACCCGCTGCTGGAGGCGGCCGAGCGCATGCTGGCGCACGTCAACGGGTCTCATCGCGAGCAGTTGCACGGCGCGCTCGCCGTCCTGCTCGGCCACCCGGTGCGGGACGCGTGGCTGTGGGAGCTGGACCGCTACGGCGTGACCGTGCGCTCCGGCGTCGAGGACCCCACCCTCATCCGCCTGCCGTGGCCCTCACCGGTGACCACCCCGCACGCTCTGGAGCGCGCGCTGGCCGCCATGCTCTGCCCCCACGAGCGCCGCCGACCGTAGCGCCGTGTCCACGGCCTCCGGTGCGAGGATGTGGTCGATCACCATGAGCGCGCAGCCGACGATGCCGGCGGACGGGCCGAGGCGGGTGCGCTCCACGCGCAGGCTGCGGGTGGCCAGGGCCGTGGAGCGGCGGTGCACGACCTCGCGCACGGCCGACACCAGGGGCTGGAAGCTCTCTGTGACGTCGCCGCCGAGGACGACGACGGCGGGGTTGAGCAGGTTGACGGCGCTCGCCACCACCTCGCCGAGGAGGCGGCCGGCGCGGCGCACCACCGCCATGGTCTCGGCGTCACCGGCGCGCACCAGCGTGACGACGTCGGCGAGTGAGGAGACCTCGCGTCCGCGGGCCCGCAGGTCGCGCAGGATGGCGGTGCCGCTGGCCACCGAGTCGACGCAGTCGATGTTGCCGCATCTGCACAGCACGCCGCCGCCGTCGCGCACGGGGATGTGGCCGATCTCGCCGGCGGCGCCGAGCGCGCCGCGCAGGATGCCGCCGCCGGCGATGACGCCGGCGCCGATGCGGGTGGAGACCTTCACGAACAGCAGGTCGTCGACCTCGGGTGCGTACGCGGCGCGGTATTCCCCCATCGCGATCACGTTGACGTCGTTGTCGACGAACACCGGCACCGGGTAGCGTGCCGCGACGATCGGCGGGATGATCACGCCGGTCCAGCTCGCCATGACGCGCGCGCTCTCGACGCGGCCCGCGGCGAACTCCACCGTCGCCGGCATCCCCATGCCGACCCCGCGCACCGACGACAGGGGCCGGTCGCCGAGCAGGCCGGCCCAGTGGTCCATCAGCAGCGGCAGCACCACGTCGGGGCCGCGCTCGACGTCGATCTCCAGCTCGGTGCGGGCCAGCTCGCGGGCCGCCAGGTCGCACATCGCGATCTGCGTGCGTCCCGCGCCGAGCGAGGCGACGAGCACGACTCCCCCGGTCGCGTCGAACCTGAGCCGGGCCGGCGGCCTGCCTCCGGTGGAAGGGCCCTCGGTGTCCTCGACCACGAGGCCGTGCTCCAGCAGCTCGCCGACCCGCAGGGCCACGGCGGGCCGGGACAGCCCGGTGACCCGGCCGATGTCGGCGCGGGTGACCGCCTCACCCGACCTGATCAGGCCGAGCACGTCACCGCTGGTGGCCAGCGTGGCCGCTGATCGTCGCCGCACGGGGACAAGTCAACCACACCCACTTTTGTAACGCAAAGTTCCTAAGTTGCTCATATCAATCGGCAAAACTGTGCTTGTGTCCGGCATAAGTTACGGCTAGTGTCCGGTCTGTCCGTGACTGGCCGATCCTTCGGAACGGTGCCGTACCCGAACCCCCGCCACCACCGACGAACGGCGCGTGTCCGGCGACGGAAGGCACCGCCTCGGCACGCACCCGGCCGGCACCGCCGGACCGGACCCCGCACGTGAACCGCCCGGCCACGGCCGGGCCCGGCACGAGGAGAACCTGCCGTGAACCCCGTCGTCGAGGAGGTCACCGCACGCGTCACCGCACGCAGCCGGTGGAGCCGCGCCGCCTACCTGCGGCGCGTGGAGGCCGCGGCACGCGAGGCCCGTGAGCGTGGCCCCGCGCGCACCGCGCTCGGCTGCGCCAACCTGGCCCACGGATTCGCCGCCTGCTCCCCCGCCGACAAGCTGGCGCTGCGCGGCGCGGAACGGCCCGGTGTGGCGATCGTGTCGGCGTACAACGACATGCTGTCGGCGCACCAGCCGTACGAGACCTACCCGCCGCTGCTGAAGGCGGCGGTGCGCGAGGCCGGCGGCGTGGCGCAGTTCGCCGGCGGGGTCCCCGCGATGTGCGACGGCGTCACGCAGGGCCGTCCCGGCATGGAGCTGTCGCTGTACAGCCGCGAGGTCATCGCCATGGCCACCGCGATCGCGCTGTCGCACGACATGTTCGACGCCTCGCTGCTGCTCGGTGTGTGCGACAAGATCGTGCCGGGCCTCCTGATCGGCGCGCTGCACTTCGGCCACCTGCCGGCGCTGTTCGTCCCCGCGGGGCCGATGCCGTCCGGGCTGCCGAACAAGGTCAAGGCGCGGGCCCGCCAGGCGTTCGCGGAAGGCAAGATCGGCCGCGGCGAGATGCTGGACGCCGAGGCGAAGTCCTACCACTCCCCCGGCACGTGCACCTTCTACGGCACGGCCAACTCCAACCAGGTGCTCATGGAGGTCATGGGCCTGCACCTGCCGGGCTCGACGTTCGTCAACCCCGGCACCGAACTGCGGGACGCGCTGACCGCCGCGGCGGGACGGCGTGCCGTCCAGATCACCGCGCACGGCGAGGAGTACACCCCGGTCGGCGAGGTGGTGGACGAGAAGGCCGTGGTGAACGCGGCCGTGGCGCTGCTGGCCACCGGCGGCTCCACCAACCACACCATGCACCTGGTGGCGATCGCCGCCGCGGCCGGCGTCGAACTGCTGTGGGACGACCTCGCGGCGCTGTCGGCGCATGTGCCGCTGCTGACCCGCATGTACCCCAACGGCCAGGCGGACGTGAACCACTTCGAGGCGGCCGGCGGCATGCAGGTGCTGATCGGCGACCTGCTGGACAACGGGCTGCTGCACGAGGACGTGCTGACCGTCGCGGGCCGCGGCCTCGGCCGCTACCGCGAACGTCCCACTCTCAGCGGCGGCGCGCCGGTATGGGCCGAGGCGCCGGGGGTGAGCGCCGACCTCGACGTGCTGCGGCCGGTGGCCGAGCCGTTCTCCGCCGACGGCGGCATCCACATTGTGCACGGCAACCTCGGCCGCGCGGTCAGCAAGGTGTCGGCGG
Organism: Sphaerisporangium rubeum; assembly: GCF_014207705.1. Classification (NCBI taxonomy): domain Bacteria; kingdom Bacillati; phylum Actinomycetota; class Actinomycetes; order Streptosporangiales; family Streptosporangiaceae; genus Sphaerisporangium; species Sphaerisporangium rubeum. The sequence continues at coordinate 4,156,536 of NZ_JACHIU010000001.1, forward strand.
TCAAGCCCGAGCACCTGGTGATCGAGGCCCCCGCCAAGGTCTTCGACGACCAGGCGGAACTGCTCGCGGCGTTCGAGGCAGGCGCACTGGACGGCCAGGACTTCGTCGCGGTGATCCGCTACCAGGGGCCGCGCGCCAACGGCATGCCGGAACTGCACAAGCTGACGCCGCCGCTCGCGGTGCTCCTGGACCGGGGGATGAAGGTCGCGCTGGTCACCGACGGCCGCATGTCCGGCGCGTCCGGCAAGGTGCCGGCGGCCATCCACCTGTCCCCCGAGGCGGCCGACGGCGGCCCCATCGCGCTGGTGCGCGACGGCGACCCGATCCGGCTGGACTCCGCGGCCGGCACGCTGGAACTGCTGGTGCCGGAGGCAGAGCTGGCCTCCCGCACCCCGGCGGGCCGTCCCCTGGCCGACGACGAGTGGGTGGGGACGGGACGCGAGCTTTTCACCGCGTTCCGCCGCATGGCGGCCCCGCCGGAGCGGGGTGCCGGGGTCTTCGCGTTGAGTGGCGCGGAGACCGCGACCTTCGGCGGTCTGCCGGTGGCGCGCGACGACGCCGGCGGCATGAGCCTGCGTACCGGGGACGGGACGCGAAAGAGCCAGGCATCCGGTGACGGGACGCGCGGAGGCCGGGGATCCGGGATCGGTGCGCGGGGGGTCCTCACGGAAGGCGCGCGGGGTCGTCGCGCGGCGGAGTTCGCGGAGGGTCGCGCGTGAGCGGCATCGCGCCGCCGTCGGCGGCGGCGCCGTGGCTGGTGGCCGACATCGGCGGGACCAACGCGCGGTTCGGGCTCGTGACGGCGCCGCAGGGACGGCCGGAGTCGGTGGCCGTGCTGCCGGTGGCGGAGTACGACGGTCTGGACGGCGCCGTGCGCGCGTACCTGCGGACGCACAGCGGGGGCGTGCGGCCGGAGGCGGCGTGCCTGGCGATCGCCGGGCCGGTGCACCGCGACCGGTACCGGCTGACCAACGCGGGGTGGTCGGGGTCGGTGGCCGGGCTCGGCATCCCGCACGTCGAGCTGCTCAACGACTTCGAGGCCCTTGCGCTGTCGCTGCCGCGGCTGACCGGTGAGGAGGACCTCGCGTCCCTCGGCGGTCCCGTCCCGGCACCCGGCATGGTGAAGGCCGTGCTCGGGCCCGGCACGGGTCTCGGCGTGGCGGGGCTGGTGCCGGCGCGCGGGGGCTGGGTGCCGGTGCCGGGAGAAGGCGGCCACGTGTCGGCGCCGGCCGTGACCGACCTGGAGATCGAGGTGGTCCGGGCCCTGCGCTCCGACGGCATGGCGTTCGTGGACGCCGAGCACCTGCTGTCCGGGCCCGGTCTGGAGCGGCTGCGGCACGGGCTGGCGCTGGTCGAGGGGGTCGCGGTGGCGCCGCTGCCGGCCGCCGAGATCGTGGCACGGGTGGATGATTCACTATGCTCACAGACCGTTTCGGTGTTCTGTGGGCTACTGGGGAGCTTTGCGGCTAATGTCGCGTTGACGCTCGGCGCACACGGCGGGGTGTACCTCGGGGGTGGGATCGTGCCGCGGATCGTCCGGCGCATACGGGAGAGCGACTTCCGGCGCCGCTTCGAGGCCAATCTCGTGCTGTCGGGGTACCTGACCGGCATTTCCACGACGGCCATCGTGGCGAGGCAGCCCGCGCTGACCGGCGCGACGGCCTGGCTCGGCCAGAAGTTCGCCGACCAGCGGCCCGGCCCGAAGCCCGGCTACGCCGACCGTGTGGCGTCACCCGCGCCGCCGGCCGGCCCACCGTCCCCGGGGACCGCCGGACCGGCGGCGTCCCCACGAACGAGGAGCACCGCGCAGTGAGCGTTCTCGACCTGGCACCCGTCGTCCCCGTCGTCGTGGTGGAGGACGTGGCGACCGCCGTGCCGATGGCCCAGGCGCTGGTGGCGGGGGGTCTGCCTGCCATCGAGGTGACGCTGCGCACCTCCTGCGCGCTGGAGGCGGTGGCGCGGATCGCCGCCGAGGTGCCGGGTGCGGTGGTCGGCGCGGGGACCGTGCGCACCCCGGCCGAGGTCACCGCGGCGGTGGACGCGGGGGCGCGGTTCCTCGTCAGCCCCGGAGCCACCCCGGCGCTGCTCGACGCGATGGCGGGCTCCGGCGTGCCGTACCTGCCCGGCGCGGCGACCGCCTCCGAGGTGATGGCGCTCGCCGAGCGGGGCCTGACCGAGGTGAAGTTCTTCCCCGCGGTCCCGGCCGGCGGCGTGGCGTACCTGAAGGCGCTCGGCGGGCCGCTGCCCGAGGTGCGGTTCTGCCCCACCGGGGGGATCCGGCCGCAGACCGCGCCGGAGTTCCTCGCGCTGCCGAACGTCGGCTGCGTCGGCGGCACCTGGCTCACCCCGGCCGGCGCGCTCGCCGCCGGCGACTACACCCGCATCGAGAAGCTCGCCGCCGAGGCCGCCGCGCTGCGCGGCTGACCCCCCTGTCCGCCTGCGGCCTTCCCTCCTCTCTCGGAAGGCGCGCGGGTGAACGCCATGAAGTCGCCGTGACCCGATCGACGTTCATGGACCTCGGCCCGTGGCCCGCCTCACCCGGCGGCCACGGGCCCGTCCTCCTCAGCGCCGCCGGTCCTCATCGACAGCGACGGGGCCACGTCCTCCAGGGGACGGCGCTCGGCGCTCACGCCGAACAGCAGGGCCACCAGCCCGGCCACCAGCATCAGCACCGCCGCGCCGAGGTAGCCGAGGAACAGGCGCTCGGGTTCGGGCCGGTCGCCGATCAGCGCGCCGAACACCACTGGGCCGAGCGCGCCGAACAACTGCGCGAGCGAGAAGAACATCGCGATCACCAGGGCCCGCAGCTCCAGCGGGAACAGTTCGCTGACGGTCAGGTAGCCGGAGCTGGCCGCCGCCGAGGCGACGAAGAACATCACCGACCACAGCAGCGTCTGGGTGGTGGCCGTGAGCAGGCCCTGGCGGAACAGGACGCTCGTCACGGCGAGCACCGCGCCGGCCGCCAGGTACGTCCCGGCGATCATGGGCCGGCGGCCCACGATGTCGAACAGCGGCCCGAGCAGCACGGGCCCCGCGAGGTTCCCCGCGGCGAACAGCAACAGGTACAGCGACGCGTCGTGCGGGGAGACGCCGTAGAACGTGCCGAGCACCAGCACGTACGTGAAGAAGATCGAGTTGTACAGGAACGACTGGCTGATCATCAGCGTGGCGCCGAGCACGGCACGCCGGGGATAGTCACGCAGCACCACCCGCGCGATCCGCCGGTACGACGGCGTCCCGTGCGGCCGCAGCTCGACGGCCCGCGACTGGTCCACCGGCGGCAGTTCCCGGCCGCCTTCCCGCACCGCCGCCTCGACCCGCGCCGTCTCCCGCTCGGCCTCGGCGGCGTGGCCGTGCGTCATCAGCCACCGCGGGCTCTCCGGCAGGTGCCGCCGCAGGCCCCAGATCAACAGCCCGAGTCCCGGCCCGATCAGCAGCGCCAGCCGCCACCCGAGGTCGGCCGGCAGCAGGTCGGGGTTCAGCAGGAAGTACGTCCCCGCCGTCCCGATCATGGCGCCGAGCCAGTAGGTGCCGCTCACCGTCAGGTCGACCCGGCCCCGGTAGTGCGACGGGATCAGCTCGTCGACGGCCGAGTGGACCGCCGCGTACTCGCCGCCGATCCCGGCCCCCGCGAAGAAGCGGAACACCAGCAGGAACGCCAGGCCCGGCGAGAACGCCGTGATCCCGTTCGCCACCAGGTACAGCGACAAGGTGAACAGGAACAGTTTCCTGCGGCCGAACCGGTCCGCCAGCCTCCCGAAGACCAGCGCACCGGCGACCTCCCCGACCAGGTAGACCGTGGCGGTGAGCCCCACCTCGACCGACGTCAGCCCGAGCGTGGCCCTCTGCCGCAGCACCGACCCGATGGCGCTGGCGATGGTGATCTCCATGCCGTCCAGCACCCAGGCCACCCCGAGCGCCACCACGAGCCGCGTGTGGAACCCCGACCACGGCAAACGGTCCAGCCTCGCGGGCACCAGGCTCCGCACGACGTCCCCCATGCGGCGAGACGTTATCCACCGGGAGAGGCCGCCGGCCGCGCGGCGTTTTCGTGTGGCCGGAGAAATGCCGCTCTCGTTGGTGAATCAGGAGGTCTCGGCGGGACCGGCAACGTCAATATCCACCATAATCGCGACATAACACCTTTAGGCGGTTTTTCGCAGCGCGTTTCCTTTCACGCTGGTTATCATGGAATTCCGCAGGTGATCCGCATTCAGTCCGGCTGTTCAGGCCGCCGTCCGACAGGCCATGATGGAACCCGAAGTCGTCGTCGCGCTCGTCACCGGCACCACCGGGCTCATTGTCGGACTTGTCGGCGTGCCGCTCACATACGTCACCAATCTGCGTATGCGGCGGCACCACACACGCGACCTGATGGCACGCTACCGCGACCCTTTACTGTGGGCCGTCCACGACCTGCGCAACAGGCTGCGGGTCATCCTGTATCACGGCCACCTCGCGAGGTACGTCGCGGAGGGGTCCAGCGAGTTCCGCAGGACCTACGCGATACGCCACACGATGTTCGTGCTCGCCGAGTACCTCGGCTGGGTGGAGATCCTGCGGCGGTCCATCGGCTTCCTCGACCTCGGCGACCGCGCGAGCAACCGCAGGCTCGTCGAGCAGCTCGTCCGGGTGCGCAGGGTGCTGTGGGACCCCGAGCTCGACCCGGGCTTCCTCGTGCCGTCCGGGCACCAGCGCGCCATCGGTGAGCTGATGCTCGTCGCCGACGACTCGGTCGCCGAGCGGGGGTGGCGCTGCATCGGGTTCGCCGAGTTCTGCGACCGGCTCGACGGCGACCCGAGATTCGGCTACTGGTTCGAACCGCTGGCGCGGCAGATCGTCGACCTGGCCGCCGAGGCCGGCGCCGATCCCGCCACTGAGGTGGGTGGCCCGCGCGTCCGACTCCTGTACTCCCGGCTGGAGGAGCTGGTCCAGCTGCTCGACCCGGACGGCGCACGGTTCCCGCTCAAGGCGGAGCGGGAACCGGGTGCGACGTCACCTGAGGTCAGCGCGTCTCCGCCGCCTGCACGTCCCGCATCGACAGCGACGGTGTCAGGTCCTCCAGAGACCGGCGCTCGGCCTTGACGGCGAACCGCCAGGCGACGAGGCCGGCGCCGACCATGAGGGCCGCGGCGAACAGGTAGCCGTAGAACAGGCCGGTGGGGTCGGGATCGTCCTGGTCGCCGATGAGCGCGCCGAAGATCACCGGGCCGAGCGCGCCGCAGCCCTGCGCGACGGAGAAGAACACGGCGATGGCGAGGGCCCGGATCTCCAGGGGGAACAGCTCGCTGACGGTCAGGTAGCCGGAGCTCGCCGCCGCCGAGGCCACGAAGAAGATGACCGACCACAGCAGGGTCTGGGTGAAGGCGTTCAGCACCCCGAGGTGGAACAGCCAGCCGGTGATCGCCAGCAGCACGCCGGACACGATGTAGGTGCCGGAGATCATGGGCCGGCGGCCGATGGTGTCGAACAGCGGGCCGAGGACGAACGGGCCGGCCAGGTTGCCGACCGCGAACGCCAGCAGGTAGACGGAGGAGTCGCTCGCGGAGACGTCGTAGAAGGTGCCGAGCACCAGCACGTACGTGAAGAAGATCGCGTTGTAGAGGAACGACTGGCTGATCATCATGGTCAGGCCGAGGATGGTGCGGGTCGGATACTCCTTCACCACCACCCTGATGATCTCCCGGTAGGTCGGCGACCCGTGCGGCCGCATGTGCAGCGCCTTGTCCTCCGGCACCGGCGGCAGTTCCTTGCCGCTGCCGGCGACGTGCCGCTCGACCTCCGCGACGGCCGCCTCGGCCTCCTCGTGCCTGCCATGCATGAGCAGCCAGCGCGGGCTCTCCGGCAGGTGCCGCCGCAGCACCCAGATCGCGGCGCCGAGCACCGGGCCGATCAGCAGGCCGGCCCGCCACCCGAGGTCGACCGGCAGCAGGTCGGGGTTGAGCAGGATGTAGGTGCTCGCGGTGCCGATGATGGCGCCGAGCCAGTACGTCCCGCTGACCGCGAGGTCCACCCTGCCGCGGAACCGGGACGGGATCAGCTCGTCGATCGCCGAGTGGATGGCGGCGTACTCACCGCCGATGCCGGCCCCGGCGAAGAACCGGAACACCAGCAGGAACGCGTAGTTCGGCGAGAACGCCGTGATGCCGTTGGCGATGAGGTACAGCGCGAGCGTCAGGATGAACAGCCTGCGCCGGCCGAACCGGTCCGACAGCCGGCCGAACACCAGCGCACCCACGACCTGGCCGATCAGGTACACCGTCGCGGTGAAGCCGACCTGGACCGCCGACAGCCCCAGCGTGGCCCTTTCCTGCAGCACCGACCCGACCGCGCTGGCGATCGTGATCTCCATGCCGTCCAGCACCCAGGCGACCCCGAGGGCCACCACGAGCCTGGTGTGGAACCGCGACCACGGCAACCGGTCCAGCCGCGCCGGCACCAGTGTCCTGACCACCCCGTCGGTATCTGTAGCAGCCATCCGGCCACCGCCTTCGAACCCCGGCCGCTCGCCTGTGGGCGGCCGTCCACGGCGACGCCACCTGCCCTCCGGCAGGCACTCCTAACACGGGTGCCCGCGCGGCGTGAGAAGGGTCAGGCGCGCTTGGCGATCGCGGTGATCCAGGGCTGGACCAGGCGTGCGGCGAGGGGGCCGAACGCGGCGAGGATGAGGACGTACGCGGCGGCGAGCGGGCCGAGGTCGGGGTGGGCCCCGGCGGCCACGGCCAGGCCCGCGATGACGATGTTGAACTCGCCGCGTGGGATCAGGGAGATGCCGGCCCGCGCGCGGCCCGCACGGCCGATGCCGGCGCGACGCGCGGCGTACGCGCCGGTGAGCAGCTTGGTGACCATGGAGACCAGCGCCAGGACCACGGCGAGCCCCGCCACCGGGCCGATCTTGGTGGGGTCGGTCTGGAGGCCGAAGAACACGAAGAACACCGCGGCGAACAGGTCACGCAGCGGGGTGAGCAGCGCGCGGGCCTCCTCGGCGAGCTCACCCGACAGCGCGATGCCGACGAGGAACGCGCCGACCGCGGCGGACACCTGGAGCTGCTGCGCCACCCCGGCCACCAGCAGCGCGAGACCCACGACCTTCAGCAGCAGGACCTCGTTGTTGGGGCTGGACACGAACGCCTCGATGAACCTGCCGAAGCGCAGCGCGATCAGCAGGACGACGCTGACCGTGCCGAGCGCGATCGCGACCGTCACCGCGCCGGCCATGAGGCTCAGCCCCGCCAGCAGCGCGGTCAGCACCGGCAGGTAGATCGCCATGGTGAGGTCCTCGAACACCAGCAGGGACAGCACCACCGGGGTCTCGCGGTTACCGATCCAGCCGAGGTCGGACAGGACCTTGGCGGTGATGCCGGAGGACGTGGCGTAGGTGACGCCGGCCATCGCCACGGCCGCCACCGGGCCCCAGCCGAGCAGTAACGCGCAGATGGCGCCGGGTGCCGCGTTGAGCACCAGGTCGACCAGGCCCGCGCGCGCGTTGCCCTTGAGGCTGGTCACCAGTTCGTCGGCGTTGTACTCCAGGCCGAGGGTGAGCAGCAGCAGGATGACGCCGAGCTCGGCGCCGACGGCGGTGAACTCCTCGCTCGTCGCGAGAGGCAGGATGCCGCCGGTGCCGAACGCCAGCCCGGCCACGAGGTAGAGGGGAATGGGGGAGATGCCGACCCGGAGCGCCAGTGCCCCGAGGATGCCGAGACCCAGAAGAACCGCGCCGAACTCGAGAAACAGTATCGCCGTGTGGTGCAACAGCCCGTCCTACCCCTTGGCCAGGATCTCGGCGACCGCGGCCGTGCTCTCCGCTCCGCCGACGACCACCACGACGTCTTCGACCTCAAGGACGAAGTCGGGCCCCGGACTCGCCACCACCTGCCCGCCGCGCACCACCGCCACGATGGACGCACCGGTGCGGGTGCGCACGCGCGCGTCCCCCATGGGCCGTCCCACGTACGGCGAACCCGTCGCGATCGGCAACTGGTGGCTGACCAGCCCCTCGACCTCCCGATGGAGGTCGTTGAGCCGCTGCACGATGCGTGGCGCGCCGAGGAGCTCGGCCAGCGCGTCGGCCTCCTCGTCGTTGAGCCGCACGCTCTCGCAGGCCCGGTCCGGGTCACCCGAGTCGTAGATGACCAGATCGCGCTGCCCCGTGCGATGCGACACGACCCCGACGCGTCGTCCGGCCCGTGTCGTGAACTCGTGCCGCAACCCGATCCCGGGCAACGCCGTCTGCTCGACCTCCACCGCACCGTCCTCCACGCCGGGAATAGCCTGTTTCCGCCCCAGACCCTACCAATCCCCGACCGCGGTCGCGCCGGTCGGCCGACAGCGGACCGCGGCCGTGGTGCAGAATCGGTTGATGTGAACAAAATTTCGGAACATGCCTCCGACGAGGCCGATCTCCGCTCGGCGCGCGAGGGGGACGGCGCGGCGTTCACCCGGCTGGTGGAGCCGCTGCGCGGGGAGCTGCACGCGCACTGCTACCGCATGCTGGGGTCGGTCCACGACGCCGACGACGCGCTGCAGGACGCGATGGTGCGGGCCTGGCGGGGGCTCGCGGGGTTCGAGGGACGCGGGTCGGTGCGGTCGTGGCTGTACACGGTGGCCACCCGCACGTGCCTGGACCTCGTCCGCACCCGCGGCGCGCGTGCGCTCCCGGTCGACCTCGGTCCCGCCAGTGACCGCGCCGTGCTCGCGGACGTGCCGCTGACCGAGGTCGCGTGGCTCGGGCCCTATCCGGCGGCGGGACTGCCGGAGGAGACGGCGGGGCCGCACGCGCGCTACGAGCAGCGGGAGGCCGTCGAGCTGGCGTTCGTGGCGGCGCTCCAGCACCTGCCGGGGAACCAGCGCGCGGCGCTGCTGCTGTTCGAGGTGCTCGGTTTCTCCGCGGCCGAGATCGCCGCGATGATGGGCACCACGGTCGCGTCGGTGAACAGCGCGCTGCAACGGGCCCGGTCGGCCGCCGCCGAGCGGATCCCGTCCCTCAGCCAGCAGCGCACGCTGCGCACACTGGGTGACACCCGGCTGCGTGAGATCGTCGCCGGTTTCTCGTCCGCGCTGGAGCGTGGCGACGCCGGGGCCCTGGTCGCTCTGCTGACCGAGGACGTGACCTGGTCCATGCCGCCGCTCCCCCACTGGTACCAGGGCCGGGGCCCGGCGATGGAGTTCGCCGTGAAGGTCCCGCTGACGACCTGTGGCGACTGGCGCCACATCCCCGTCGACGCCAACGGTCAGGCCGCGGTCGCGTGCTACCTGCGCGACGACGACGCCGGAGTGCATCACGCCTGGTCGGTCAGCGTCCTCACCCTGCGTGGCGACCGCGTCGCCGCGATCACGTCTTTTGTCGGGGCCGATCACTTCCCCGCCTTCGGCCTGCCGGCCTTCCTCACCTGACCTTCGCCGCGTCATGACTTGTCGCGATAAGTCCGCCTGGTGGGAAGGTCCGGTGTCTGTGCACGCGGGCCACCTCCGGTCGTCTACGGTCGTAGGCGTGCTCGCCTCCGGCATCGCCGTCCACCGGCCCGCCGCCGTACCACCGCGCCGTCCCCGCGGCGCGTCCTCGTCCCTGCGGGAGGCGGGGTGAGCCGGGGCGGGTCGATCCTGCTTGACCGGTTCCACCACCCCGCGCAGGTCGTCGTCATGGGGTTCGGGTTCGCCATCGCGGTCGGCACGCTGCTGTTGCGGCTGCCGCTGGCCACCACCACCGGCGAGTCCGCGCACTGGCTGACCGCGCTCTTCACGGCGACGTCGGCCGTGTGCGTCACCGGGCTCGCGGTGGTGGACACCTCCACCCACTGGTCGGTGTTCGGCGAGGCCATGATCGCGCTGCTGATGCAGGTCGGCGGGCTCGGGGTGATGACGCTCGGCACGGTGTTCACCCTGCTGGTGTCCAAGCGGCTCGGCGTGCGGGCCAGGATGCTCGCGCAGATGGAGACCAAGACGCTGAGTCTCGCCGACATCCGGCGCATCGTGGCCCGGGTCGTGATGTTCAGCCTCGCCTGCGAGGCGGTCGCCGCGACCGTCCTGACCGTCCGGTTCCTCACCGGGTACGGCGAGCCGTTCGGCCGTGCGGCCTACTACGGCGTCTTCCACGCGGTGTCGGCGTTCAACAACGGGGGATTCGCGCTGTGGGACGACAGCCTCATGCGCTTCGTCTCCGACCCCTGGATCTGCCTCACCATCGCCGTCACCGTCGTCGTCGGCGGCCTCGGCTTCCCCGTGGTGTTCGAGCTGATGCGCTCGTGGCGGCGTCCGGGCCGCTGGAGCATCCTGACGCGCATCACGGTCGCCACCACCGCGGGGCTGCTGCTGTCCGGCACCGTGGTGTTCCTCGTCACCGAGTGGTCCAACCCCGGCACCTTCGGGCCGCTGGACACCGCAGGCAAGTGGCTCGCGGCGTTCTTCACCGCGGTGATGCCGCGCAGCGGCGGGTTCAACGTGGTGGACATCTCGCAGATGTACCCGTCGAGCTGGCTCGTCACCGACCTGCTGATGTTCATCGGCGGGGGAAGCGCCGGCACTGCCGGCGGCATCAAGGTCACGACGTTCGGGCTGTTCGCCTTCATCGTATGGGCCGAGCTGCGCGGCGAGCCGCGGGTCAACATCGGCCACCGGAGCCTGCCGGAGGCCGCGCAACGCCAGGTGGTGGCGATCATGGCGCTCGGCACCGGTATCGTGGCCGTCGCCACATACGTCCTGCTCGTCATCACGCCGTACACCCTGGACAAGGTGCTGTTCGAGGTCATCTCGGCCTTCGCCACCGTCGGCGTCTCGACCGGCATCACCACCGGGCTCGGCAGCCCCGAGCAGGTGGTGCTGGTCGTCCTGATGTTCATCGGCCGCCTCGGCCCCCTCACCCTCGGCTCCGCCTTGGCGCTCAAGGAGCGGAGCCGCCGTTACCAGCTACCCGAGGAGCGAGTGATCGTTGGCTGACAGATCGAAGGACCCCGTGGTGGTCATCGGCCTCGGCCGCTTCGGCACCGCTCTGGCCCTGGAGCTGACCCGCCGCGGCAACGAGGTGCTGGCCATCGACCACCGCGCCAAGGTCACCCAGCACCTGGCCGGCCAGATCACCCAGATCGCCACCGCCGACGCCACCGACATGGAGGCCCTCCAGCAACTCGGCGTCCCCGACTTCACCCGCGCCGTGGTCGGCATCGGCGGCGACCTGGAGGCCAGCATCCTGACGGCGTCGCTGCTGGTCGAACTGGAGATCGACTCCATCTGGGCCAAGGCCATCAGCCGCCAGCACGGCCGCATCCTGGACCGCCTCGGCGTCCATCACGTCGTCTTCCCCGAACACGACATGGGTGAGCGGGTGGCCCACCTGGTCAGCGGCCGCATGCTCGACTACATGCAGGTCGACGACGACTTCGCGCTCGTCAAGACCCGGCCCCCGAAGGACTACGTCGGCATCCCCCTCGGCCGGTCCAACCTGCGGCGCAAGTACGGCGTCACCATCGTCGCCGTCAAGACCAGGGACGAGGGCTTCACCTACGCCGACTCCGAGACCGTCCTCACCTACGACGACACCATCCTCGTCTCCGGCCGCGCCGAACAGGTGGAGCGCTTCTCGGAGCTGTGACGGCCCGGCCGCGCCTCACGACGACGCGCAGGCCGTGGAAGAGCCCGGTGTACAGCGGCAGCAGCACGACGTCGTGCAGGACGGCCGCGCCGAGGAACCACAGCAGGAACCCGGCGAGAATGCCGGCGGCGGCCACGCGGCTGAGGACGTAGGCGGCCACCGCGAAGCAGACGGCCATCACGAACGCGTGCCCCGGCCCCGCGCCGTACCGGCTGACGTTCCCGTGACCACTGTCCATGTGACCGGCGTCCACGTGACCGCCGCTCATGTGACCGCCGCTCATGTGAACCGCCGGAACTCGAGCCGGCGCACCCACTTGGTGTTGTGGACGCCGGGAGCGCCGGGGACGATGATCCGTGCGGGGAAGCCGTGGTCCGGCGACAGGTCGGCGCCGTTGACCCGCAGAGCGAGCAGCGAGCGGGGGTCGGCGGCCTGGGTGGCGCTCAGCGACGCGTGGCTGAAGGCGCCGCCTTCCTGCAAGGAGGCGACGTACACGCCGGCGGCGTCCGGGGCCCCGCACAGCCGCGCGAGGTCGGCGAGGCGGACACCGGTCCACTCCTGCTCGGTCGACCAGCCCTCCACGCAGGCGATCGGCAGCCGGTAGGTGCGCTGTGCCAGGGCCAGCAGTTCCTCACGCGACAGCCGTACCTCGTGCGTGCCGGCCAGGGCCAGGCGCCACGACGGGCCGGTCAGCGAGGGGTCGATGCCGGCGCTCGCGGCGGTCGTGTTGACCTGGAAGCCGCCGGCTTCGGGGCCGTGGGAACGGCTGTGCGGGATGAGCAGGGCCGTACCGCGCAGCGGGCCGTCCAGGGTCTGGCCCACCGACAGGCCGAACACGGCCAGCGAGGCCCCGCCGGTGAAGGCGAGCAGCCCGCGGCGTGACATGGCGGGCCGCGCGGGATCCCCGGCCACACCGCGATTCCCGGCCGCGCCAGGATCCCCGGCCGCGCCAGGATCCCCGGCCGCGCCAGGATTCCCGGCCGCGCCGGGGTGCGGCGGTCCGGGGTGGGGGTCACGCGGCGGGGTGCGCGGTTCCTGACGCGGGCCGCGGGTCCGGAGCGCGGCGACGACGCGGGGCCACTTCAGCGCTACGTGCGCGACGAGCGCGGCCAGGAAGATCCACGCGCCGTACAGGTGGGCCGGGTAGAAGGAGAACGGGAAGACGTAGAGGCGCTGGATGTTGAGTATGCCGGTGAGGAACTCGAACACCGCGCCACCGACGAGCAGCAGCACACTCACCCGTTCCAGCGCGTGCGCCGGCGACCGGACCGGGGGCCAGGCGAACAGCTTGGGGATCACCGACCACAGCTTGGCCAGCAGCACAGGCACCAGCGTCAGCCCAAGGATCACATGCGTGCCCTGGGTGACGCGGTACAGCCACACCGGCCGGGTGGGCCAGCCGAACAGGTAGAAGCCGAGCAGCCCCCGGTCCGGGGTGAGGTCGTTCCCCGGCAGCCGGGGCTCGTAGGCGGCGTACGACAACAGCCCCGTGACGGCCACGACCGGGATGCCGGCCAGCAGCACCAGACCGAGCACCGACGTCAGCCACGGCGTACGCAGCGGGCTGCGCCAGAACCCCGGCCGGAACGGCCCCGGCGGCCGTTCCCTCCCGAGCATCCAGGCCGGCACGCGCGTCGGCCACCGGACCATCACGAGCCGTTCGCCGGCCCAGCGGCCCGCGAGGCGCCGCCGACAACCTGCCAGGCGCCGTCCACGATCCGTGGCACACCATCCACGACCCGTGGTACATCGCCGACGCTCCGCGACGCGCCGTCCACGACCCGCGACGCGCCGCCGACGGCTCGTAGCGCGGCGGCGAACCGTGTTCCCGGTGCCAGCGCGGCGACCCGCGCCGCGTCGGCCGCGGTGTCGACATCGCGCAGCTCCGGCATGGCCGCCACGCTCAGGCCGGCCTGCCGCAGCCGCCGGAGCTGCGCCGCGCCGGTCTCCGGGACCGACATCGGCACGCCGAGCAGGAGCGCGGGGTCGGGACGGCGCAGGCCGAGGAGCCACCAGCCGCCGTCCGCCGCCGGCCCGAACACCGCGTCGTACCGGCCGAGCGCGGCGCAGGCCACGCGCAGCAGCGCGGGGGTGACCTGCGGGGTGTCCATGCCGATGAGCACGACAGGACCGGGACGCCGTTCGTGCGCGTCGGTGAACGCGGCGGCGATCCGCTGGTCCAGCCCGTCCCCGCGTTGCGCGATCACGTCGAAACCGTCCGGCAGCCACGGCCCCGGCACGCCGCGCAGGGCCAGCACCCGGTGCCGGGGCCCCGCGTCCGCCACGGTGCGCAGCGTGTCCTCCAGCGCGGCGGCGGCCAGACCGGCCGCCTGCTCGGGGGTGAACGGCGGACACAGCCGGGTCTTGACCCGGCCCGGCACGGGTTCCTTGGCGATGACCACGATCTGCGTCACGCCGTCTCCCCGATGACGTACCGCCTGGCGCGTCACACCGTCCCCGGTTCCCCCCGCCACGTGCCGCGTCACGCCGTCTCCCGGATGACGCGCCGCATGTCGGCGATCGCACGTGCGGTGCCGCGCACCGTGCCGGTGACCTTGGACCGGCCGGCCCGTGCCAGGTAGTCCACGTCGGTCTCGATGATCGCCCAGCCGGCCGCCGACGCGCGCAGCACCATCTCCAGGGGGTAGCCGAACCTGCGGTCCCGCAACCCGAGCGCGAGCAGGCCGGTCCGTGTGGCGGCCCGCATCGGCCCGAGGTCGCGCAGCGGCACCCCGGTGCGTCCGCGCAGCATGCGCGCGAGCGCGGCGTTGGCGAGCCGCGCGTGCGGCGGCCACGCGCCGCGTTCGGCGGGGACGCGCCGTCCGAGCACCAGGCCGGCCCGGCCCTCGCGCACGGGGTCCGCGACCCGGGGAAGCTGCCGGGGGTCGAGGGTGGCGTCGGCGTCCATGAAGCAGACGATGTCGCCGCGTGCCGCCGTCAGCCCGGCGTGGCAGGCGGCCCCGAACCCGCGCCGTGGCTCGGTCACCACGGTCGCGCCGAGACGCGCGGCGATCGCGGCCGACCCGTCGGTGGAGCCGTTGTCGACCACGATGGGCCGGTATCCCTCCGGCATCCGCTCCAGCACCCGGGTGAGCGCCGCCGCCTCGTTCAGGCAGGGCAGCACGACATCGATGTCCATGGGCCCAACGTTACGATCAAGACGGCCGTCCAACTCTTACGAAGCGATGACGTCCCGGCCGGGTATGCGCAGTTCAGGCCTATCGTTGGACCGTGACGGGACGATCATGACGGCGGACGCCGAGGGCCGGGGTGCGCTGCGGGCCTGGGTGGGCCTGGTGGCCGGAGCGTTCGCGGTGGGAGCGGTCCTGCACGGCGCGGGGGTGCTCGCCATCGACCATCTGCCGCCGCTGCACGGCCATTTCCGGTTCCTCACGTTCGCGCTGCTGCCTGCCGCCGCCTTCGCGGCGGTCGCCGTCCCGGTGCTGCCTCGGCTGACGGCACGGGCCGGCTTCGGTGTGGCGTGCCTGGCCGCGTACGGCTGCGCGCTGGCGTGGACGGTGCTGCTGGCGGCGCCGTCCGACGGGCCGGCGGCGCCGTTCACGCATCCGCAGGAGTACCTGGCGGTGCTGCCGCAGGTGGGTCACGACCCCCTGGGGTGGCTGGCCACGTTCACCGAGCGGCTGCCGTCGTACCCCACGCATGTGCGCGGCCATCCGCCGCTGCCGGTGCTCGTGGTGTGGGCCCTCGCGGGGGCGGGGCTCACCGGGCCGCTGCCGGCGGCGCTGCTGGTGATCGCGGTCGGCTGCTCGGCGACGGTGGCGATCGGCCTGACGGTGCGGCGGGTCGCCGGCGAGGCGGCCGCGCGGCGCGCGCTTCCGTTCCTCGCGCTGGCTCCGGCGTCGGTGTGGATCGCCACGAGCATGGACGCGTTCTTCGCGGGGGCCGGCGCGTGGGGGGTCGCGTTGCTGGTGACGGGACGGCGGCCGGTGACCAGGGTGGTGTCCTGCGGCGGCGCCGGGGTGCTGCTCGGCGCGCTGCCGTACCTGAGCTACGGCCTCGTGCCCTACCTGCTGATCCCCGTCGTGGTGGCGGTGGCCGTCCGGCCGCCGCTCCCGGCGGTGTGCGCGGCCCTCGGCGGCGCGGCGGCGGTGACGGCCGCGTTCGCCGCCGGCGGCTTCTGGTGGCCGGCCGGTGTGGCGGCCACCCACGCGCAGTGGACCGCCGACCCCGGGGCCGCACGTCCGTACCTGTACTTCCTGGTGGCGAACCTCGCGGTCCTCGCGCTGCTCACCGGCCCCGCCACCGCCGTCGGCCTCGCGCGGTCCTGGCGCCGCCTGGTCACCGGACCGGTCACGGCCGCAGGCACGGCCCGCGCCTGGCGCCGTCTGGTCACCGGACCGGTCGCGGCCCTCGTACGGGCCTGGCACCGTCTGCTTCCCGGCGGCACGGTCGTGGTGGCGGCGGCGCTGGTCGCGGTGCTGGCCCTCGACGTGAGCGGGGTGACGCGCGGCGAGGTGGAGCGGATCTGGGTGCCGTACGCCTTGTGGGTGACGGTGGCCGCCGCGCTCGCGCCGTGGCGCCACGCGCTCACCGCGCAGGCGGTGACCGGACTGCTGCTGCAGGGGCTCGTGCTTTCACCCTGGTGACGCGGCGAGCCATCCAGTGACACGCCGAGTCATCCCAGCGGCGCGGCGGCGAACTCCCTCATGCCTTCGGCGAACGGGGTGCGTGCCTGGAAGCCCAGTTCCTTGGCCGCGAGGTCCGGTGCGGCTGTGACGTGCCGTACGTCGCCGAGCCGGTACTCCCCTGTGACCACCGGCTCGGGGCCGCCGTAGGCCGCCGCCAGCGCCGCGGCCATCTCCCCCACGGTGTGCGGGTGACCGCTCGCGATGTTGTACGCCACCAGCCGGCCGGGCCGGCCGCCTGCGAGTGCGGCGACGTTGGCTTCGGAGATGTCGCCGACATGCACGAAGTCCCGGCGCTGGCCGCCGTCCTCGAACACCCGGGGGGCCCGGCCGGCCTCCAGGGCCGACCGGAAGATCGCCGCCACACCCGAGTACGGGGTGTCCCTCGGCATGCCGGGTCCGTACACGTTGTGGTAGCGCAACGCCACCGCGACACCACCGGTCTCCCTGGCCCAGCCGGCGGCGAGGTGCTCCTGTGCGAGCTTGGTGGTGGCGTAGGCGTTGCGCGGATCGGCCGGCGCGTCCTCGGCGATCATCGCGGGGGCCAGCGGCGCCGCGCAGTCAGGGCAACGCGGCTCGAACCGTCCTCGATCCAGGTCGGCGACGGTGCGGGGGCCCGGCCGTACCCGGCCGTGCCGCGCGCAGTCGTAGGCCCCTTCCCCGTAGACGACCATCGACGACGCCAGCACCAGGCGGCCGGTGCCGTGCCGTGCCATCGCCGCGAGCAGTTCGGCCGTGCCGTACACGTTGACCGACGCGTAGTCCGGCAGGTCGGCCACGTCCACCCCGAGCCCGACCTTGGCCGCCTGGTGGACCACGGCCTCCACTCCCGGCAACGCCAGGTCCAGATCGGCGGCGGACCGCACGTCGCCACCGGTCCTGACGTCCAGACCGGTCACGTCGTGCCCCGCCGCCTCCAGCGCACGCGCCACGTGACCGCCGATGAACCCGGCCGCGCCGGTGAGCAGAATCCTCATCCCGCCGAGCGTAGGCGCGGCCCGCGCCGCCGGCACGGCGCGGCGCGCACGCGTTCGCGGACCGTAAGAGATGCGGCTGCACAGAGCAGTGATATGACCGCTTCAAGCAAAGACCTTGTGATTTTCTGAACGCACGTTTAGATTTCTGCATGTGCCGTCAGAAGCGCGGTCGTTCATCGAACAGGCGCGGCGCGCGCAGATCGTCGCCTGCGCCATCGACGCCATCGCGACGCTCGGGTACGGCAACGCTTCGCTGGCGAAGATCGCCAAGCTGGCCAAGGTGAGCACCGGGGTGATCATTTATCACTTCGGCAGCAAGGACGAGCTGATCAGGGCCGTCGTGGAGGAGGTGGCCCGGATCGCGACCGAGATGATGGTGCCGCGGATCATGGCGGAGACCACCGCGACCGGCGGGCTGCGCGCGTACATCGAGTCGAACCTGGACTTCATGCGGCTGCATCCCCGGCCGTTGCTCGCGCTCGTGGAGATCGTGGGACACGGACGCGCGGAGGACGGCGGGCCGGGGCCGTACGCGGCGCAGCACGAGACCGCGCTCACCGATCTCGCCAAGGTCCTGGACTGGGGACGGCACACCGGGGAGTTCCGTGACTTCGCCACGCGGCCGATGGCGCTCGCCATACGCGGGGCCATCGACGCCGTCCCCGCGGAAATGATCAAAAACCCTGAGCTGGACCTGCGGGAGATCTCCCGCGAACTCGTCACCGTCTTCACGCTCGCGACCCGGAGCACACCATGATCCCCGCATTACAGACCTCCCGCCTGCGCAAGGCCTTCGGCGACAAGATCGCCGTCGACGACATCGACCTGACCATCCCGGCGGGCTCCTTCTACGGCCTCGTCGGCCAGAACGGCGCCGGCAAGACCACCACGCTGTCCATGGCCGTCGGCCTGCTGCGGCCCGACGGCGGCAGCGCGCGGATCTTCGGTGCGGACGTGTGGTCCGACCCCGCCGTGGCGAAGGCCCTGGTGGGGGTGCTGCCGGACGGCCTGGCCATGCCGGAGCGGCTCACCGGCCGCGAGGTGCTCACCTACCTCGGGCTGCTGCGCGGGCTTCCGCGTGAGGTGGTGGACCAACGGGCCGCCGAGCTGCTGGCCGTGCTGGAGCTGGACGAGGCGGAGAAGACCCTGGTCATCGAGTACTCCACCGGCATGCGCAAGAAGATCGGCCTCGCCACCGCGCTGCTGCACGCGCCGCGGCTGCTGGTGCTCGACGAGCCGTTCGAGGCCGTGGACCCGGTGTCCGCCGCGACCATCAAGACCATCTTGCGCGGCTTCGTGGCGGGTGGCGGTTCCATCGTGCTGTCCAGCCACGTCATGGCCCTGGTCGAGCAGCTCTGCGACCACGTCGCGGTGATCGACAAGGGCCGGGTGGCGGCGGCAGGCACCCTGGACGAGGTGCGCGGCGCGAGCACCCTGGAGGACGCCTTCGTCGGGCTCGTCGGCGCCGAGAGCGGCGGGATCAAGGAGCTGGCGTGGCTGTCGCGATGACCATGGTCAAGATGAAGGTCGCCGTGCTGCGCCACTCCATGAGCGGCCAGCGCGCGGGCTTCACGGTGATGGGTGCGGTGACGGGGCTGGTCCTCGCCGGCGGCACGATCTGGCTGGGGCTCGGCACGGCGGAGCTGCTCGCCGCCGCGTACGCCGTGTGGATGCTCGGCTGGATCTTCGGCCCGGCGTTCGCCGGAGGCGGTGACGAGACGCTGCGGCCGGAGTTCTTCACCCTGCTCGGCCTGCCGCCACGCCGCCTGGCCTCGGGGCTCCTGGTGTCGGCGTTCGTCGGTGTGGCGCCGGTCATCAGCCTGCTGGCCCTCGCCGGTCTGACCGTCCACGGTGCGCGTCTCGGGGCCGTCGCGGCGCTGGTGTCGGTACCCGTGGCGCTGACGCAGCTCGCGGTGTTCGTGCTGCTGTCGCGGGTGGCCGTCGCGCTGCTCGGCATCGCGCTGCGGTCCCGGGCCGGCGCGGTCGGCGCGGGGCTGGCCAACGGCCTGGTGCTGGCGCTGCTCGGCCAGATCTGGGTGGTGTTCGTCGCGCTCGGCCGGCCAGGCGGCGTGCCGCCGGTGGTAGGTGAGGTGGCGCGTCACCTGCCGTCCGGCTGGGGTGTGGTCGCGGTGGAGGCCGCGGGGTCGGGTGACTGGGTCAGGGCAGGCGCGGCGCTCGCCGCGCAGGTGGTGCTGGCGGTGCTGCTGCTGGCCGCGTGGGCCGCGCTGCTCACCCGGCGCGCGGGGGCCACGCGCACCGCGCCGAGGGGCCGGGCCCCGATGCGGGTCACCACGGCGTCAGGCGCGGTGCTCTCCAAGGAGTTGCGCACCTGGTCGCGCGACCTGGTGCGGACCCACCAGTTCATGTTCGCGCTGGCGTACGGGGTGTTCTTCGCCGCCGCTCCGCTGCTGATCGGCGTTCCGGACATGCTGCCGCTGGCCGGGCCGATCTTCGTGGTGATGGCCGCGGCGCTGTCGGCCAACCTGTACGGCACCGACGGCACCGCGCTGTGGCTCGCGCTCATGACGCCGGGGACCGCGGACGTGCGGGGACGGCAGCACGCGTGGCTGCTCACCGTCGCGCCGGTGGCGGTCGTGCTGACCGTCGCGCCGGTCGCCGCCGTGGACGGTTCCTGGCCCGTGATGCTCGCGCTGCTGGTGTCGCTGCTCGGCGGCGGCGCCGGCCTGGTGCCGCTGGCCTCGGTGTACGCGCTGGTCCCCGGCATCGACCCGCACAAGCGCGGTGGCAACCCGCTGCGCTTCACCGAGGAGGACGGCACGGTCACCGGCATGGTGTACGCCGTGCTGGCGCTGGTCCTGGTCACCGCGGCCCCCGCGACCGTGGTCGCGGCGCTGACCGGCTGGCCCGGGGTCGCCGTGGGGGTCGTGACGGGAGCGCTGTGCTACTGGGGTTTCGGCCTGCTCGCCGAGCGTGCCCTGCTCGCGCGCGGCCCGGAACTGCTGGAGACGATGCGCACCGGCCGCCGGCCGTCCCCCGCCACCACCTCCGGCACGCCGCGCAGGTGGACCCGCTACGAGAACCTGTCGCGCCGCGACCGCCTCGTCGTCGGCGTGTGCTACACCGTCGGCGCGATCCCCCTGTTCCCCCAGGGTGTGCTCCCCGCGGTCTTCAAGGTGAACGGCGAGGACACCCGCGCGTGGTTCCTGGCCCTGTACCTGCCGGAGCCCTGGCAGTGGCCCGTCATCGCCTTCATGATCGCGCTCGGTGTCGCCATCTACGCGACCGCGGTCGTCATCCCGCTGCGCCGCGGGCCGGAGGCGACCGGGGAACCCGGCGGCGAGCAGGCCGCGGTCACCTGATCCTTTTCTTTTAGCGCCTTTTACCCGGCATCAGCGGCAGATGGCTGCTTAACTAATATCTGCCGCGAAGACCTCTATTGCCGTAAAGCACCTCACTACGCCTGTTTTCCGATGTCAGAGTAGGTGGCCGGGGAGTACCTGCCACTAAAAATATGCATTTATGTCCCTTTTGACGGTTAGTGCTGCGGTTGATTTGTCGCGGATATCCCCCTGCTCCCTGGACCCGCCGCCGCGGGTCGCGCGTTCCTGTGAGGCACTCTGTGACAGACACCAAAAGCCGTCTTGTTCAGCTCATTCACCGGCACGCGGCCGGCCCCGGATCGGGGGTCGCGCTGGAGCAGGGCCGCAGGAGCGTGACCTACCGCGAACTGGCCGGGCTCGTGGCGGAGCGCGCTTCTGAGCTGGAGGCGCTCGGAGCGCGCGGTGCGTTCGTGGCGGTCGAGCGGGTGAAGTCGGTGGAGTTCGTGCTCGACCTGCTCGCCGTGCTCGCGGCGGGTGGGACGGTGGTGCCGGTCGATCCGGACACACCGGCCGAGCGGCGCGCGGTGTTCCTGGACCTCGCGCGGCCGGAGTTCCTGGTGGACGGCGCCGAGGTGCTGCGGCTCGGTGCGCACCGGCACCCGGGGGTGCCGCCGGACGCGGCGTTCGTGTACTTCACCTCCGGGTCCACCGGCACGCCGAAACCGGTGCTCGGGTCGGCGGCGGCGGTCGCCGGGTTCGCCGAGTGGTTCGGGCCCGAGTTCGGTGTGCGGCCACAGGACAGGTTCGCGTTCCTCACCGGGCTGAGCTTCGAGGCGTGCCTGCGGGACGTCTTCCCGCCACTGGCGGCCGGCGCGACGCTGGTGCTGCCTGAGGAAGGCGCGGCGGCCGACCCCGAGGCGACCGTCGCGTGGCTGGCCCGGCGGGACATCAGCGTGGTCACGGTCGTGCCGTCGGTGGCGCGCGCGTGGCTGCGGCACGGACGTGAGGTGTGCCCCTCGGTGCGCGCGGTGTTCTTCGTCGGGGAACCCCCTGGCGCGGATCTGCTCGGCCGGTGGCGTGACCTGTTCCCGGACACGACACTGCGCGTCAATTCGTACGGCTCCACCGAGAGCGGCCAGGCCACCGTGTACAACCGCATACCGGACGACCTGTCCGGCGACGCGGCGATCCCCGCCGGCCGTCCCGTCCCCGGCACGCGGTACTGCTTCATCGAACCGGAGTCCGTGCTCAGGGCCGGACTGGTGCGGGAACGGCTGGACCACCCGGTGCGCGCCGGGGAGATCGTGCTGGTGAGCCGTTCGTGCAGCCACGGCTACCTCGGGATGCCGGAGGAGAACGCCGCGAGGTTCGCGGTGCTCGGCGACGGCGTCACGGCGTACCGGACCGGCGACCTCGGCCGGGTGGACGACAACGGTGACCTGGTGGTCGTCGGCAGGGCCGACGACGAGGTGAAGATCAACGGGGTGCGGGTGCACCCGGCGGAGGTGCTGCGGGCCGTCCGCGCGCACCCGGCGGTGCGCGACGCGTTCGTCGCCGCCACCAGGGCCGCGGACGGGTCGGCGAGCCTGACCGCGTACGTCGTCCCGGCCGGTGACCTGGAGGTCGCGCACCTGCGGCGGGACCTCGCCGACACCCTGCCGCAGGCGATGATCCCCGCACGGTTCACCGAGGTCCCCGAGTTGCCGCGCACCCGGACCGGAAAGGTGGACAGGGCCGCGCTGACCGACCTCGCCGGACGTGCCGCGCCGGCCTTCGCCGAACCGTCCGGCGAGGAGGAACGATGGGTGGCCGCGCGGTTCGCCGAGCTGCTCGGCGTGGCGCGCGTGTCGGCGGCCGACGACCTGTTCGCGCTCGGCGGCGACTCGATCACGGCCACCCGCCTGCTGTCGCGCATCTGGCAGGAGTACGGCGTGCGGCCGTCCCCACGCGAGGTGTTCACCGCCGCCACCGTCACGGGGATCGCGGCGTTGATCCTCGAGTACCGGCTGCTCGCCGAGGACCCCGACGAGTTGCGCGCGCTGCTCGACACACTGGACGGCCCCGGCGACGGCGGCCCGTCAGGCGGGGACGCGTCATGAGGCGACCGTCGCCTGCCGAGCGCCTGACCGGAGCCGTGTCATGACCGAGTCCTCTCTCGCCGACCGCCTGAGCCGGCTGTCACCCGAGCAGCGGGCCCGGCTGAGCCGCATGATGCGGGACCGGGACCCGGCGGCCGCCGACGACCTCGGTCCCATCCCGGCGGCCGACCGCTCGTCCGGGGTGCTGCCGATGTCGTTCGCGCAGCGCAGGCACTACTTCCTGCAGCGGCTGCGGCCGGAGAGCCCCGCGTACAACACCGTCGAGGCGGTACGGCTGCTCGGGCCGCTGGACGCCGAGGCGCTGCGGCACGCGGTGGCGGCGTCGGTGGCGCGGCACGAGGTGCTGCGGACCCGGTGCGTGCCGGGGCCGGGGGAACCGGTACTGGTCGCGGACGGCGGCGGCCCGGTCGTCGAGTTCACCGAGGTCTCCCCCGGCGGCACGGCGGGTGAGCTGTTCTCGCGCCTCGCCGAGCGGCCGTTCGACCTGGAACGTGAGACGCCGCTGCGGGTCACCGTGGCGCGGCTCGGCGAGGACGACCACGCGCTGCTGCTCGTCGTGCACCACATCGCCTCCGACGCGTGGACGTGCCGTCTGCTGATGGAGGAGATCTTCCGCGGGTACGCCGGCGCGACGAAGGAGCCACCGCCGATCCGGTCGACCGGCACGGCGGAGCCTCCGCGGGAGCGGTACGGCGGCACGGCGGAGCCTCCGCCGGAGCGGTACGCCGGACCGGTGGAACCGCCGCTGCCGGTGCAGTACGCCGACTACGCCGCCTGGCAGCGGGCCAGGACGGAGTCCGGCGCGGCGCGCGCGTCGCTGGCGTACTGGCGTGAGCGGCTGGCCGGCGCGCCGCCGGTGCTGGAGCTGCCGCTGGAGCACCCGAGGCCCGCCGTGCGGTCCGACCACGGCGCCGAGCTGCGCGTGGACCTCGGCGCGGACGTGCGGCGGCGCCTGCACGCCACCGCGAAGGACGCCGCGGTGACGCCGTTCGCGCTGCTGCTCACCGCGTTCGGGTACGTGCTGCACCGGCACTGCGCCACCGGCGACGTGGTGGTGGCGACACCCGTGTCGGGTCGCGACCGTGTGGAGACCGAGCGGCTCGCCGGCTGTTTCGTCAACACGATCGTGCTGCGCCTCGGCTTCGGCGGCCCCGGCACCCGGCGTGACCTGGTACGGCGGGTGTGGCGGGACACCCTGGACGACCTCGCGCACCAGGACGTGCCGTTCGAGCACCTGGTGGCGGAACTCGGCCAGGACCGCGACCTCAGCGCCGGCCGGCTCGCGCAGGTGATGATCAACTACTATCCCGCCACCGAGGTCGCGGCCCGCGTCCCCGGCCTCGCGATCGTGCCGCTCGACGTCCCGCGCGCACGCGCCAAGTTCGACCTGACCTGCACGGTGGTCGACGCCGGCGACGCGCTGCGCGTGACGTTCACCTACGCCACCGACCTGCTCGGCCCCGGCCTCGTGGCCCGCCTCGGCGAGCACGTCACCGCCGTCCTCACCGGACTGCTCACCGACCTCGACTCCCCCGCCGCGACCCTGCCGGCGGCGCCACCCGGCGACCCCGCCCCTGAGCCGGCCCCCGCCGCACGGGACGCCGTCCCCGTCCTGGCGCGGTTCCACGCGCAGGTCGCGGCGCACCCGGACCGGGTCGCGGCGCGATGCCGCGAGGAGGCCGTGACCTACCGCGAGCTCGACGAACGAGCGGAACAGGTGGCGTCCTACCTGCGCGGCCGTGTCACGCCTGGCCACCGGGTCGCGTTGCTGTTCGAGCGATCGACCGGCTATGTGGCGGCGATCCTCGGCGCGCTGAAGGCCGGAGTGAGCTACGTACCCCTCGACCCGGCGATGCCGGCCGGCCACCTCGCGGCGGTCCTGGAGTCGTCCGGGGCCGAGGTCGTCCTCAGCCACGCGGAGGTGGACGCGACGACGGTACCGGACGGCGTGCCGGTGACCCGGCTGGAGGACCTGCCGGCGGCACACGACCCTTCACCGGCGGAACCCTCCGCCACCGGACGTCAGGACGAACCCGGCGGACACCCCGCTGACGCACATCGAGACGGAGCCGGCGGACATGTCGCCACTGATCCGCCGAGCGGATCCGGCGGCGCCAGGAGCGCCGCGGCCGACTCGGAGATGTATGTGCTGTTCACCTCGGGGTCGACCGGACGGCCCAAGGGGGTGGTGGTCGAGCACCGGCACTTCTCGGCCTACCTGGACTCCGTCCTCGCGCGGATGCGGGTCCCCGGCGGGCTGCGCTTCGCGATCGTGTCCACGTTCGCCGCGGACCTCGGGCTGACCAACCTCTTCGGCGCGCTCGCCACCGGGGGGACGCTGCATGTGCTGCCGTACGAGCACGCGGCCGACCCGGCGCGGTTGGCGGCGTACTTCCGGCGGCACCCGATCGACTTCATGAAGCTGGTGCCGAGCCACCTGCAGGCCGTCGCCGAGGCGGGGCTGCTCGCGGACGTGGTGCCGGCGCGGTTCCTCGTGCTGGCCGGTGAGCCGTGTCCGTGGGACCTGGTGGCGGCCGTGCGCGCGGCCCGGCCGGGGGTCGCGGTGTGGAACCACTACGGGCCGACCGAGACGACCGTGTCGGTGCTGGCGTACGAGATCCCCGCCTCGGCCCCACCCGGCGCCGCCGTCCCCCTCGGGTTCCCGCTCGACCACGTCCGCGCGCATGTCGTGGACGGTGACCTGCGGCCGGTTCCCCGGGGGACGGCGGGTGAGCTGCTGATCACCGGCGCGAGCGTGGCACGGGGATACCTGGACCCGGCCGACGTCCCAGCGCGCGCGGCCGGGTCCGCCGGTGCGGCGAGTACATCCGGGCCCGCCGGCACGGCCGGCCCCGCGGCGGCCGCGGCCCGGCCCCACGGTGGCGCCGGTGACCGGTTCGTGCGCGACCCGTTCTCCGTGGACGCGCGGGCCTACCGCACCGGGGACCGCGCGCGACTGCTGCCGGACGGCGCGGTGGAGTTCCTCGGACGGCTGGACCGGCAGGTGAAGATCCGCGGCCACCGGGTCGAGCCGTCGCACGTGGAGGCGGTGCTGCGGCGCCACCCCGGCGTCGCCGAGGTCGCGGTCGACGTCCGGCGCGACCGTGAGGGACGCGCGTTCCTCGCGGCCTTCTACGTGCCGGCCCACGGCACCGCGCACGACGGCACGGCATCTCCGGAGGACGACACCGCCGGCCGCACGCGAACCGGCGCGGGGATCGGTGCGGGGGTGACCGGGCTTGTGGAGTTCGCGCGGGACTCCATGCCGCCGTACATGGTGCCGGCGGCGTGGGCCGTGATCGGCAAGGTGCCGCTCACCCCGAACGGCAAGGTGGACTGGCCGGCGTTGCCTGAGGCCGTTCCCGCCGCGCGCCGCAGCGCCGCCACTCCCCCGCGGGACGCCAGGGACGCGCGGATCCTGCGCGTCTGGAAAGAGGTGCTGGGCCTCGAAGAGGCCGGTATCGACGACGACTTCTTCGAGTCGGGTGGCGACTCGTTCAGCGCCATGCGGCTCGCGCGGCGCGTCGGGGAGGACGTGCGGGTCATCTCGGTCTTCCGGCACCCCACCGTGCGGGGGCTCGCCGACCACCTCGGGGAAGGCGCCGCCGGTGGGTACCTGTGGCGGCTCCCCGGTGCGGGGACGACGGCACGGGTCGCCGGTGCGGGGACGGACGGCCGGGTCGCCGGTGCGGGGACGGTGGCGGGGGTCACCGCGACGGTGGTCGCGGTGCCGTTCGGCGGGGGGACCGCGGCGGCGTACGCGGAGCTGGCCGGCGCGCTGCCGCCGGAGTTCCCGCTGTACGCGGTCGACCTGCCGGGTCACGACCCCGCGCTGCCGGAGCGGGAGCTCGAGCCGTTCGCGGTCACGGCCGAGGGTGTCGCGCGGGAGGTGCTCGCCACGGTCGAGGGGCCGGTGGTCGTGTACGGCCACTGTGTCGGCGCGGCCCTGGCGTACGACATCGCACGGCGCGTCGAGGCGGCCGGCGGCCGGGTCGCGGGGGTGGTGCTCGGCGGGGCCTTCCCCGCGCCGCGCCTGCCGGGACGCCTGTTCGACCTGTGGGCCCGGGTGTTCCCCAGCGACCGGTGGCGCTCGGACCGGCTGTACCGCGACATGCTGCGCGGCATCGGCGGCCTCACCGGTGTGCTCGACGCGCGGGAGCAGGCCCTGACGCTGCGCGCGGTGCGGCACGACGCACGCGAGTCCGAGGAGCTGTACACACGGCTGTGCGCGTCCCCCGGCCCCCGCACGCTGCGCGCGCTCAGCGTGGTCGGCGAACGGGACCGCATCACCGAGTTCCACGAGGAGCGGTACCGCGAGTGGGACCTGCTGTGCGCGGACAGCGACCTCGCGGTCATCCCCGCCGCCGGCCACTACTTCCTCAAACACCAGCCGGACCTCTTGGCCGCCGCCATCACGACGTGGACCGAGCGGTTCCTCGGCACCACCTCGGCCCTCGACGTCCCGGCCGCCTCGCCGGTCCACACGAAACCATCATCGGCGGCGGTGCCGTCCCCGGATCACTCACCGGCCCACCCAACCCCCCGGGAGACGCCGGACGAGGCACCGGTCACGCGCTCCCCCACCACGACCGGCGCACCCCTCACACCACCGGCCCCCCGAGAGACACCGGACGAGGCACCGGTCGCGCACTCCCCCGCCGGATCCCCCACACCCCCGGCTCCTCCCCCGCCGCGTCCCGGATCGTACGGCAGTGCGGCGACGCTGCGTGCGTTCGCGCTGGTCACGGCGGGTCAGCTGTTGTCGATGACCGGCAGCAGAGCGCTGGCGTTCGCGCTCGGGGTCTGGGTCTATCTGCGGACGGGGAGCGCGACCCAGTTCTCCGTGATCCTGGTGGTGGCGCTGCTGCCGGGGCTGCTGGCGCTGCCGTTCGCCGGAGCGGCGGCCGACCGGTGGAACCGGCGGTCGCTGCTGATCGGGGCCGAGGTGGCGAACGCCGCCGGCACGGGGTTCTGCCTGGTGACGTTCGCGGCGGGGTCGCTCCAGGTGTGGCACATCTACGTGGCGGCGGCCGTCGGTTCGGTCGCCACGTCGTTCCAGCAGCCGGCGTACCTGGCGGCGGCGGCGCAGCTCATACCGAAGCGGTACCTGGCGCGGGCCAACGGCGTCCTGCAGGTGGTGACGGCGCTGAGCCAGGCAGGCGGGCCGCTGCTCGGCGGGGTGCTGATCGCGTCGGCCGGGGTCGGCGGCGCCATGGTCGCCGACCTCGGGACGACGATCGCCGCGACGGCCACGCTGCTGGTGGTCCGTTTCCCCGACCTGCTGTTCCGCAGGCGTGAGGAGCCGATCGGCAAGGAGATCGCCGGTGGGTTGCGGTACATCGCGCGGCGTCCGCCGCTGGTCGCCATGGTGGTGTTCTTCCTCGGCTACAACCTGATGCTCGGCTTCGCGCTCGCGCTGTTCCCGCCGATGGTGCTCCAGTTCGCCGGTACCGGCACGCTGAGCGTCGCCACCATGGCAGGCGCGGTCGGCGGGATCGTGGGTGGCACGGTGATGGCGCTGTGGGGCGGGTTCGAGCGGCGCGCGACGGGGATGGTGGGCTTCGTGCTGCTCACCGGCCTCGGCATGGCCGTCGCGGGGCTGCGGCCCGAGCCGCCGTACCCGGTGATCGGCCTGGCGCTCGTCATGGGGTCCATCGCGCTGATCAACGGTCACTGGCAGACGATGATCCAGCTCAAGGTCGGCATGGAACTGCAGGGCCGGGTGCTCGCCACCAACCGCATGACCGCCAACCTCACCGAGCCCCTCGGCTATCTGGCCGCAGGCGCGCTCGCGGACGCGCTGTTCGAGCCGGCCATGGCGCCGGACGGCCCCCTGGCCGGGACCGCCGGAGGGCTGCTCGGCACCGGGCCGGGCCGCGGCATGGCCCTGATGATCGTGCTGCTCGGCGCCGCGCAGGTCGCGCTGGCCGTCGCGGGCCTTCGGTGGCGCACCCTTCGCCACATGGAGGACGTGCTGCCTGACTCCGTGCCTGGCGCGGTCGTCACGTGGGACCGCGACGAACTGCAGCGCGCCTCCGACGACGAGCTGGACGACCCCGCCGCACGGAGATGATCGGGACGTACAGTACAGCGCATGGGACTGGACATCACCGAGGCACAGAAGTTGTGGGACCCCATGCCGGGCTGGCTGGACAGCGCCAGTTACGGCCTGCCGCCGCGGCCCGCGTTCGAGGCGCTGCAGAGCGCGCTGGCCGACTGGCGCGTGGGCCGTACGAGCTGGCGACCGTGGAACGACTCGACGGCGCGGGCCCGTGCCGCGTTCGCCGCCATGATGGGGGTCGCGGCGCAGGACGTCGCGGTGGGGGCCACGGTGTCGCAGATGCTCGCTCCGGTCGCGTCGTCGCTGCCGCCGGGGTCGCGGGTCGTGGCGCCGGAGGAGGAGTTCACCTCCAACCTGTTCCCCTGGGCCGTGTCGGCCGACCTGCGTACCGTCCCCATGGACCGGCTGGCCGACGCGGTGGACGCCGGCACCCGGGTGGTCGCGTTCAGCCTGGTGCAGTCGGCCGACGGCCGGGTGGCCCCGATCGACGACATCCTCGCCGCGGCGCGCACCCATGACGCGCTGGTGTGCGTGGACGCCAGCCAGGCCTGCGGCTGGCTGCCGGTGGACGCGTCGCGGTTCGACGTCCTGGTCTGCGGCGCGTACAAGTGGCTGATGGCCCCGCGCGGCGCCTCCTACGGCTATCTGTCCCCGAGGGCCCGGGCCGTCTCGCGGCCCACCGCCGCCAACTGGTTCGCGGCTGACGACCCGTTCGCGGCGTTCTACGGCCCGCCGCTGCGCCTGGCGGAGGACGCGCGTGCCTTCGACCTGTCCCCCGCGTGGTTCTGCCAGGTCGGCGCGGCTCCGGCCCTGGAACTGCTCAACGAGATCGGTGTGGAGGCCGTCCACACCTACAACACCGCTCTCGCGGCGCGTTTCCTCACGGCCCTGGACCGCGAGCCGACCGGCAGCGCGATCGTCACCGTGGACGTCCCCGGCGCGGAGGAACGCCTGAACGCGGCGGGGATCCGCACCTCGGTCCGCGCCGGCAAGGTCCGCGCGTCTTTTCACCTGTACTCGACGGAGGACGACGTCGATCAGGCGGTGAAGGCCCTGACCGGCTGATCATCGGGAGAGCCGCCAGGTCACAGGTTCGCGGCCGTCGAAGCCGGGCAGTGCCCCGGCACCGACAGGGGGGAGGCCGGGGATGCGGCGACCGGAGATCGAGGTTGCGGACGCGGAGCGGCAGGGGCCGGCGCCGAGCGCGGAGACCGAGGCGCTGTGCGCGCGGACGGCGCGCAGCGCTCTCGGGCTCACGGAGCTGCGGCCCGGCCAGCTGGAGGCGATGGCGGCGCTCGCCGAGGGCCGCGACACGCTTGCCGTGATGCCGACCGGCAGCGGGAAGTCCGCGATCTACCAGGTGCCGGCGCTGCTCCTGCCGGGGCCGACGCTGGTGGTGTCGCCGTTGATCGCCTTGCAGCGCGACCAGGTGCGTGCGCTGCGCGCGCACGACGAGGAGGCGCGCAGCGTGGACGCGGGTACCTCGGCGCGGGAGAGGGAGGCCACGTTCCAGGCGCTGCGCGCCGGTACGGCGGAGTTCCTGTTCTGCGCACCGGAGCAGCTCGCGCGGCCCGACGTGGTGAAGGAGCTGGCCGCCGCGGCTCCTTCGCTCATGGTGGTGGACGAGGCGCACTGCGTGTCGACGTGGGGGCACGACTTCCGGCCCGACTACCTGCGGCTCGGCGCGGTCGCCGACGCCATCGGCCGTCCGGCGATCGTGGCGCTGACGGCGACCGCGGCGCCGCCGGTGCGTGCGGAGATCGTCGAACGGCTCGGCATGCGCGACCCCGTGACGATCGTCCGGGGGTTCGACCGGCCCAACATCTCCCTTGAGGCGCGGTGGGTGCACGGGGACGCCACGGACGAGGTGACGGCGGCCGTGCGGGAGCAGCCGCAGCCGGGCATCGTGTACGTCGCGACGCGCAAGAGGACGGGACAACTGGCGCGGGTGCTCGGCGAGGCGGGGCTGCGCGCGGCGCCGTACCACGCGGGGCTGCCGCGCGCGGAACGCCACGAGGTGCATGAGCGGTTCCTGAAGGGTGACCTCGACGTCGTGGTGGCGACCAACGCGTTCGGCATGGGTATCGACAAGCCGGACGTCCGCTACGTCTTCCACGCCGAGGTTCCCGGCTCGCTCGACGCCTACTACCAGGAGATCGGCCGCGCGGGCCGTGACGGCGGCCCCGCGCGGGCCGTGTTGTTCTACCGGCCCGAGGACCTCGGCCTGCAGCGGTTCTTCACCGGGTCGGTCCCCGACGCCGGCACTCTCGAGAGGGTCGCGGAGGCCGTCGCGGACGGCACCGGGGAACGGCGGCGGCTCGCCGAGCGTGCCGGGGTGTCGCCGCGGCGGCTGACGCTGCTGCTCGACCTGCTGCGGCGGGTCGGCGCGGTACGCGTGGGGTCCCGCGCGATCACACCGGTCGCCGGCGGGCCCGATCCGGCCACCGCGGCGGACCTCGCGCGGGGCCTCGCCGAACGCCGCCGTGACATCGAGCGCACCCGGCTGGAGATGATGCGCCGCTACGCCGAGACCGGCGACTGCCGCCGCCGCCTGCTCCTCGGCTACTTCGGCGAGCACCTGCCGAGCCCGTGCGGCGACTGCGACACCTGCCACGCCGGCACGGCCATGGAACCGGCACCCGGCGAGGGTCCTTTCCCGGTGCACACCCACGTGGAGCACGCCACGTGGGGCCCCGGCCAGGTCATCCGGCGGGACGACGACCGGCTCATCGTGCTGTTCGAGGAGGCGGGCTACCGGGAACTGCTCCTTGAGGCCGTCCTGGAGCACGACCTGCTGCGCGAGACCGGACCAGGGTCCACCGGGACGTGACCGAAGCCGCGTGGCAGGTCGGTGGCCGACCAGGGGGCCGGGGCCGGTGGCCGGTCAGCGGCTCACCAGGGGACCGGAGCAGGCGGCGGGTCAGCGGCTCACCAGGGGGCCCGAGCCGGTGGAGCCGCGGACGATCAGCTCGGGCTGGAAGATCAACTCGGTGTTCTTGAGCTTGGTGCCGTCGATCTCCTCCAGGAGGGTCTGCACGGCGGCGGCGGCCATGGGGCCGATGGGTTTGCGGACGGTGGTCAGCGGCGGGTCGGTGAAGGCGATCAGCGGGGAGTCGTCGAAGCCGACGACCGAGACGTCGCCGGGGACGGTGAGGCCCCTGCCGCGCGCGGCGCGGATGGCGCCGAGCGCCATGAGGTCGCTGGCGCAGACGATACCGGTGCAGCCGCGGTCCAGCAGGGCCGCCGCCGCGGCCTGGCCGCCTTCCACGGTGAACAGGGAGTGCTGGACGAGGTCCTCGCAGTCGTCCTCCCCGAGCAGCGAGGACATGGCCTCGGTGAAGCCCTCGATCTTCCTGATGACGGGGACGAAGCGGCGCTGGCCGGTGGCGAGGCCGATGCGCTGGTGACCGAGCGTGACGAGGTGCTGGACGGCGAGCCGCGCGGCCATGCGGTCGTCGGGTGAGATGAAAGGCGCCTCGATCAGAGGGCTGTAGCCGTCCACCAGGACGATCGGCAGGCCGCGGTCGGTCAGGCGGGTGTAGCGGTCCATGCGCGCGGTGGTGTCGGCGTGCAGGCCGCTGACGAAGACGATGCCGCTGACGTCCCGTTCGAGCAGCAGCTCGGTGAACTCGTCCTCGGGTGCGCCGCCGGGGGTCTGCGTGCACAGCACGGGGGTGTAGCCGTGGTGGGTCAGGGACTTCTCCACGGCCTGCGCGAAGGCCGGGAAGATGGGGTTGTCCAGTTCGGGGGTGACCAGGCCGATCAGTCCGTTGCTGCGCTGACGCAGGCGCTGCGGACGTTCGTAGCCGATCAGGTCCAGCGCGGTGAGGACGAGTTGCCGGGTGTGAGCGGAGACTCCTGCCTTGCCGTTGAGCACACGGCTCACCGTGGCTTCGCTCACGCCGGCCTGAGCGGCGATATCGGACAGGCGGGTGTTTCCTCCGTGCACGTTCTGTACTTTACGCACTGTCTGCCGTCCACCACGCGGCGGACTCCGGAGGCAGGAGCACGGTGCGGGTGTCCGCCGTCAGGGGGGAGCTGGCGAGCAGGAGCGTGCCGGGGAGCGGCACGGCGACCGGGGACGCCGAGACGTTCACCGTGCAGACGAACCCGCCTCGGGAGAAGGCCAGGGTGCCGGGTGGGGAGTCCAGCCAGGTCAGTGCGCCGTCGCCGAGCGCGGGGTGCGCGCGGCGCAGCCGCAGGGCCTCCTTGTAGAGGTTCAGGGTGGAGGCCGGGTCGGCCTGCTGGGCCGCCACGGTGAGCGGGCCGAAGGACGCGGGGACGGGGAGCCACGTCGCGGTGACGCCGGGAGGGCTGAACGCGAACGGCGGCTCGGTGTCCCCCCACGGCAGGGGGACGCGGCAGCCGTCGCGGCCGTCGCCGGGTGCGCGCAGCCGCTGCGGGTCCTGGCAGACCTCGTCGGGGAGGTCGAGGACCTCCGGCAGTCCGAGCTCCTCGCCTTGGTAGATGTAGGCGGACCCCGGCAGCGCCAGCATCAGCAGCGCGGCGGCCCTGGCGCGGCGCAGGCCGCCGGGGCCGTCGCCGTAGCGGGTGACGTGGCGTTTGACGTCGTGGTTGGACAGCACCCAGGTGGAGGGTGCGCCGACGGGGGCGACGGTGGCGATGGACTCGTCGATGACGGCGCGCAGCGCCGCGGCGTCCCAGGGGGCCTTGAGGAAGTGGAAGTTGAACGCCTGGTGCAGTTCGTCGGGACGGACGTAGCGTGCCAGGCGTTCGGGGCTGCGGGCCCAGGCCTCGGCGACGCCGATGCGTTCGCCGTCGTAGGAGTCGAGCAGGCGGCGCCACGCGCGGTGGATGGCGTGCACGCCGTCCTGGTCGAAGTACGGCAGGTCCTCGACGCCGAGCATCTCGACGTGGCCGGGCCTGCCGACGTCCGGCAGGCCGGGAGCCTTGACCATGCCGTGCGCCACGTCGATGCGGAAGCCGTCCACGCCGAGGTCCAGCCAGAAGCGCAGGACGGAGTCGAACTCCTCGTGCACCTCGGGGTGGTCCCAGTTGAGGTCGGGCTGCTGCGGGGCGAACAGGTGCAGGTACCACTCGCCGTCCGGCAGCCGGGTCCAGGCGGGGCCGCCGAACACCGACTCCCAGTCGTTCGGCGGCGACTCCCCCGCCGCGCCGCGGCCGGGACGGAAGATGTAACGGTCCCGCTCGGGTGCGCCTGGGCCGGCGGCGAGCGCGGCGGTGAACCACACGTGCCGGTCGGAGGTGTGGTTCGGCACCACGTCGATGATGACGCGCAGTCCGTGCCGGTGCGCGTCCTCGATGAGGGCCCGCGCGTCGGCGAGCGTGCCGAAGATCGGGTCGACGTCGCGGTAGTCGGCGACGTCGTACCCGAAGTCGGCCATCGGCGAGGTGTAGAACGGCGTGAGCCACAGCGCGTCGACGCCGAGGTCCGCCAGGTGACCGAGCCTGCCGCGCACCCCGAGCAGGTCGCCGATCCCGTCGCCGTCGCCGTCGGCGAAGCTGCGGACGTAGACCTGGTAGATGACGGCGTCCCGCCACCAGCGGACGGGTGCGGTCACCGGGTGGGCCGCGCGGGCGAGGTCGGTCATTGAAGGACCCCCGAATCTCCGTGTTTCGTTACCGGACATCAGGCCTTGGTGGCTCCGGCGGTGAGGCCGGTCACCAGGTGGCGCTGCACGAGCAGGAAGACCAGCGCCGCGGGTGCGGCGATCAGCACCGAGGAGGCGGTGAGCAGCCCCCACTCGGCCTTGTGCTGGCCGACGAACTGGCCGAGCCCCACGGCCAGCGTGTACTTGTCGTCGCCGGTCATGAACGCGGTGGCGTACGCGACCTCGGCCCACGCGGTGATGAACGAGTAGAACGCCGCGACCGCGAGCCCCGGCTTCGACAGCGGCAGGATGAGCCGCCAGAACGTGCCGAAATGGGTCAGCCCGTCCACCCGTCCCGCCTCGTCGATCTCCACGGGGACGGTGTCGAAGTACCCCTTCATCATCCACGCGCAGAACGGCACGGCGGAGGTCAGGTAGGCGATGACCAGCCCGGGGAACTGGTTGATCAGGCCGAGCCCCGCCAGCAGGTTGTAGATCGGCACGATGAGGATGGCCACGGGGAACATCTGGGTGATCAGCAGCATCCACATGATCGACCGGAAGCCGGGGAAGCGGAACCTGCTGACCGCGTAGCCGGTGCTGGCCGACATCACCACACCGAGCACGGTGGTGAGCGCCGCGACCAGCAGCGAGTTGAACAGCCACCGCGGGAAGGCGGTCTGCGTGAGCACCTGGACGTAGTTGGCCAGGGTGGGGCTGTCGAAGAGCTGGACGGTGGTGCTCTGCCAGGCGTCACGCGGCTTGATCGAGGTGAGCACCAGCCAGGCGACCGGGAAGAGGGCCACCAGGCTCGCCACGATCAGCGCGGCGTGGAGCGCGACGGAGGCACCCCGCGAACGAGTGGAACGCGTGCGTGTGGCGCGGGCCGGGGCGACGCTCACCATGCCTCCCCTGCGCGGCGCAGCGCGCGCCGGTAGACGACGGCCATGACGACGAGCAGCGCCAGGATGAGCACTCCCCACGCGGCCGATCCCGAGTAGTTGCGGATGCCTTCGAACGCCTGGCGGTAGGCGTAGGTGACGAGGATCTCGCTGGACCCGCCGGGGCCGCCTTTGGTGACCAGGAAGATGACGGGGAACTGGTTGAACGTCCAGATGGTGCCGAGCAGCACCACGGTGCTGGACACCGGCCGCAGGCCCGGCAGCGTGATGTGCCTGAACCGCTGCCACGGCGACGCGCCGTCCACCTCGGCCGCCTCGTACAGCTCACGCGGGATGGCCTGCAGGCCGCCGAGCAGCGCCAGCATCATGAACGGCACGCCGAGCCAGACGTTCACCCCGATGACCGACACCTTGGCCCAGAACGGGTCGTCCAGCCAGGTGACCCCGGCGAACCCCACGGCGCGCAGCATGGCGTTGACCACGCCGAACTCGCCGTTCAGCAGGTAGCGCCAGATGAACGCCGACACGAACACCGGCACGGCCCACGGCAGCACCAGCAGCATGCGGTACAGCGACCGCAGCCGCACCGGCCGGTTGAGCAGCATCGCGAGGCCGAGGCCGAGGCCGTAGTGCAGCGCGACGCAGGCGACGGTCCACACGACGGTCCAGCCGAGCCGGGACAGGAACTCGGCGCTGGTGACGATCGCGGTGTAGTTGGCGAGGCCGACGAACTCATAGGTGGAGGGGATGACGTTCATCCCGATGGTCCGCCCCATGTTGGCCTCGGTCGCGTCGGTGAGCGACAGGTAGATCCCCCGGACCAGCGGGTACCCGACCAGCACCAGCGTGACGATCACCACAGGAGCGCACATGGCCCAGGCGTACCAGTGCCGGGAGTACGCGCGTCCGCGGCGCATCGGGTCGCGGGCCCGGCCGCGGGCAGGGGTGCCCGCGGCCGTCCCGTCGGCGACCTGTGCGGTCATCGGTCAGAGGCTCCAGCCCTTGAGCAGACCCTGGTAGGCCTTGGCGACCCCCTGCATCATGGGCTCGGCACCCTGCTGACCGGCGGCGAGCTTCTGGTAGCCCTCGACCAGCGGCTGGAAGAGCTGGCCCCCCTCGGGGATCCAGGGACGCTGGACGGCCGCGGCCATCGGCTCCTTCCACTTGCCGATCATGTCGTTGGCGGCGGCCTCCGGCATGGTGTACGCGGACTGGCGGGTCGGGAGCAGGCCCAGCTTGCCGGCGATCTTGGCCTGGCTCTCGGCGGAGTCCATGAACTGGACGAACAGGTAGGACGCGTCGAGGTTCTGCGAGCCGGCGTAGACCGCGTAGTCGTGGCCGCCGGTGGGGGCTCCGGCCTTCGCCGTGCCGGCCGGGACCGGGGCGATGCCGAAGTTGTCAGGGTCGTTCTTGAAGACCTTGCCGCCGAGGTTGTCGGTGTTGGACCACGGCCCGTTGAAGATCATGGCCACCTTGCCTTCCTTGAAGGCGGCCTGCGCGTTGTTGTAGCTGTCCTGGATGGCGGGCTTGGCGGCGGCGCCGGAGGTGATGAGGTCCTCCACGACCTTGACGCCGGCGACCGACTGCGGGGACGCGACGGTGATCTTCTTGGTGGTCACGTCGAGCAGGTCGCCGCCTTCGCCGTAGATGAACGGCAGCAGGAAGTAGGCGTCGACGTTCAGCGCGAGGCCCTCGGCGCCGGTCTTGGACTTGACGTCGAGCGCGGTCTGCTTGAGCTCGGCGAACGTCTTCGGCGGCGCGTCGTGACCGGCCTTCTCCAGCAGCTTCTTGTTGTACAGCAGGCCGAGGGTGTCGGTGACCTGCGGCACGGCGTAGGTCTTGCCGTCGTACTTGCCGCTGCTCGCCGGGCTGGCCAGGAAGTCCTCGGGCTTGTCGACCGCAGGGGTGCCGTCGAGCGGCGCGAGGTAGCCGAGGGAGGCGAACTCGGCGACCCAGCCGACCTCGGTGCGCAGCACGTCCGGCGCGCCGGAGCCGCTCTGCGCGGCCGTCTTGAACTTGTTCTGCGCCTCGGCGAACGGCACGTTGACGTAGTTGACCGTGATCTTGGGGTATTTGGCCTGGAACTCCTTGATGAGCTCCTGGAACACGGGCCCCTCGTGGGTGGCGTCCGAGGTGTCCCACCAGGTCACCTGGCCCGAGGGCTCCGCGGCCCCTGTGGCCGTCGCGGCCGGTTGCTCGGGTGTGCCGCCGCCGCAGGCGGATACCGCCAGCGCCAGCGCCGCGGCCGCCGCCGCGGCCGAGATGGCTCGCCGCATGTGTGCACTCCTTGCTGAAAGCGTCATTGCCCAAGGATTCGGCGCACCGTCCGCCTCCCCGGGAGCGGGACGGTGGCACCGGGGTACGCGGAACGTAACAGCCGCACGAAGGTCGATGAAAGGCCTTACGGAAACTTTCTGCAAACTGTGATGTCGGCGTCGTTACACCTGTGTTGCCTGGCCAGACAGGGTCGGGGGGCCGAGGGCCGGCCGCCGGGCGGGCACACCGGCGGCACAGGGCCCGTCACGTCGGCGTTCGCGGCCGTCCTGACCTCGGCGGACGCTCACAAGTCAAGTAACGGGTGGATGAGCGATTTATAACTCAACGTATGGACACGATGCCCCGGTACACGATGTACTACCTCATCAATCACAATGACGGCTGGGGATCCGGGCGCGGCTGCCCGGGAGGAACGAGTGACGATGAGTACCGTCGTTCTCGACAACGTGACGAAGGTGTACCCAGGGGGCACTCTCGCGGTCGATCAGTTGAGTTTGCGCGCAGAGGAAGGGGAACTGCTCGTCCTGCTCGGTCCGTCCGGGTGCGGCAAGTCGACGTTGCTGCGCATGATCGCCGGTCTTGAGGAGATCACCGCCGGGGACCTCTACTTACACGGCCGGATCGCCAACGACCTCGCGCCGCGCGACCGCGACGTCGCCATGGTCTTCCAGAACGGCGCGCTCTACCCGCACCGGACCGTCCGCGGCAACCTCGCCTTCCCGCTGGAGATCGCCAAGGCCGACCCCTCGATGACCAGGGATCGGGTCGTCGAGCTGTCCCGGGCCCTGCACATCGACGAGACGCTCGACCGGCGTCCCGGCACGCTGTCCGGCGGCCAGCGTCAGCGCGTGGCGATGGGCCGCGCGATCGTGCGCCAGCCGTCGCTGTTCCTCATGGACGAGCCGCTGTCCAACCTCGACGCCTCGATGCGCACCGAACTGCGGATGGAGATCTCCTCGCTGGTCCGCGCGCTCGGCGTCACCACCATCTACGTCACGCACGACCAGGTCGAGGCGCTGACCCTGGCCGACCGCATCGCCATACTCAACCGCGGCGTGCTGCAGGATGTCGGCACCCCCGCGCAGATATACAACGACCCGGCGACGGCGTTCGTCGCGGCGTTCCTCAGCTCCCAGCAGCTCAATCTGCTGTCGGCGACGGTGCGCACCCCGCAGAACCAGTACATCATGCTGGACTTCGGGCTCCACCAGATCACCATGCCGTGGACCGACCCGCGCGCCTACGCGGTCTCCCAGCACACCGGCCGCCAGATCATCGTCGGCATCCGCTCCGACGGCCTCACGCCGATCCCCGAAGGCGTCGACGGCCCCCACTTCACCGGCCGGGTGCGCACCCTCGAGTACCACGGTCACGAATGGCTGGCCTACCTCGAGGTCGGCATCCCCGCGGTCGCCGCTCCGGAGCCCACGCCGAAGCACCCGGTCAACGGCCACGCCAACGGTCACGCGAACGGCAACGGCAACGGCCACAGCGCCGCCGCCCGCCTGCGGGCCATGGTGCGGCGCCTGACCGGCGGCGAAACCGACCACGGCCCGGACGACACCCCGCCGGCCATCGGCAGTGGCACCCACCGCCGCTCCGACCTCGTGGTACGGCTCGGCGGCCGTCCGGTGTGGCGTGCCGGCGAGCACGGCCGCGTCGCGGTGGACCTCAGCCGCATCATGCTGTTCACCACGGCCGGCGACCGCATCGACCCGCCGCGCCGCTGACCCGCCGGGTCCGCCGCTCTCCGCAGGCACGCCACGCCTCAGGCGACCGAGCTCGTCGACACCAGCAGCGCGACGATCTCGACGACGCGCTGCACCTTGTCCAGCTCCACCTGGTGGAACGGCGGCCCCTCCGTGCGCGCCACCACCACGTGCAGCCCGGCCGGCCGCACCGGCAGGCTCAGCAGGTGGAGCGAGCCCTCGCTGAACGCGGCGGGACGCAGCGGCGTCAGGTCCGGCATGTCCTCCACGCCGGGAGCCTGCCAGCTCCCGTGCACCACCGCACCGGTCCCGGAGTCGACCGCGACGGCCCACTGGGCACCCACCAGGTCCGGCACCGCGTCGACGAGGGTGACGAACGCGCGGTCGGCGTCGGTCACGACATGACCGATCAGGTCGTAGTCCGGACTGCTCCCCGGCACCTCCCGGGTCGGCCACGCGCCGTCCACCCGCACCCCCGGCACGACGGACAGCCGCTCACGCAGCTCCTCGGGGGAGAAACCCCCCGGCCAGGACACCGTGAAGTCGTCCATGGCCCGGCCCGCCTCGCGTTCCAGCACCGTCACCTGCAGGATGTCCGCACCGAGCACGCCGAACGCCCGCGCCACCTGACCGAGCGCGCCGGGACGGTCGGGCAGCGACACACGTACCCGCAGCACCATCCGCGTACCTCCATGTTCCACGTCACGCCACAGCGTGCCGGACCGAGGTTTCCAGCATGTTCCCGCGCCATGTCCGGAATGAGTCGTACTCAGTACTGATAGGCACCTGAGTCCGGCTTCCGGTGCCGGGGGACGGCCCGTCCGGCCGCGTCGTGCGGCGGCCACGCGTCCCGGTACCACGAGGGGCCGAGCCGCAGGCCGCGGCCGATGGCCGGTGAGCCCGCGCGCAGCCGCAGGTCGCTCCGGCTCCGGAACATCGGGTCGGCCCGCACCGACCCCCGGCCGGGCCGGAAGTGTCCCAGCCTGCCGTGGTAGACCCCACCCGCGTCGTCGATGCCGGAACCGTCCTCGAAACCGACGTCGCCCCCCACCCGCAGCACGTTGTTGCGCAGGGTCAGCACGCCGCCGGAGCAGCCGTCGGCGCAGGAGAAGCCGATGGTGCGGCGCGCCGGAAGGTAGACCGAGTTGTGCACCGCCACCGTGCCGCGCACCGGCCCGACCGCGTGACCGGGACCGCGGGTGATGAGGAACGATCCTCGCGGACGCGAGGACGTCACCACGTTGTGCGCGAACACGTTGCCGGTGGCCGTGCCACCCGGCTCGTGGCCGAGCTCGGTGAAGGTCTCGTTGTCCCTGGCGAGGTTGTGCGTGACGATGTTGCGGTCCCCGCCGTACACCTCCACCGCGGCGCCGTCGGCCACGTAGTCGTGGCTGCGCGCGTAGCTGCCGGTGATGAGGTTGCCGACGACGCGGTTGTCGTCGCCGTTGAGCAGCACGCCGAACGCTCCGGAGTCGTTGTCGGGCTCGTCGTCGTCGACGCTCATGCGGTCGTTGCCGCGCATCTGACTGCCCCGCAGGACGTTCCTCGCGCCGTCCGGGGTGAACCACACGCCGGTGACATTGTGATCGGCGTAGACGTCCCACAGGTCGTTGTAGCGGCCCTCCACGCGGAACCCGGCCCAGCCGCAGCGCGAGGCCCGCAGCTCCGACACCCGCAAGTACGAGCCCGCCACGACGACGCAGTCGTCTCCCTTGGCGCTGATCCGGGGCCGGGGCCCTCTGCCGTACCCCCCGACGACGATCGGCCGCGCCGCCGTCCCCTTGCCGGTCAGCTCAAGCGTGCCCTGCCACCGTCCGCCGCGCCGCAGCAGCAGGGTGTCCCCCGGCCGCAGGCGCTGCGCGCCGGCCCTGCGCAGGGACCGCCACGCGCGCCTCGGCGTGGTGCCGCGCGCGTCGTCGTCCCCCTTGGCGGCGTCCACGTAGAAGACACGGCCGGCCGCGGCCCGGTGGGACGCGCGGCGGCCTTCGGCCACCCGGTGGAGCGCACGGCGCTCGGCGGCCCGGTGGGACGCGTGGCGCTCGGCCGCCGGGTGGAGGTCGCGGCCCGCGGCCGCGGTGACCGGTGGCACCGGAGTGCCCTCGTGCAAGGGACGCGCCGCCGGGTCGGCGAGCAGCACGCAGATCAGAGGTAAAGAAAGACCCGTCCGCCAGAAGTTCGGCGCCATAACCCCACACTTGGTAATCAGATCATCGCTGACGCACACCGTAGCGTTCCACGCACCGCCGCGCGAGGGGGGAGAACGCCGGGGGATCGGCGGGAGTTTGCCGGTGCTTGCCCAGCTCTTTCCCCTCTCGCGGGGCCTTGTGTGGGTGTGGCGGCAGTAGCCTTTGCGAATGTCCCGCCGACGCGTCCCCCTGTGGCCCCGCACGATCAGAGGACAGGTCACGTTCCTCGCGCTCGTGCTGACCACGGTGTTCCTGACCCCCCTGGGTCTGGCGGCGGACGCGGTGATCAGGAGCGCCGTCGCGCAGTCGCTCTGGCGCGAGACCAGGAGCGTCGCGGCCCGCACCGTCGACGCCTACCAGGAGGCGAGGCTGCGCAACCCGATCCCCGTCCCGGCGGGGTCACGGGTCCTCGTGCAGGTGATCGGGCCGGGGAACCACGTGCTGGCCGCCTCGGAGTCCGCCGCCGGCCTGCCGGTGCTCGCGAGCCCGCCGTCCGGGCTCCCCGACCGCGCGATCGACTTCCGTACCTGCCCGGCTGGCCGCAGAGAGTGCTACCACGCCACGGCGATCCTCACCGGGAGCCGCGCGGAAGCGCCTGTGGTGTACGCCGCCGCGCGGACACCCGGTCTGCTGCGGGGCCACCTCATCGACATCTCGATCGGCGTGCAGGTCGCGCTGCTCGTCGGGCTGGCCGGCTGGGTGGCCGCCAAGGCCACGGGCCGCGCACTCGGCACGATCGACAACATCAAGGCGGAGCTGGCGCACATCACCGCGAGCGACCTGTCGCGCCGGGTGTGCGAACCGCCTGGCGACGACGAGATCTCGGGGCTGGCCCGCACCGTCAACTCCACCCTGGCCCGGCTGGAGCACTCGGTGGAGCAGCAGCGCCGTTTCGCCGCCGACGCCTCCCACGAGCTGCGCACCCCCATCGCCGGCCTGCGCGCGCAGCTGGAGGACGCCTGGCTGTACCCCGAGGACACCGATCTGCGGAGCCTGGTCCAGGGGACGCTGCGCGACACCGACCGCATCGAGACCATCATCACCGACCTGTTGTTCATGGCGCGCCTCGGGTCCAGCGGCCCCGCCGTGCAGGAGCGGGTGGATCTCGGCCGTCTGACCGCCGAGGAGATACGGCGCTGCGGGGAGCGGGTACCGGTCGCTGCGGACCTCCAGGACGACGTCATGGTGCACGGCGTGCCGACCCACCTCGTCCGGGTCGTCGCCAACCTGCTGGACAACGCGCAGCGGCACGCCGACCGCCAGGTCACCGTGCAGGTACGCGCCACGCGCGGCACGGCCGTGCTGTCGGTGACCAACGACGGCGACCGCATCCCGGTCGAGGACCGCGAACGGGTCTTCCAGCGGTTCACCCGC
Organism: Sphaerisporangium rubeum; assembly: GCF_014207705.1. NCBI lineage: Bacteria > Bacillati > Actinomycetota > Actinomycetes > Streptosporangiales > Streptosporangiaceae > Sphaerisporangium > Sphaerisporangium rubeum. The sequence goes on from NZ_JACHIU010000001.1 coordinate 4,199,205, forward strand.
CTGGACGAGGCACGCAGCAGGAACCGCGGCGGCACGGGCCTCGGGCTCGCCATCGCCAGGGACGTCGCCATCGCGCACGACGGGACGCTGCGGGTGGAGGACTGCTCGACCGGCACGAGATTCGTGCTGAGACTGCCGGTCGCGGAGTGACGGCGGGAACAGGGCTCCCCAAGAGTTAACAGGAGCGACGGCGGGTGTTCAGCTCCGGCTCCCCTTACCGGTGAGGACCGGTGGTTAGCGTGCCTGACACCCACGAGCGTGCCTAGAGGCGAGCGCTCGCTTTTTCGCCTATCAGGGAGTCACTAGTGCGAGTCCTGGCCGTCGTCCCCGCCCGCGGAGGTTCCGTAGGCGTCCCGCTGAAGAACCTCGCGAAGGTCGGGGGTCTGCCCCTGGTCACCCGCGCGGTGAACGCCTGCGTCGCGGCCGGGCTCGTGGACGAGGTCGTGGTCAGCACCGACCACGCCGGCATCGCCGAGGCCGCCGCGGCGGCCGGCGCGCGGATCGTGGACCGGCCCGCCGGGCTGAGCGGCGCCACCGCCTCCTCCGAGTCCGCCGTGCTCCACGCGCTCCACCAGCTCGCCGGCACCGGTGAGCCCGAGGTCGTCGTGCTGGTGCAGTGCACCAGCGCCTTCATCGATCCCGCCGACCTGGACGCCGCGGTGGCCAAAGTCCTCGCCGGGGAGGCCGACGTGGTGTTCTCCGCCGTGGAGACCCACGAGTTCGTGTGGAACCAGGCCGGCGCCGGTGTCGGCGGCGTCAACCACGACCCGGCGCACCGGCCGCGCCGCCAGGACCGCGCACCCGAGTACCGCGAGACCGGCGCCTTCTACGTCATGCGCGCCGCGGGCCTGCGCGAGCACGGCCACCGCTTCTTCGGCGCCGTCGCCGTCCAGACCGTGCCGGCCGGCCACGCCGTGGAGGTCGACACCCCCGGCGACCTGGAGATCGTCCGCGCGCTCGCCCCCGTCGTGGACCGGCCGGGTCCCATCGACGTGGACGCCGTGATCACCGACTTCGACGGTGTGCACACCGACGACCACGTGTACGTCGACCAGGAGGGCCGCGAGGCCGTCGCGGTGTCCCGTTCCGACGGCCTCGGCTTCGACCTGCTGAAGCGGGCCGGGGTGAAGGTGCTCGTGCTGTCCACCGAGCGCAACCCGGTGGTGACGGCGCGCGCGCGCAAGCTCGGCGTGCCGGTGCTCCAGGGGCTGTCGGCCAAGCACACGGCGCTGCGCGACTGGCTGAGCATCGAGGGCCTGGACCCGGCGCGGGTCGCCTACGTCGGCAACGACGTCAACGACCTCGGCTGCCTGGACCTGGTCGGCTGGCCGGTGGCCACCCCCGGCGCGCACCCCCGGGTGCTGGCCGCCGCGCGGGTCGTGCTGACCCGAGCGGGTGGCGACGGCGCCGTGCGTGAACTGTGCGACCGCGTGCTCGCCGCGCGTCCCGGCGGGCCGGCACCCACCGCGCCGGCCGTCCGCGCCGCCGTCCCCGCTCCGCGCACGCCGCGGGTCCAGGCCGCTCCCGTCGGCATCGGCGGGTCGCTCGTCGGGCCGGGGCAGCCGGTGTACGTCATCGGTGAGATCGGCATCAACCACAACGGCGACCTGGACATCGCGCGCCGCCTCATCGACGTGGCCGCCGACGCCGGCTGCCAGGCCGTGAAGTTCCAGAAGCGCACCCCGGAGATCTGCGTGCCGGTCGAGCAGCGCGACCTGATCCGGCAGACGCCGTGGGGTGAGATGACCTACCTGGAGTACAAGCACCGGGTGGAGTTCGGCGCCGCCGAGTACGCCGAGATCGGCCGGTACTGCGCCGAGCGCGGCATCGACTGGTTCGCCTCCCCGTGGGACGTGCCGTCGGTGGACTTCCTCGAGGACATGGACGTCGTCGCGCACAAGGTCGCCTCGGCGAGCGTCACCGACCTGGAGCTGCTGCGCAGGCTCGCCGATACCGGCAAGCCGCTCATCCTGTCGACCGGCATGTCGACCCTGGAGGAGATCGACACGGCCGTGGAGATCCTCGGCACGTCCAAACTCGTGATGATGCACGCCACCTCGACCTACCCGCTGCCTCCCGAGGAGGCCAACCTGCGCGCGATCGTGACGCTGCGCGAGCGGTACGGCGTGCCGGTGGGGTACTCCGGCCACGAGCGCGGCCTGCAGATCTCGCTGGCGGCGGTCACCCTCGGCGCGGTGACCGTCGAGCGGCACATCACGCTGGACCGGACGATGTGGGGCTCCGACCACGCCGCCTCGCTGGAGCCGAGCGGCCTGGAGCACCTGGTGCGCGACATCCGCATCATCGAGACCGCGCTCGGCGACGGGGTCAAGCGGGTGTTCCCCGGCGAGGAGGCCCCGAAGTCCCGGCTGCGCCGCGTGACGGTCTGACCGGGTGACCAGACCGTTGACCGTCCGCGGAGACCGCCGGTGATCACCCTTTCCGTGGTGGTGCCGGTGCGCGACGCCGAGCCGTACATCGCCGACGCGCTCACGTCGCTGACGCGCAACGCGCGCGCCGACTTCGAGTTCATCGTGGTCGACGACGGCTCGGCGGACGAGACCCCGCTGATCGTCGAGGACTTCCGCGGCGAGCTGCCCGGCCTCACCGTGCTGCGCAACACGGTGGCGGCCGGGCTGGCCGACGCGCGCAACCTCGGCCTGTCCCTGGCGTCCGGACGGTACGTCACGTTCCTCGACGGCGACGACTGGGTGGCGCCGGGGTACCTGGCCCGCCTGGTCGAGGCCGTCGACGGGCTCGGCTGCGATTTCGTGCGGGTGGACCACGTGCAGGTGGAGGGCCGCAGACGCGTGCTGAACCGCGCGCCTGAACACCGGCGGGGGGTGGTGCTGCCGCCGCGTGAGGGGATCCTGCCGTCGAACACCAAGACGATGGTCGACTACCCCTACGCGTGGGCCGGGATCTACCGGCGCGACCTCGGCGACCTGCTGACCTTCCCCGGCCACCTGCACACCGCCGAGGACCGGCCGTGGATCTGGCGGCTGCACCGCGAGGCGCGGTCCTTCGCGGCGGTGTCGCTCGCCGGGGTGTTCTACCGGCGGCTCGTGCCGAACTCGCTCACCCGGATCGGCGACGAACGCCAGCTCCACTTCTTCGACGCCTTCGAGCTGGTCTTCGCGCAGGTCCGCGACGAGGAGGACCTGCTGCCGAAGGCGGTCCGCAGCTTCTGCGCGCTGCTGGCCCACCACCTGGAGCTGTCGGACCGGTACTCCCCCGAACTGCGGCGGCGCTTCACCGCGCGGGCCGGCGAGGTGCTGGCCGGCCTGCCTCCCGCGCTGGTGGCGGGAAGCGGGCTGGAGCCCGAGCGGGCCGAGCTGCTTCGTCCCCTGCTTCCCGACGACGTCTACGCCGAGGTGCGCCTGCCGTGACCCAGGTCTTCTACAGCTCGACGCTGTTCGGCGCGATGACGCTGGCCGCCGCCGTGGACGAGGGGAGGTTCGGGCCGCACACGGGACGGCGGCTGCTGCTGGTGTCGAACAACGCCGCCATCCCGGAGATCACGCCGGGGGTGGACGAGACCGAGGGGTTCGCGGCGATCCGGGCCCGGTTCGACGAGGTGCGGTCGTGGAACGAGATCGTGGCGCCGCTGCACCCGTCGGACTGGAAGGCGCGCCAGGCCGAGCTGCCGATGCTCGGCCGCCTGCTGCTGCGCGACCTCGGCCTCGGCGACGGGCCGGCGGAGCTGGTCGTCGAGTCGATCGCGGTGCCGCCGTCGCGCACGCTCGCCGCGCTGATCCGCGACTGCCCGATCACGGTGTACTCCGACGGGCTGATGAGCTACGGCCCGACCCGCGACCCGCTGCCGGCGGAGATCGCCGGCCGGATCACCCGGCTGCTTCACCTGGACCTCGTGCCGGGTCTCGCGCCGCTGCTGCTGCGCGAGGCCGGGGTGGCGCCGCAGGCGATACCGGACGCCGCGTTCGCCGGGGTCATCGACGCGATCGGCGCGCCGGACGGCCTGGAGGGCGAGGCGGTGATCCTCGGGCAGTACCTGGCGGCGCTCGGCATCCTCAGCGACGAGGAGGAGGCCGCGACGCACGCGGCCATGCTGGAGGCCGTGGCGGCGCGCGGCCACCGCACGGTGCTGTTCAAGCCGCACCCGGCGGCCGGACGGCGGCACGCGAGACGCCTGCGGACGGCGGCGGAGGCGCTCGGCGTGGACCTGCGGGTCGCGCCGGAGACCGTCCCCGCCGAGGTGTGCGTCAAGGCGCTGCGGCCCCGGCTGGTCGTGGGCTGCTTCTCCACCGCGCTGGTCACCTCGCGGCGGCTGTTCGGCGCGCGGGTCGCCACGATGGGCTGCGAGACCGTCCTTGAACGGCTCACACCGTACGAGAACAGCAACAGGATCCCCGCCACGATCATCGACGCGACCCTCCCCCGGCTGGCGCGCGACGGCTCGATCACCGATCCGCCGGCCGCCGACCTGCCGGGCCTGGTGGAGGCCGTCGGCTACTGCATGCAAAGCGAGCAGTACCCCGGCCTGCGGGAGGCCGCGGTGCGGTACCTCGCCGCGCACGGCCCGCAGGCCCGGTACTTCAAGAGCCGCCGCCTCAGCGCGCTCGGCCTCGTCGAGGTCCCCCCGCCGCACAGGCCCGGCCGCGGCGGCGCGCTCGGCCGCCTGCGCCGCGCGCTCACCCGCTGAGAACCAGGCGGCTCCGGCCGCCGGAGACGCCTACCGGGCTTTCCCGTGACGGAGACGCCTACCGGGCTTTCCCGTGCCGGGCCGCCGGGGGGGACACCCCGCCACGGCGGCCCGTCCTCGTGCCGGGTCAGGACATCGCCTTCAGGTAGCGGCGCATGCGGCGGCTCGCGCGGTAACCGGCGCGCATGACGTTCGGCGGCAGCTCCACGCGCAGACGCGCGCGCCTGCGCGCGGCGGCGTGCGCCGGTCCGTCGAGCAGGGGACGCGGCGCGGGGAGGCGGCCGGCGCGCGCGTCGTCCACCAGTGCGGCGACCCGGGGCACCCAGTCGCTGGCCGACGGGTCGTGGAAGTAGTTGGCGTCGCACCAGGCGCCGGTGGGCCGCCGGAAACCCGCGGCGGTGAGCTCCTCCAGAGTGCCGAGGCAGCCGCTGTCCTCGAACACCAGGTTGATCATCTCGGCGCTCACCCCGAAGTCCGACAGCACGAGCAGCGGCACCCCGGCGGCGATGGCCTCCAGCGCGGCGGTCGAGCTCACCGTGACGAAACCCGCCGCCTCGGCCAGCTGATCGCGCATCGCCCCCGCGGCGAACCGCACCGCTCCCTCCGGCACCGCGCCGGCCGCGGCCAGGTCACGCCACAGCCGCTCGTAGTGGTGCCGCTCGTTGTGGGTCTGCCGCTCGGTCTCCAGGGCCCGCAGCTTCACCACCACGTCGAGGTCGGGACGGCGCGCGGCCAGCGCGGCGAGCGCCATCAGGACCGACTCGCGCTCCTCGCGCCGCCGCGGCACCTTGGCCTGGGTCGCGAACACCACCCGGCGGCCGGTCCCCGCGGTCATCGGCCGGCCGGTGACGTGGTCGAGGTAGGGCAGCCTCGCCAGGGCGACGGCGCCGGTCGCGCCGAGCTCCTTGCCGATGCGGCCGAACTCGGCGACCTCCTTGCCGCTGTGCACGACGAACAGGTCGCACGCGCCGCGGTACAGCCAGGCCTTCTCCGTGGCGGGGATCGAGATCCCCGGCAGGCCCGACACGAACACCGGCCGCGGGCTCATGCCGCCGAGAACGCCGCTGACCAGCACGTCGACCACGGGTCCTGTGCAGGCGACGAGCACCACGTCGGGCCTGGTCCGCTCGGCGAGACGGCGCAGCCCGCGCGCCGAGGCCACGACCGGCGGCTCGCCGCCGCCGAGGCGGGTGCCGCTGACCGCGGCCGCGATCTGCGCGGCGGACGGGGTGATCGGCGTGCGCACGACGGCGAGCGTCCGCGTCCATTCCGCCGGAAGCTGGTCGAGCAGGCCCGCCGCCCATTTCAGATAGCTGTCGGAGTCGGCGACGGCGAGAACCCGGGTCAAGGAGCAGCCCTTTCGTGCGCGAACATCTGCAGGTGCGACCGGAGCGAGGCGGTGGCCGATGGGGTCCACCAGTCGTCCGGGACGTCGACGGTCTCCACCCGCACGCCGCGCGCCGACAACAGCACGCGCAGCGACGTCACCGCGGTGGAGGGAAGGCTGAGCACACGCTGGCCGGGACGCAGGTCGCGCAGCGTCATCTCGACCGGCGCGCCGCCGTCGTACACGGTGACCCCCGGATGCTCGCGCACCGCGGCGAGATCGCCGGGATCCTCCCGCCGGTGCGGATAGTACGCCACCGGGCCTTCGAGCGCGAAGAGCCAGGACAGGTAGCGGTCCCGGTGGATCAGGCCGTTGCGTACCAGCGACGTGCCGAGCACGACGGTGCTCTCGGGGGGACGGGGATGCGCGGCGGCGGGCTGGGAACGCAGCCACGCGAAGTCGTGCGTGACCAGCTCGGCTCCGGTGTCCCTGACGGACGCGGCCAGCGCGGCGGGTACGGGCAGCGCGGTGAAGATCGTGAGCCGGCCGGACCTGGCGGCGGCGCGCAGCCGCAGTGAGGCGGCGGCGCCGAGCGCGCGGCGCGTCCAGGTGGCGGTGGTCCTGGCCCGCAGCAGCGGCGTGCCGGGACGCGCGGTCAGCAGTTCGAGCAGCCGGATCGTGGCGAGCCCGTCGTCGACCACCACCAGGTGGCGCGGCGCGGCGCCGAGCGAGGTGAGCTGCACACGGCCGGAGAAGGCGTCCCCCAGCACCCAGGACTCGCGGCGGCCCGGCCGGGGCATGTGGTCACCCGCGGTGGACAGGCGCAATCCGTCCGGCAGGGCCAGCGCGGCGAGCTCGGTGCGGGTCACCCGCAGGCCCGGCAGCTTCCCTCTGGCCACCACCTGGAGATCGGGCCCCACCACTCCGGCGTACCGCGCCTCGACCGCGCAGAGCAGCTGGAGTGGCGACTCCACCCAGGCGACGGCCGGACCCTGCTCCCGCACGCGGCTTCGACCGATCCTCTCCACGCCGGGTGATGAGACGTTCACGACGTAGGCAACGTAGTGCCGGGACCCTAAGCGGCGGGTAACGTACGGTGAACGGCGGACAACCGGCGAAGGTCATGCGGTGCGGGACGATCAGGGACCAGGTGTTTGCCGTCGCCCACATAGGGCAACCTGAGTGGTTTGTCCTATTTGCACCTCTTTGTCCGATGTATTACTGTAGGGGGACTTCACCTGGGGAAACATCCCGCGTCAGGGAGATCCCGCCGGGTGGAGACCAGCCGGAGCGAGGCCGGTCCGCCGCGGAGATCCCTTCTCCCGCCGGTACGCCCCGGACGCCGAGTCCGCTTCTCGCGGAGCCGGGGACCCAGGTTCTCTTGGGGTGAATCGGCGCGTCGTTTCCCACGGACGCGTCGTAGGGCGGCTTCCAGGCCCGAACCCGTCAGCTAACCCGGTAGGCGCCTTTGGAAGAAGGAGTCTCCTAATTGTCAACGTTCACGCAGCGACTCATGGATGCCCCCCGACATCGCGTGATCGGCATGGCCCTCGGCGGGCTGATCCTCGCCCAGGTGGCGACCGGCACCGCCCTCGCCCACGCCGACACCCCTCCCGGTGACACGCTCGCCAAGGTCGCCTCGGCCGAGGCGCACGGCGCTCCGCGCTCCGAGGCCCGGGTCACCGCCGCACAGGTGCTCGACCTCGCGAGGAAGCAGGTCGGCATCACGGAGAACAGCCTCGGTGGCGGCACCAAGTTCCACGCGTGGTACATGAGCAGTCCCCGCGCGGTCGAGACGATCGCCAGGGACACCGGCAAGATCTCCGACTACGCCAACGCGCCGTGGTGCGACATGTTCGTCTCGTGGATCGGCGAGCAGCTCGGCATCCAGGACACGATGGGGCAGGACGCCTACACCGTGCAGCACGCCAAGTGGTTCGAGTCGCAGGGCCGGTTCGGCTCCGCGCCGAAGCCCGGCGCTGTGGCGTTCTTCGCCTGGAGCGGCGGCGGCATCGAGGCCATCGAGCACGTCGGCTTCGTCGTCAAGGACAACGGCGACGGCACCATCGAGACGATCGAGGGCAACACGGGCAACGGGAAGGTCGAGATCCGCAACCGGCCGACCTACCAGGTGGCCGGCTACGGCTACCCCGCCTACGCGACCTGACGGACGACCCTCGTCGCGACCGGGCGGGTGTCCCGGCTCACCCACTCCCATGGGACACCCGCCCTCCCCGCCGCCGTACGGCCCAACCAGCCCGCGAACCGGCCGTACGGCGGCATCTTCGTGCCCGCGTCGCGCGGACGCGTGTCCGGTAGTGATGGGAGCGCTCCCAATACCGCCAATGGCCTTTTTGCCGGTTATCACCGTATATTGCACTTCTGGGAACCCCAGGAGTAACAGTTAGGTTTCGGCATATTGACGCCAGCGTTGCCCATCGGGGACTCTTCGTGGGAGCGCTCCCAAATCTCGCCCGCGGGACCATCCTCCCGCGGTTCACGACTTGAGGGATCCAGCACATCGCGGGGCCCGACTGTCGGGGCCGGCCCTCGATGCATCTCCCAATGATCGGGCAACCACCTTGAGAGGGGTCCGGAATGATGAACTCAATGCGCCGCGGCAGGATGCTCGCGGTCGCATCGGTGATGACCGCCGCGCTCGTGACCAGCGCCGCCTGTTCTTCAGGTGGCGGTGAAGGTGACGCCGGCGCCAGCGGCGCCGCGTCCGCGCCGGCGGAGAAGATCACCCTTACGCTTCAGACCTTCGGCGGTGGCACCAACTTCGGTTACAAGGCCGCCGTGGAGAAGTGGAACGCCGAGCACCCGAACGTGCAGGTCAAGTACACCAACCTGACCGACAGCTTCGAGAACGTCTACTGGCCGCAGATGCTCCAGTGGCTGCAGTCCGGCACCGGTGCCGGCGACGTCGTCGGCATCGACGAGGGCGGCATGGGTCTGGCCAAGGCCCGTCCCCAGTTCTTCGCCGACCTCGGCGAGTACGGCCTGCAGAGCCGCCAGGCCGACTTCCCCGCGTGGAAGTGGGAGAACGGCATCAACACCGACGGCAAGCTGTTCGCCCTCGGCACCGACGTCGGCGGCATGAGCATCTGCTACCGCACCGACCTGTTCGAGAAGGCCGGCCTGCCGACCGACCGGGCCAAGGTGTCCGAGCTGTGGAAGACCTGGGACGACTTCATCAAGGTCGGCCAGCAGTTCCAGGGCAAGGTCAAGGACGCGAAGTTCGTCGACAGTGTCAACACCATTTACAACGTGGTGCTGTCGCAGGAGGCCGCCAAGAACGGCAACGTCACCTACTTCGACAAGAACCAGCAGCTCATCGTGGACAAGAACCCCGCGGTGAAGGGTGCCTTCGACTTCACCCAGAAGATCAGCAAGGCCGGTCTCACCGCCAAGCTGCAGAACTTCACCGACCCGTGGAACACCGGGTTCGTCAAGTCGCAGTTCGCCACCCTCGGCTGCCCGGGCTGGATGCTCGGTGTGGTGTCCGGCACCGCCGGTGACGAGTTCAAGGGCAAGTGGGACGTCGCGACCGTTCCCGGTGGCGGCGGCAACTGGGGCGGCTCCTGGCTGGCCGTGCCGAAGCAGTCCAAGCACCCGAAGGAGGCCGCCGAGCTGGCCAGCTACCTGACCAGCCCCGAGGCCCAGCTCATGGCGTTCAAGGAGGGTGGCAACCTTCCGAGCACCGTCCCGGCTCAGGACAACCCCGAGCTGCAGAGCGCCAAGAACGAGTACTTCAACAACGCGCCGATCGGCGAGATCTTCGGCCCGTCCATCAAGAGCCTTCAGCCGACCTTCCTCGGTGAGAAGCACGCTCAGGTGAAGGCGGCCGTCGAGCAGGTCGTCATCGGTATGGACCAGGGCGCGGTGCCTTACGACCAGGCCTGGCAGAAGTTCGTCGAGGCGGGACAGAAGGCGGCGGGCTGACCAACCCTCCGGCGTCACCGGCCCGCCGTGGCGACCCTCCAGCGGGCCGGTGACCACCGTCGAGCGAGCGGCGGCAGCGGGACACGCGCTGCCGCCCTTCGCGCCGACCGCCGAAAGGACGACTTCATTGACCTTTCCCGCACGGACGACCTCCGAAGACCTGCCTGAGAAGGGACTGGTCGTACGCGGCACCGCGCCGCGTCCGGCGAGACGGCCTTCCGCAGCGGCCGAGCGTGCGCGCACCCGGTCCCGCGACGCCGCCACCGGACGCGGCGCCGTGGTGTGCGGGTACCAGTCCGTCACTCACCAGCGAAGGAGTAAGGGGCCCCGCCCGCCTGGCCGCAGGCCAGTGGCCGCCCCGGAAATCCGATGAGCGTCAACCTCTCTCCGCAGCGGGCGGATCCGGCGCCGGTGCGGCCACGGCCAGGCCGGCACCAGCAGCCCTCACGCCGCTTCTGGTCGCAGCTCGACATCAAGGCGACCCCGTACTTCCTGATCTCGCCGTACTTCATCCTCTTCGCGATCTTCGGGCTCTTCCCGCTCGTCTTCACGTTCTGGGTGTCGCTCCACGACTACGAGCTGGCCGGCGGCGACGCCGAGTTCACCGGCTTCGCCAACTACGCCAGCCTGCTGACCGACAGCGCGTTCTGGAACGCGGTGATCAACACCGTCGGCATCTTCATCCTCGCCACGGTGCCGCAGCTGGTCCTCGCGCTGATGCTCGCCAACGCGCTGAACAAGAAGCTGCGCGGCCGGCTGTTCTTCCGCCTCGGTGTGCTGATCCCCCTGGTCACCTCGGTGGTCGCGGTGGCCATCGTGTTCACCCAGTTGTACGGCCGCGACTTCGGCATGATCAACTGGATTCTCGGCTGGTTCGGCGTCGAGAACATCAACTGGCAGAACGCCAAGTGGTCGTCCTGGATCGCCATCGCCAGCATGGTCGACTGGCGCTGGACCGGCTACAACGCGATCATCTACCTGGCCGGCATGCAGACCATCCCGCGGGACCTGTACGAGGCCGCGTCCATCGACGGCGCGTCGCCGCGCCGGCAGTTCTGGAGCATCACGCTCCCGATGATCCGTCCCACGATCATCTTCACGGTCTTCATCTCCACCATCGGCGGGCTCACGCTGTTCGCCGAACCGGTCATGTTCGGCAGCAACCGAATGGAGGGTGGTAGCACCGGCCAATTCCAGACAATCGCCATGTACATCGTCAAAGAGGGCTTCCGGGACTTCGACTACGGGTACGCGGCGGCGGCCGCGTGGCTGCTGTTCGTGCTCATCCTGATCGGCGTGGCGATCAACTACACGTTCGTCCGCCGGATCGGAGGCACCAAGTGACCGCCATCGCGCAGGGCAGGACCGCTCCGAGCCGCAGCGACGGCAAGCGCGACCCCTTCCGCGCCACGATGCTCACCAAGATCGCCCTCGGGATCACGGTCATCGTCTCGATCTTCCCGATCTACTGGATGATCATCATCGCGTCGCGCACCAACACCGACGCGGTGTCGGTGCCGCCGATCCTGCTCCCCGGCGGGAACCTCGGTGAGAACATCGCGCGCGTGCTCGCCACCGAGGACGCGCACTTCCTGCAGGGCCTGCTGAACTCGCTGATCGTCACCAGCACCGTGACGATCTCCGTCGTGATCATCTCGACGTTCGCGGGTTTCGCCTTCGCCAGGCTGCACTTCCGCGGCAGGAACCTGCTGCTCGGCTCCATCCTGATCACCATGATGGTGCCGCTCCAGCAGATGGGCATCGTCCCGCTGTACCAGCTCATGGTGGACCTCGGCTGGGTCGGCACGCTCAAGGCCGTCATCCTGCCGTACCTGCTCAACGGTTTCGGCGTGTTCCTGATGACGCAGTACACCGACCAGGCCGTGCCGGAGGAGCTCGTCGAGGCGGCCCGCGTCGACGGCGCGTCCACCATGCGCATCTGGTGGAACGTCATCCTGCCGGCCGTACGGCCGGGTATGGCCGTGCTGGCGCTGCAGACGTTCATGCTGAACTGGAACGAGTTCATGTGGCCGCTGATCGTGCTCACCCCGGACAACCCGACCGTCCAGGTGTCCATCAGCTTCCTCACGGCGGCGCACACCACGGACTACGTCCTGATCTTCACAGGAACGGCCCTCTCGGTTCTCCCGCTCATCGTCGTATTCATCGCGTTCGGCCGGCAGATCGTCGGCGGACTCATGGAAGGTGCGGTCAAAGCGTGACCACGCAGCAGACTCAACCCCAGATCGACGCTCCCGCCGTGGTCTTCCCGGCCGATTTCGTCTGGGGCGCCGCCACTTCGGCGTACCAGATCGAGGGATCGACCGGTGCGGACGGGCGCGGCACCTCCATCTGGGACACGTTCATCAAGCAACCCGGCCGCGTGCTCAACGGCGACGACGCGAGCGTCGCCATCGACCACTACAACCGGTACCGCGAGGACGTGAAGGTCATGGCCGACCTCGGCCTGACCGCCTACCGGTTCTCGCTCTCCTGGCCGCGCATCATGCCGGACGGCGCCGGCGAGGTGAACCAGGCAGGGCTCGACTTCTACCGCCGCCTGACCGACGAGCTGCTCGAGCACGGCATCGACCCCTGGGTGACCCTTTACCATTGGGATCTGCCGCAGGCGCTCGAGGACCTCGGCGGCTGGCCGTCGCGCGACACGTCGAAGCGCTTCGCCGACTTCACAGCCTGCGTTCACCAGGCTCTCGGGGACCGCGTGCGCAACTGGAGCACCGTCAACGAGCCGTGGTGCGCCGCGTTCCTCGGCTACGCCTCCGGTGAGCACGCTCCGGGCCGCCGCGACCCGCAGGCCGCCGTACGCGCCGCGCACCACCTCAACCTCGCGCACGGCCTCGCCGTGCAGGCTCTGCGCGCCCAGGGGGCTGGCGCGCAGATCGGCGGCTCGGTGAACCTGTACGCCATCACCCCGGCGGAGGACACCCCGGAGGACCTGGACGCCGCCCGGCGCATCGACGGGCTGCAGAACCGCTTCTTCCTCGACGCGCTGCTGAAGGGTTCCTACCCTGAGGACGTGCTGGAGGACCTGAGCAAGGTCGCCGAGATCGACTTCATCCAGGACGGCGACATGGAGATCATCTCCACGCCGTTCGACACTCTGATGATCAACTACTACAGCCGGTTCACCGTCTCCGGCAAGCCCGGCGGTCCCGCCTCGGCCGCCGCCGCGCCGACCGGCGCCGGCTCGCCGTGGCCCGGCAGCGAGGACGTGTCGTTCGTCAACGGCGGACGGCCGGTCACCTCGATGGGCTGGGAGATCGACGACCTCGGTCTGCTGGAGGTCCTGGAGCGCCTCCACCGCGAGTACCCGGCGATCCCGCTGGTCATCTCGGAGAACGGCGCCGCGTTCGAGGACGTCGTCGAGGAGGACGGTCAGGTCAACGATCTGGAGCGCCTGGCCTACATCGACGCGCACCTGCGCACGTGTCACACCGCCATTGAGGAGGGAATCCCTCTCAAGGGATACTTCGCTTGGTCGTTGATGGACAACTTCGAGTGGGCATGGGGGTACGGCAAGCGGTTCGGCATCGTCTACGTCGATTACCCCACCCAGCGGAGAACCCCCAAGGCCAGCGCGGCGTGGTACGCCGACACGATCCGCCGGGGCGGTCTGCGCGCTCCGGCAGAATAGGCCTAGGAACAGGAGGGGGCACCTTCATGAACGGGGACCGCCGCTCGGAGGCGCGACCGACCCTTGAGGCGGTCGCCGCCCGCGCCGGGGTCGGCCGCGGCACCGTCTCGCGCGTCATCAACGGCTCACCCAAGGTGAGCGAGAAGGCTCGCGAGGCGGTGCAACAAGCGATCGACGAGCTCGGCTACGTGCCGAACCGGGCGGCGCGCACCCTGGTGACCAGGCGCACGGACACCGTGGCCCTGGTCGTGTCGGAGTCCGAGCAGCGGATCTTCGACGAGCCGTTCTTCGCCGGCATCATCCGCGGCATCGGCTCGACGCTGTCGGAGACGGGGCTGCAGCTCATCCTCACCATGGCGCAGTCGAGGCACGAGCACGAGCGGCTGGAGCTGTACCTCACCGGCCAGCACGTCGACGGTGTGCTGCTGATCTCGCTGCACGGCGCCGACCCGCTGCCGGGACGCCTGGAGGAGATGGGGGTGCCGACCGTGCTCGGCGGCCGGCCCGTCGGGTTCACCCCCTACAGTTTCGTCGACATGGACAACCGCGCCGGCGCGCGCCAGGCGGTCAAGTACCTCCTCGGCAAGGGACGCCGGCGCATCGCCACCATCGCGGGACCGCAGGACATGGGTGTGGGTGTCGACCGTCTGGCCGGCTACCGCGACGCGCTGCTGGCCACCGGCATGCCCGAGCTCGTCGTCTTCGGCGACTTCTCCGAGGCCAGCGGCAAAGAGGCGATGACCCGGCTGCTCGACGAGCACCCGACCCTGGACGCGGTGTTCACGGCCTCGGACCCGATGGCCATCGGCGCCATGCAGGTGATCAAGGAGCGCGGCAAGTCGATCCCCGAGGACATCGCGGTGATCGGCTTCGACGACTCCCCCATCTCCGGCCACACGGTGCCCCCGCTCACCAGCATCCACCAGCCGCTCGAGGACATGGGCCGGCAGATGGCCCAGTTGCTGGTCGCCAGGATCAACGGCGAACGGCTGGAGCAGCCGGTCGTCATACTGGACACCCACCTGGTCGAGCGCGGCTCGGCCTGATCGGCTCCACCCCGGCCGCCTCCCGGCGGCCCGGGGACCCGGCGGAACCGCGCGGCGGCTCCGCCCTTCCCGCCGTGCGCGCCGTTCACCGGCCCGGCCGCCGTGTCTTCGACCAGGCCCTTCACGCGTGGCGCCGCACGGCACCCCCACCCGCGCGAAGAGGATGCCGCACATGCCAGAGCCACGTTTCCCCAGCGACTTCACCTGGGGTGCCGCCACGTCCGCCTACCAGATCGAAGGGGCCGTCGGCGAGGACGGCCGGGGGGTGTCGGTCTGGGACACCTTCTGCTCGGTGCCGGGCAACGTCAAGGACGGCGCCACCGGGGCCGTCGCCGCCGACCACTACCACCGCTACGGCGAAGACCTCGACCTGATGGCCGGGCTCGGGCTGCGCGGCTACCGGTTCTCCATCGCCTGGCCCCGCGTCCAGCCGACCGGCAAGGGCCGGCCGGAGCAGCGCGGCCTGGACTTCTACCGCCGCCTGGTGGACGGCCTGCGCGAGCGTGGCCTCACGCCGATGGCCACGCTGTTCCACTGGGACCTCCCCCAGGCCCTGCAGGACGCCGGCGGCTGGGAGAACCGGGACACCGCCGAGCGGTTCGCCGAGTACGCCGAGATCGTGTACGACGCGCTGGACATCCGGGACTGGCTCACCGTCAACGAGCCGAAGACCGTCGTCGACTGCGGCTACCGCTGGGGCGTCCACGCACCCGGCGTCCAGGACGAGGGCCGCGCGTTCGTGGCGCTGCACCACCTGCTGCTCGGCCACGGCCTGGCCTCCCGCGTGCTGCACGAGCGCCACCCCGGCCGCCGCGTCGGCCCGGCGCTCAACCTGCACCCCACCTACGCCGCCGACGAGACCGACGACGACCCGGCGCTCGCGCGCGCCGTGCGGCACAGGGACGGCCTGGAGAACCGCGTCTACCTGGACCCGGTCTTCACGGGGACCTACCCGGCCGACACCCTGGAGTGGATCGCCGAGCGCAGCCCGATGCCGCGGTACATCCGCGACGGGGACCTGGACGTGATCAGCGAGCCGGTGGACCTGCTCGGCGTGCAGTACTACAACTCGCAGTTCCTCGACCGCGAGGGCAACCGGGTGCTGAAGTACCCGACGGCGCAGCTCGACTGGCTGGAGATCCACCCGCGCGGCCTGTACGACCTGCTGGTGCGCCTGAGGGACGAGTACCCGGCCGTGCCGATCGTGATCACCGAGAACGGCATGTGCTCCCCCGACGAGGCGGGCCCCGACGGCCGCGTGGACGACCCGGCGCGCGTCGAGTTCCTGCGCGACCACCTCGACTGCGTCGGCGACGCCATCGCCGCCGGGGTCCCGGTGGAGGGCTACTGCGTGTGGTCCTTCCTGGACAACTTCGAGTGGGCCGAGGGGTACGGGCCGCGGTTCGGCATCGTCCACGTCGACTACGAGACCCAGCGGCGCACCCCGAAGAGCAGCGCGCTGTGGTACCGCGACGTGATCGCGGCCGGCGACGTCCGCTGACCGCGCCGACCGTACCGGCCGGAGCGACCGCGCGGCCCGCTCACCCGTCCGCCGGCTCCGGCCGGCGGACGGAGGTGCGGGCCCGCAGCGCCTCGACGCCGACCAGGTCGTCGGGAAGCGCGTCCGGCACCACGTCGTCGAAGCGCGCGAGCGCCTTGACCCGCATCGCCACCAGCGCGGTCACCGCCATGGCGATCGCGAAGCAGACGTACATGAAGCCGATGCCGCGGCCGGGCCCGGTGCCGATGAGCGTGCCGACGGTCGAGGCCAGCGGCCCGCCGTCCGCCAGCAGCGGCTCGAACAACGCCGTGCCGTACGGCGCCACCAGGCCGAAGCCGAGCGGCAGCGTGGACCACGCCACCAGCGTGTTGAGCGCGATGACCCGGCCGTGGAACCGCTGCGGCACCTTCACCTGGATGATGGTGGCGTAGACGCCGTTCAGCATGGCGAGCCACATCGACATGCCGAACGCGCCGACCCCGATCACCAGCAGGTCGGACCGCAGACCGGTGATCAGGCAGAACACCGCGAGGACCAAGGTGGTCAGCAGCACGCCGCGCAGCCGACGGCGCCGCGGCCCACCCCACACGGTCATGGCGAGGCCCCCCGTGAAGGCGCCGAGGCCACCGGCGAACGCGACGCGGCCCACGTCGGCCAGCGTGCCGTCCGACAGCACCAGCGGCGAGATCATCAGGAACAGCGGGGACAGGAAGATGTTGAGCACCGCGAAGAAGCCGAGCATGGCGCGGAACGAGCGGTTGCCCCACGAGTAGCGGAACCCCTGGATCATCTCGGCGAGCACCGACTCGCGCCGCTTCCACGCCATCGTGGCGGGGAACCGGGTGAACACCACGCTGAGGATCGCCACCCCGTAGCTGACGACGTCGATGACGAGGATGCCGGACAGGCCGATCCCGGCCATCAGACCGGCCGCGGCGAGCGGCACGATGAGCTGCGCTGTGCCGGTGACCATCTGCACGACGCCGTTGGCGTGGCCGAGGTACCGCTTCGGCACGAGCTGCGGTATCGCCGAGTTGTACGCCAGCCGCTGGAACGCCAGCGAGATCGACAGGCCGACGAGCAGCGGGTAGATGTGCCAGATCTCCAGGTTGCCGGTCCACAGCAGCAGACCGAGCGCGAGCTGGGTGCCGCCGGCCCCGATGTCGCCGGCCAGCATCACCCGGCGGCGGTCGGAGCGGTCGACGATCGCGCCGGCGAGCGGCGACACCAGCATGCCGGGGACCAGGCCGAGCACGGCGAACAGCGCGAAGTTCGCCAGCGACCCGGTGGTCAGGTAGATCCAGATGGGGATGGCGAACTCGGTGAGCGCCGACCCGGTGATCGACGCGAGCTGTCCCACCGCGACCACCGCGAACCGCCGCATGCTCGGCGGCGGGCCCGCGTTCCGCTGCGCCGGGGTCCACGGAGGCGGCGGCACTCCGGCGGCGTCGGTGGCGGCGTCGGTGGCGGCGTCCGTGACGGGGACGACGGACGCGGTCCCCGGCGGTAGGGCCGTCGCGGTCCCGGAGAGCACGGCGGCCTCAGGGGTGCTCGCCGCGGGGTCGAGCGTGGAGGTGCCGTGCAGCCACCAGGTGGAGTCCTCGCGGCGCAGGTACGGCCGCGCGTCGCCGCCGGCGACGGCGGTGTGGATCTCGGTGAGGATGGTCGCGAGTTCCTCGGCGCGGTACTTGAGGAAGAAGTGGCCCGCCTCGTCCAGCACCACCAGGGACGCCGACCGGGTGACGCAGTGCCACTCGCGGAACCGTTCCTGGTAGAACTCGGTGGCCGGGTCGCGTTCCCCCACGACCGAGATGACCGGAGCGCGCAGCGGCGGCGTCTTGTCCTCGAAGAGCCGGCCGAAGTACGCCTCCGCCTCCTTGGTGCCCTTGCGCCGGTTGCGGATGATGAGCCGCACCTGCTCGGGGTCCACCTCGTCCAGGTCCATCCCGGCGGCGGTGAGCGCGTTCGCCATGACCTGGTCGCTGCGCAGCCGCTCCATCAGGTCGGAGAACCGCCTGCCGAAGCCGCGCAGCCGCGCGAAGGGGAAGGTGCCGCCGAGGTACACGGCGTCCACGTCGCGGCCGGCCGCCTCCAGGCGGCGCACCATCTCGACGACCAGCATCACGCCGAGCCCGCAGTGGCCGTACACCACCAGGGGGCCCTCGACGGAGGCGAGGATCTCCTCGACGCAGCCGGCCGCGACCTCCTCGATGGGTCGCGCCATCTCGCCGAGCTCGTGGCCGGGGACCGCGATCGAGTACAGGGCCCAGTCGCCTGGCAGCGCGTCGGCGAGGTGCTTGTAGATGACGGCGCTGCCGCCGCCGTACGGCGCGCAGACCAGGGTGGCGGTGACGGGCCGCGCGGGGGTGAGACGGTGCAGCAGCTTGCGCGGGCCGTCGTCGGCGGTGGTCATCACCCGGGCCAGCTCGCGGACCGTGGGGTGCGCGAACAGGTCCATGATGGTGACCGGCCGCGCGTCGAGTCCGCGGAGCCGCGCGATGACCTGCATGGCGAGCAGCGAGTGGCCGCCGAGGTCGAAGAAGTCGTCGAGCGCGCCGACGCGCTCCACGCCGAGCACCGCGGCCCAGACGGCGGCGACCGCCTCCTCCAGGGGTCCCTCAGGCGCGACGTGCTCGGCGTCGTCCCCCGCGTCACCCGGCTCCGGCAGCGCGGCGCGGTCCACCTTGCCGTGCGACTTCAGCGGGATCTCGTCCAGCCACACATACCGGACCGGCACCATGTAGTCCGGCAGCCGTTCGCGCAGCCACGGCCGCAGCTCGCCGGGGCCGGGCCGCGGGCCGTCCCCCGAAGGCACCAGATAGGCGACCAGGCCGCGGTCCCGCAGGTCGGTGACGGCCTGGGCCACGGCGGGGTGCTCCTGCAAGGTGTGGTCGATCTCGCCGAGCTCCACACGGTGGCCGCGCACCTTGACCTGCAGGTCGCGGCGGCCAAGGAACCGCAACTCCCCGGCGGCGGTCCACTGGCCGAGGTCGCCGGTGCGGTACATCCGCGCGCCTGGCGGGCCACAGGGGTCGGGAACGAACCGTTCGGCGGTGGTGCCGGGACGGCCGAGGTAGCCGCGGGCCAGCCGTTCCCCGCCGATGTGGATCTCACCCGGCACGCCGGGAGGCACCGGCCGCAGGTTCGCGTCCAGCACGTACACCCGGGCTCCCGGCATGGGCCGGCCGATCGGCAGCACCGGGGCCGCCTCGGGCTCGGCGGGGTCCACGCGGAAGGTCGTGACGCCGACGGTGGCCTCGGTGGGGCCGTAGTGGTTGACGACGGCGCACCGGCCGCGCGCGGCGAGGTCCCTGGCGAAGGCCCACGGGGAGGCCTCGCCGCCGAGCACCAGCAGGCGGCGTGGCAGCAGCGCCTCCGGGGTGGACTCGGCGAGCAGCGCCGCCAGGTGGGACGGGGTGATCTTCAGGTGGTCGATCCGGTGCGCGGCGAAGTACGCGGCGAGGTCGGGTGCGGCGGTCCTCGACGGGATGAGGTGCAGCGTGCCGCCGGTGAGCAGCGACAGGTAGAACACGGTGACGCCGAAGTCGAACGCCGGCGACTGGAGCAACGCGAACCCGTCCCCCGGCGCGAACCCCCCGGCGCCGGTGGACCCCCCCGGCGCGACCTTCTCGCCGGACGTCCCCCGGGCCTGGCGCATAGCGTCCTCGAAGCGCTCAGGCGCACCGGACTCGCCGGACGTCCCCGGGACCTGGCGCATGGCGTCCTCGAAGCGCTCACGCACACCGGAGAGGTACCGCAGGATCTCGCGGTGCTGCACGGCGACGCCTTTGGGGCGGCCGGTGGTGCCGGAGGTGTAGATGACGTACGCGACGTCCTCGCCGCAGGCGTCGTGGCGCACCGGGCCGGGGTCGGGGCCGGCGAGCAGGTCCTCGGCCAGGACGACGGCGCGCGCGCCGTCGTCCAGCGGCAGATCGGCCCGGAGCGCGGCGGTGGTGACGGCGAGGCGCACGCCGGCGTCCTCCAGCGCGTGCGCGAGTCGTTCGGCGGGGTGCTCGTGGTCGAGCGGCACGTAGGCGGCGCCGGTCTTCAGGATCCCCGCCACGGCGACGGCCAGGTCGGCGGACTGCTCCAGGAACACCGCGACCCGCTCCCCCGGCCCAGCGCCGAGGCCGGCGAGGTGGTGCGCGAGCCGGTTGGACCGCGCGTCGAGCTCGCCGTAGGTGAGGGTCACATCGCCGTGCACGACGGCCGCCGCGCCGGGCTCGCGTGCCGCGCGGGCCGTCACGAGCTCGTGCAGCAGTTCGTACGCCGGAGGCTCGGGGTCGGGTGAGGAGGAGAACCCCGCCGCGTCCCCCGGCGGCAGCGCGTACCGCGAGATCGGCAGGCCGGGGTCGGCGACGACGGCGCGCAGCAGGCTCTGGAAGTGCTCGGTGAGGCGCCGCGCCGTCTCGGGGAGGAACAGCGCGGTGCTGTAGGTCAGGTCGCCCCACAGGCCGCCGTCGGAGGTCTCGTGCACGTACAGCGCGAGGTCGAACCGTGTGACGGCCGACGCGAAGGGGAACCCGGTGACGGTGAGCCCCTGGTGGCGCGGCACCCCGGCGTCCCTGCGGTAGTTCTGCAGCGCGAACATCACCTGGAACACCGGTGACCTGCTGACGTCCCGCGCCACGGCGAGCTCGTTCACCATCTGGTCGAACGGCAGCTCCTGGTGCGCGTACGCGTCCAGCGCCGTCTCACGGCACCGGGCCAGAAGGCCGGTGAACACCGGGTCACCCGACAGGTCGGCCCGCAGCGGCAGCGTGTTGACGAACACCCCGGCCGCGGTCTCCAGCTCCGGCAGCGACCGGCCGCTGACCGGCGAGCCGACCGCGAAGTCCTCGGTGCCGCCGTACCGGCCGAGCAGTGTCTGCAGCACGGCCAGCAGCGTCATGTACGGCGTGGCGCCGTGCGCGGCGCTCAGCCGCGTGACCTCGGCGGCCAGCTCGCGGTCGACGGCGAAACCGCAGGTCGCGCCGGCGAAACCGTGCACGGCGGGACGCGGCAGGTCGGTGGGGAGGTCGAGCGCCGGCACGCCGGCGAGCTTCCCGGTCCAGTACTCGACGTCGCGGCGGTACTCGGCGGTGCCGACCCTGGCCCGCTGCCAGGCGGCGTAGTCGCCGTACCCCACCGGCGCGGCCGGTTCCAGCGCCGCCGGCGTGCCGGACCGGTGCGCGTCGTGCAGCGCGAGGATCTCGCCGACGAGGATGTCGCAGGTCCTGCCGTCGGTGACCGCGTGGTGCATGGCGAGCAGCAGCACGTGGTCCTCGGGGGCCATCCGCACCAGCAGGGCCCGCATGAGCGGCCCCTGCGCCAGGTCGAACGGCCTGCCGATCTCCTCCTCCACCAGCGCGCGCGCCGCCGCGAGGAGCTCGTCCCCCGCCGGAAGGGTGTCCCCCTCCGCCGGGTCGCCCGCCGTCCCGCCTGCGGAAGCCGCCGCCTCGTCCCCGGCCAGGTCAGGCAGGCCGGCGGCGAGGTCGGCCACCCGCATCGGTGTGCGGGGCTCGGCGTCCACGACGGCCTCCGGCCGGCCGTCGGCGGTGGTCAGGAAACGGGTGCGCAGCGCCTCGTGACGCGCCGTGACGTCCAGCAGGGCCGCGCGCAGGCACCCGGCGTCCAGGGGTCCCTGGAGCCGCACGGCGAACGGCACGACGTACGCGGCGGTCCCCGGCAGGTACTGCTCCAGGAACCAGAACCGCTCCTGCGCGTGCGACAGCGGCGGCGGCGTGCCAGGCGGCCGGGGGGTGACGGTGACGACCGGCGCGCGGCGGCGCAGCCGCTGGGCCAGGAGCGCCTGCTTGGCGGCCGACAGGTCGGTGGTCATGACACGTCCTCCCTCTCACCGAGCAGCCGCTGCACCGGCGGCACCCGCGTGGCGGCCGGCAGGTCGGCGGTCATGAGACGTCCTCTCCATCGGCGCCGTCGCCGAGCAGGCGCATGGCCTCCTCGTCGGACATGCCGGCCAGTTCCTCCAGAAGCAGGCTCTCCACGACGGCGGCGAGCGCCGCCACCGTGCGGTGCGCGAACACGGCCCGGATCGGCACGTCGACCCCGACGCCGGCGCGCAGCCGCGCGGTCACCTGGACCGCGAGCAGCGAGTGGCCGCCGAGCGCGAAGAAGTCGTCGAACACCCCCACCTCGGGCCGGCCGAGCACCTCACCCCAGATCTCGGCGACCAGGTGCTCGGCGTCGGTGCGCGGCGGCACCGGCGGCGCGTCGCGCTCGGCCTCGACCTCGGGGAGCGCGGCGCGGTCCACCTTGCCGTTCGGCGTGAGCGGCAAGGCGCCGAGGCGCGTCCACAGGCCCGGCACCATGAACGGCGGCAGCGCGGCGGCGGCGTACGCGCGCAGGTCCTCGACCGGCGCGTCACCGGTGACGTACGCGATCAGCGTGTCGTCCCGCACCGTGACGGCCACCTCCCCCGCGCCGGGGAACGCCGCGAGGCGTGCCTCGACCTCGGCGGGCTCGACGCGGTGGCCGCGCACCTTGATCTGGTCGTCGAGACGGCCGAGGAACTCCAGCCGGCCGTCCGGCCGCCGCCGCACCCGGTCCCCGGTGCGGTACAGCCGCGCGCCTGGCGGCCCGGCGGGGTCGTCGAGGAACCGCTCGGCGGTCTGCTCGGGCCTGCCGAGGTAACCCCGGGCCACTCCGGCGCCGCCGACCCACAGCTCACCCGGCACGCCAGGCGGCACCGGCTCGCCGTACCGGTCCATGACGTGCACGGTGGTCTCGCCGATGGGCCGTCCGATGGGGGGCCGGGGGCCGGGGTCGTCCCCGAGTTCGGCGGCGGTCGCGATGACGGTGGTCTCGGTGGGGCCGTAGGTGTTGACCAGGCGCACCCGGCCGCCGAACCGCTCGTGCCAGCGTGCCACGGCGGACGCGTGCGCCTGCTCGCCGCCGAGGATCACCAGGCGCAGCCCGGCCGGCCAGCGGATGTCGTCGATCAGGTCGACCAGGCGGTGCCAGTAGGCGGTCGGCAGGTCGAGCACCGTGACGCCGGGGTCGGCGGCGAGCAGGTCGGGCAGCGACGCGCCGCCGTCCGGCAGCGTCACCACGGTCGCGCCGGCCACGAGGGCTGGGAAGATCTCCTCGGCGTGGGTGTCGAAGCCGAGCGAGGCGAACTGCACCACCTTGTCACCGGGGCCGAGGTCGTACGCGGGCCGCATCCACCGCACGCGGGCCGCCAGGTTGCCGTGCTCGACGACCACGCCTTTCGGCGCGCCGGTCGAGCCGGAGGTGTACAGGACGTACGCGGCGTCCCGTTCCTCCGGCCCGGCGGCCCCCGCGAGCGCGTGCGGCCCGGCGGCGCTCGGGGGTGTCGACACCGGCGGACCGTGCATCGCCAGGCCGGCGTCCACGGTGGCCGCCGGAAGACCGAGGTGACCGGTGGTGTCGTCGGTGACGACCAGGGACACACCCGCGTCGCGGACCAGCTCGGCGAGCCGCGTGGCCGGGTGGCCGGGGTCGAGCGGCAGGTAGGCGGCCCCGGCGTGCCAGGCGGCGAGCAGCGCGACCACCGCGGCCGGCGAGCGGTCCACGCACACGCCGACGGTCCGGTGGCCGCGCAGCGCGGCCGCGAGCGCGCGGGCCCGCGTGTCGAGCTCGGCGTAGGTGAGCCGTTCCGCGCCGCACTCCACCGCGACGGCGTGCGGGGTCCTGCGGACCGTGCCGGCGATCATCTCCGGCACGGTGCGCGCGCCGGGCCACGTCCAGGTGGACGGCCCGGGGACCTCGCCGGCCTCGGTGACGTCCTGCGGGGACAGCGCGATCACCCGCGGCTCCGCGAGCGCCGCCTCGTCGGCGGCGGTGCGCAGCGCCAGCCGTCCGACCGGGGTGTCCGGGGCCCGTACGGCGGCGCGCAGCAGCACCTCGAAGCGCGCGGCGACGCTCGCGACGGTGGCGGGCTCGAACAGTCCGGCGTCGTAGGCGAACTCCAGCGTCAGGCCGCCGGGGTGGCGCCAGGCGTCCAGCGCCAGGTCAAGCTTGACGTGGCCGGCGCGCGCGTCGAACGGCTCGCACGGCAGCCCGTCGAACGGCTCGGCGGTGCCGCTCTCCTCGCTGTGCAGGATGAACATGGTCTGGAACAGCGGCGTCGTGCCGGTGTCCCGGCCGGCCTCCAGCAGGCCCGGCAGCCGTTCGAACGGGATGACGCGATGGGTGTGCGCCTCCAGCACGGTCTCGCGCACCGTGGCGAGGAACGCGGCGAACGTGGGGTCGCCGGCGACGTCGGCCCGCAGCACGAGGGTGTCGGTGAGGTAGCCGACGACCCGTTCCAGCTCCACCCGGTCGCGCGCGGCGGTCGGCGAGCCGATCGCGAAGTCGTCCTGGCCGCTGTGCCTGGCCAGCAGCACGTGGTAGGCGGCGAGCAGCACCATGAACAAGGTGGCGCCGTGGTCGCGGCCGGTGCGCTCCAGCGCGGCGGCGAGGTCGCCGGCGAGCGTGACGCGGTGGTGGCCGGCGGGCCGCACCGTGACGTCGGCGCGTGGCCGGTCCACCGGCAGGTCGAGCGCCGGCAGCCCGCTCAGCTTGTCCTTCCAGTACGCAAGCGCCTCCTCGTGCCTGCCGGTGCCGGCGCGCAGCAGCTCGCGGTGCGCGATGTCGCCGGGTTGCAGCGACGCCGGCAGCGGGTCGCCGTCCACGCGGCGGCGGCCCGCGCCGTACAGGCGGGACAGGTCGTCCAGCAGCACGCCGAGCGACCAGCCGTCGGCGGCGATGTGGTGGGTGACCAGGCACAGCACGTGGTCCGACGGCGAGATCCTGATCAGCGTGGCGCGCAGCGGCGCCGCCGTCGTGAGGTCGAACGGCGTGCCGGTGCGCGCGGCGACCAGCTCACGCGCGTGGTCCTCGCTTTCGGCGTCCACGCGTTCGAAGGCCATGGCGGACGGCGGCTCGACCACGGCCAGGGGACGGCCGTCGTCGTGCGGGTATCGGGTGCGCAGGGCCTCGTGCCGCGCCGCCAGCAGCGTCAGCGCGCCGTCCAGCAGGTGCGGGTCGAGCGGGCCGCCGACGCGGCGCACCAGGTAGACGTTCCACGACGTGTCGGCGGGGTCGAAGCGGTGCAGGAACCACAGGCGCTCCTGTGCGGCCGACAGCGGCGCCGGGGAACCGTCGGGCCTCGGCTCGTACGGCGCGGCGCTCTCCTCGGCGCGGGACGCGGCGGCGGCGAGCGCCGCCACCGTGGGCCCGGCGAACAGCTCGCGCACCGGCACCCGCACGCCGAGCGCGTCGGCGAGGCGCGCGACGACCTTGGTGGCGAGGAGGGAGTGGCCGCCGAGCGCGAAGAAGTCGTCGTCCGCGCCGACCGCGGCGGCGTCCAGGCCGAGCACCTCGGCGAAGACCGCCGCGATCAGCCGTTCCGCCGGGGTGGAAGGGGGACGGCCGCCGCCGGGCTCGGCGGGCCCGGGATCCGGCAGCGCGCGCCGGTCCAGCTTGCCGTTCGGCGTGAGGGGGAGCTCGTCCATGCGGACGTACGTGGCGGGGAGCATGAAGGACGGCAGGCGCGCGGCCAGCGCGTCGCGGTCGGGTTCACCGGCGACGTAGGCGACGAGCGTCTGGTCGCGCACCACGACGGCGGCCTGCCGCACACCGGGCTGGGATTCGAGCGCCGCCTCGATCTCGCCGAGCTCGATGCGGTGTCCACGCAGCTTCACCTGGCCGTCGGACCGGCCGAGGAACTCCAGCGTGCCGCCGGCGCGGCGGCGCACGGTGTCGCCGGTGCGGTACAGCCGGTCCCCCGGCTCGCCGAACGGGTCGGGGACGAACCGCTCGGCGGTCAGCTCGGGACGGCCGAGGTAGCCGTCGGTGACGCCGGCGCCGCCGATGACGAGCTCACCGGGGACGCCGGGAGGCACGAGGCGCAGGTGCTCGTCCACCACGTGCACGCTGGTGCCGGCGATCGGCTCGCCGATGGACACCGCGACCGGGTTCCGCGGCACCTCCCACGCGGTGGACCAGATGGTGGTCTCGGTGGGGCCGTACATGTTCCACAGCCGCGCCACCTTGCCGCGCAGTTCGGCGGCGAGCGGAGCCGGCAGCGCCTCCCCGCCGGCCAGCGCCGTGATGTGCGGTCCGGTGAAGCCGGCGGCCAGCAGCACGCGCCAGCCGGACGGGGTGAGCTGCACGTGGGTGACGCCGCTGCCGTCGACGAGCCGGGCCAGCGCCGCGCCGTCCCTCGCGACGCCGGGTCCCGCGACCACCGCGCGCGCTCCGGTGACCAGCGGCAGGTACATCTCCAGGCCGGAGATGTCGAACGACGTCGAGGTGACCGCGAGCCACACGTCGTCCGGGCCCGCCTGGAGCAGGTCGCGCATGGCGAGCAGGAACGCGGTGAGCGCGCGGTGCGGCACCACCACACCCTTCGGCCTGCCGGTCGACCCGGAGGTGTAAAGCACGTACGCCGGGTCGTCCGGCCGGGGACCGGCCGGCGGCTCGCCGGGCCGGGGGGCGAGCAGATCGCCGTGCGGGTCCGGGCCGGGCCCGGGGGTGAGCAGGTCGCCGTGCGGGCCGAGGGCCGAAAGGTCGCCGTGCGGGCCGGCGGGGACGCCGGGGTCCAGGGGGAGCACCGTGGCGCCGTGCGGCGGCAGCAGGTGGGTGAGGGAGGGCTGCGCGAGGACGACGGCGGCGCCTGAGTCGGTGAGCACCATGGCGATCCGGTCCGGCGGGTAGCCGGGGTCGAGCGGCAGGTAGGCGGCACCCGCGCGCATCGTGCCGAGGAAACCGGCGACGGCGGCGGCGGACCGCTCGGCGAACACCGCGACCACCGTGCCGGGTCCCGCGCCGGCGCGCAGCAGCTCGCGTGCGATCCGGTCGGCGGCGGCGGCCACCTCGGCGTACGTCAGCGACACGCCGCCGGCGGCCCACCACGACCCTTCGGGGGAGGTGCGGGCCGGCTCCCCGTCCGCCGCCTGCCCGTGCGCAGCCGGGTTCGGCGGACCGGACGGGGAGCCGGGGAACCGGTGCCGCTCCGTCGCGGGGACGGTCAGCGCGACCGCCGCCGGTTCCGCGGCGGCGCGGCGCGCGAACATCTCGACGACCGTCGGCAGGGACGCCGGCGGCACCGGCGGGTGGCCTCCCTGGCGCAGCAGCAGTTCACGTTCGGCGGCGTCCACGGCGAGCAGGCGGGACAGGGGGGTGCCGGGTTCGCCGACGGCGCGGGCCAGCAGGGAGAGGTAGGCCGTGGCGTAGCCCTCGGCGGTCTCCCGGTCGAACAGGTCGGTGTTGTAGGTGAGGACGAGGCGCCGGTCACCGTTCTCGCCGAACACGTCGAGCACCAGGTCGTGGTGCACCCGCGCGTACCCGGCGTCCAGCACCTCGGCCCGCACACCGGGGAGGGTGAGGCGCGACTCCCCCATGTCGTGCAGCACCAGCATCGTCTGGAACAGCGGAGCGCGGCTCAGGTCGCGCTCCACGCCGAGCTCGGCGACCAGCCGCTCGAACGGCACGTGCTGGTGCCGGTAGGCGTCGAGCGCCGCGGCGCGGGTGCGCGCGAGCAGTTCACGGAAGTCCGGGTCGCCGGAAAGGTCGCCGCGCAGCACCAGCGTGCCGGAGAAGTAGCCGATGAGCGGCTCGTACTCCAGCCGGTCGCGGCCCGCGACGGCCGACCCGACGCACACGTCGTCCTGGCCGCTGTAGCGGTGCAGCAGTGCCTGGTAGGCCGCGGTCAGCACCATGAAGGCGGTGCAGCGCTCGGCGGCGGCGAGGCGGCGCACGCCGTCCATCAGCCCGTCCGGCAGCGGCACCACGAGCGCCGCTCCGGCCGTGGTGGCCATGGCGGGCCGGGGACGGTCGGTGGGAAGCTCCAGGGGACGTGTCCCGGCGAGCCGTTCCCTCCAGTACGCCAGCGCCTCGTCCCGGTCCTCGGCGTGCTCGCGTTGCGCGCGCGCGAAGTCGGCGAAGGCCGCCGGCAGCGGCGGCAGCGGGGACGGTTTGCCGTCGGCGTAGGCCGTGTACAGGCGCGCGGTCTCGTCGAGCAGCAGCTTCAGCGACCAGCCGTCGCAGGCGATGTGGTGGACGACCAGGCACAGCACGTGGTCGCGCGGGCCGAGGCGCGCGAGCGCGGCACGCAGCGGCGGCCCGGCGGCGAGGTCGAAGGGCCGGTTGGTGCGCTCGGCCAGGAATGCCGGCACCTCGCCGGGGGTGAGGTCGGCGCGCTCCAGGGTGAAGGCGCCAGGCGGCTCGGCGACCTGCTCGGGACGGCCGTCGCGCGCGGCGAATTTGGCGCGCAGCGGCGCGTGTCGCGCCACCACTTCGGCCATGGATCTTTCCAGGATGTCCGCGTCCAGCGGTCCGTCCAACCGTAAAGTGCTGAACAGGTGATGCGAGGAATCACCGGGTTGTAGCTGGTCGAGGAACCACAGGCGTTCCTGGCCGTACGAAAGCGGGATCAGTTCGCGCATGACGTCGACACCTCTGCCGGACTAAGACGGGAAAGGGGGCCCTTGTCCGTTATGTCCGTCAGACAAGCGCGTCCTGGATATATGCATAGTGCTCAGTGATGGTGGGAACGCTCCCACGCCCCGAAAGGCTATGGACCGGGTTTGACGTCGTCAAGATGTCCACCATGTTTCGTCCGTAACAGGCTTTTTACCAGGATATTTAGGCTGAGGCCTCTGTCCGAAACAGCCCAAACACCTGATCATCCTTGACACCTCTTCAGGCTCCTCCCTAGGGTCTTGGGAGCGCTCCCATATGCCCCCATTCCCTGCGGAACGCCGTGCTGGAGGTCCCGTGTCGCATCAACTCCGGCCGGAGAGGCCGAAACCGCACCGAAACACACCGCACCGGAACACGGGGGGACGCTCATGACCCCCACCGAGACGGCGGTCGCCGCGATGTGGACCGAACTGCTCGGCGTGACCCCCGCCTCGCCGGCCGACGACTTCTTCGTGCTCGGCGGCCAGTCGCTCGCCATGGTCCAGTTCCTCGCGCGCGTCCAGGAGAACTACGGCGTCGAACTCCCCATCGACCTGCTGTTCGGCGGCGACTTCACGGTGGCGGAGGCCGCCGCGGCGATCGACAGGGGCCGGCTCTCCTCCGCCGGCGACGACGAGATCGCCGCGCTCCTCGCGGAGCTGGAAGGCATGTCCGACGAGGACGTGCTCGCGCTCCTCGGCGAGGAGGACTGACCTCCGCGATGCCCACCATGTTGCTGGTGACGCACGGCACCGACGGCGACGTGCTGCCGTTCGTGCGGCTCGGCGGGGAACTGCGCGCCGGCGGCCACGAGGTCACGCTCATCACGCACGCGCACTACGGGCCGCACGCCGCGCGCGCCGGCCTCGGATTCGTGCCGATCGACACCGCGACGGAGTTCGAACGCACCCTCGCCGACACCCACGACCTGCTCGACGGCCTCGGGTGGCGCGAGTTCTACGAACGCAACGGGCTGTACCGGCAGATGGAGCTGGAGTTCACCGCGATGGCGGCGCGGTACCGCGCCGGGGAGACCGTGCTGGTGGGCCGGCACACCTCGGCGCTGTCGGTGCTGTTCGCCGCCGAGGCGCTCGGCGCGCCGGCCGCGTGGGTGGCGGTGGCGCCGATCCAGATCATGGCCGAGCGTGCCGCGCTGCACGCCTACCGCACCCTGCTCGACGACGGCATCGGCGGAGTGCGCCGGCGGCTCGGCCTGAGACCCATCGAGGACTGGGACGCGTGGTTCTCCTCGGCCGACCTGCACATCGGCCTGTGGCCGGCGTGGTTCGACCGCGCGGGGACCCAGTCACCCGGCAAGGTGCGCCTGACCGGCTTCCCGCTGCCGGACGAGAACGCCGAGGAGGCGCTGCCTCCGGAGGCGGAGGAGGCGCTGAGCGGCCCGGTCGCCCCCGTGCTCGTCACCGGCGGCACCGGCCGCATGCTGCACCGGCGTTTCTACGACGCCGCCGTCGAAGGAGCGCGCAAGGCCGGCCGGCCCGTGATGCTGGTGGTGCGGCACCGCGACCTGGTACCCGACCCGCTGCCGCCGGACATGACGTGGTTCCCGAGGCTGCCGTTCCGCGCCGTGATGCCCCGCGTCGCCGCCGTCGTCCACCACGGCGGCATCGGGACCCTGAGCCGCGCGCTGCGCGCCGGGGTCCCCCAGATCATCCTGGCCCACGGCGTGGACCGGCCCGACAACGCCGCGCGTCTGCACCGCCACCACCTCGCCGCCTGGCTCCCCGCTCCGCGCTGGACCCCCGAGGAGGTGGCCGCGCTGGTCACCTCCGCCACCGGCGGGGACCCGCTCGCCGCCGTCCCGGCCGGCGACGCGCCGGGTCAGGACGAGGGGACCCAGGACGGGGTGCGACGGGCCGCGGAGCTGATCGCGCCGCTCGCCGTCGCGCCGCCGGACTTCCCGGACGAGCCGGGTCCGGCGGTGCAGGCGGCGCGGCGGCAGCTGGAACGGATGTCGGCGGCGCAGCGGCGGGCCGTGGCCGAACGGCTGCGCGGCCGGCTCTCGGGACAGGAGGCGTGATGCGTCCACGGCGTCGCGCGACGGCCGTACCTGCTCGCCGGGAGGCGTGATGAGGATCCTGCTCGCGCAGAACATGTTCCACCTGCCGACGCACGGCGGGGCCAACAAGTCCAACCGGATCATGCTGGAACAGCTCGCGGCCCGGGGACACCAGTGCCGTGTCGTGGCGCCGCTGTCGGGAGCCCTGCGCCGGACGTCCCTCGACGCGCACCTGGCCTATCTGCAGAAGGCGGGTGCGCGGGTCCACCGGTTCGACGGCGACGAGGTGACCTACGAGTACCGCGGCGTGGTGGCGCACGCCGTCGTCAACCCGTCCCACCTGGCCCGGCGGGTCGGCACGGTCTGCGAGGAGCTGTCCCCCGACTGGGTGCTCGTGCCGTCCGACGACCCCGGTCTGATCATGCTCGGCGCCGCGTCGCGTGCGGCACCGGGCCGGGTCGTGTACCTGGCGCACACCTTGCAGCAGCTTCCGTTCGGGCCGGGTGCGTTCTACCCGAGCGCCGCGGGGACCCGCCTGGTGAAGGCCGCCGCCGGGGTCGTCGCGGTCAGCCGCGCGGCGCGCGACCACCTCGAACGCCACGGCGGCGTCGACGCCGCGCTCATCCACCCGCAGGTCTACGGCGGGATCACCCCGTCGACCGGCGGTACGGGTACGGCCGTGACCATGGTGAACCCGTGCGCGTACAAGGGTCTGCCGATCTTCCTCGCGCTGGCCGACGCGCGTCCCGGCGTGCGGTTCCTCGCGGTGCCGACGTGGGGTGCCACACCGGACGACCTGGCCGCGCTGCGCGCCAGGCCCAACATCGAGCTGATGGACCCGGTGGACGACATCGGCGAGGTCCTCGCGCGCAGCCGCGTGCTGGTGATGCCGTCGCTGTGGGACGAGACGTTCGGCTACACCGCCGTGGAAGGCATGCTGCGTGGCGTGCCGGTGCTCGCCGCCGACGTCGGCGGCCTGTCGGAGGCCAAGCTCGGCGTGCCGTACCTGCTGCCGGTGCGCCGCATCACCGGGTACGAGGCCGGCGCGCACGCGAGACCCGTGCCGGTCGTGCCGGACCAGGACGCCGGGCCGTGGCTCGCGGCTCTGGACCGGCTGCTCGACGACCCCGCGCACCACCAGGAGATCGCCGTACGTTCCGCCGAGGCCGCCGCCGCGTTCGTCGCGTCGCTGGACGAAGGCGCACTGGAACGTCACCTCGCCGGCCTCACCCCCGCCGCGCCGGGCCGGACCGGACCGGCCGTCGCGCGCGGCGGCGCCACGGCGCTCACCCCGCAGCGCCGCGCCGCGCTCGCCGCCTTGCTGGCGAACCGCGCGCACGCGAAGACCGCCCCCCTCTCTGAGCAAGGAGAAACAGCATCGTGACCGGCATCGCGCAGGCGTACCGCCCGCCCATCGCCGCCATCGCCGGTGAGGACCTGGACCTCCTCCTGCTCATCCGGCACTTCGAGCTCACCCTGCTGGACCTGTTCGGCGCAGGCGCGCTCAACGGGACCACGCACACCTGCCTCGGCCAGGAATACATCCCGGTGGCGCTGCGCACACTGCTGCGCGATGACGACTTCGTCTTCAGCAACCACCGGGGCCACGGCCATTTCCTGGCCCGCTACCCCGACCCGCGCGGACTGCTCGCCGAGATCATGGGACGGGAGGGAGCCCTGTGCGGCGGCGTCGGAGGCAGCCAGCACATCTACCACGAGCGGTTCCTGTCCACCGGCGTGCAGGGGGAGAGCCTGCCGGTCGCCGTCGGGGTGGGTCTGCGCCTGAAGCGGGCCGGTCACGGCGCGCTGGCGTGCGCGTACATCGGCGACGGCACGCTCGGCGAGGGCTCGGTGTACGAGGCGCTGAACATGGCGCGGCTGTGGCGGGTGCCGCTGCTGGTGATCGTGGAGAACAACGGCATCGCGCAGTCCACCCCGACCGGCCGCCAGATGTCCGGCACGGTCGCGGGCCGCGCGGCGGCGTTCGGCATCGGGTACCACCGGATCACCACCGTGGACCTGGCGTGGATCCGCGACGCGCTCGGCCCGCTGATCACCTCGGTGCGGCAGAACTCCGGCCCGCTGATCGTGGAGTTCATGACGAACCGCATCGGGCCGCACAGCAAGGGTGACGACTCGCGGCCCGTCGCCGAGCGGGAGCACGCCGAGCTGTCCGGCTGGCACCGCGCGTACGAGGAGGCGTTCCCCGGGCCGTACGCCGAGGCGGACGTGCGGCAGCGTGAGCTGGTCGCCGAGGTCGCGGCCGAGGTCGCGGCCCGTCCGCCGGTCGGCGGAGGCCCCACGTGACCCGGGCCGAGCGCGTCGTCGACAACCTCAACCGCGCGCTGCACGAGGCGATGGCGGCCGACCCCGGCCTGCACATCCTCGGTGAGGACATCGCCGACCCGTACGGCGGCGCGTTCAAGGTCACCCGAGGGCTGTCCACGCAGTACGGCGCGCGGGTGATGGCGACGCCGCTGAGCGAAGGCGGGATCGTCGGCGTCGGCGCGGGGCTCGCGCTCGCCGGGGACAAGGCCATCGTGGAGATCATGTTCGGTGACTTCGCGGGGCTGGCGTTCGACCAGCTGCTGAACTTCGCCAGCAAGTCGACCCGAATGTACGGCCGCCGGGTCGAGATCCCCCTGGTGGTGCGCTGCCCCACCGGAGGCGGCCGGGGGTACGGGCCGACGCACAGCCAGAGCCTGCAGAAACACTTCATCGGCATCCCCGGGCTGTCGGTGTTCGAGCTGAGCCCCTTCCACGACGCGCGCGAGCTGCTGCCGTACATGCTGGGGCTCGGCGAGCCGTGCCTGCTGTTCGAGGACAAGGTGCTGTACACGCGGCGCCGCTACCACGGCGACGAGGTGGACGACCTGTTCACCTTCGAGCTGATCGGGCCGCCGCCGTACACCGCGTGCGTGCGCCTGGACGACGACGCCGACCCCGACTGCACGATCATCGCGACCGGCGGCGTGACGCACCACGCGCTGGCCGCCATGCGCCTGCTGCTGCTGGAGGACGAGATCACCACCCGGCTGCTGGTCCCCGCGCGCCTGTACCCGTTCGAGGCCGGGCCGCTGATGCCGCTGCTGGCCGGGGCACGGCACGTGTGCGTGGCGGAGGAGAGCACCGCCGGCGGCACGTGGGGCGGTGAGGTCGCGCACGTGCTGCACGAACAACTGTGGGACTCGCTGCGCGGTCCGGTGCGGCTGGTGCACTCGGCGCCGGACGTGATCCCCACGGCGCCGCACCTGGAGCGCGCCGTGCTCGTGGAGGACACCGCCATCCGCCAGGCGGTGCTGGAGGCCGTGAAGTGACCGAGATCCGCGTACCGAAGCTCAACAACAACGACACGCAGTACGTGCTCGTGGAGTGGATCGCGAAGGACGGCGCCGCCGTGCGCCGTGGCGACCCGCTGGCCGTCCTGGAGACGTCCAAGGCCGCCGAGGAGATCACCGCCGAGGACGAGGGGCTGCTCGGCCACCTCCTCGCGGAAGGCGCCGACTGCGAACCGGGCCAGCTGATCGCGCGCCTCCTTCCCGAAGGCCTCCCGCCGGTCATGCTCACCCCGGCCGCCGAGCCCGCCGGCCCGTCCGCGCCGGAGGGAGGGGAACCCCTCCGCGCGCCGGGCGGGCCGGTGATCACCAGCAAGGCGCGGGCCCTGATGGAACGGCACGGGATCGGCGAGGACGCCGTCCGGGCCCTCGGCAAGAAGATCGTCCGCGAGTCCGACATCGAGTCCCTCGCCGCCGGCTCACTCGGCACCGCACCGGCCGCCGTCACGGAGACCGTCGCGGCCCTCATCGCGGACACCGTCGCGGACACCGCTGGGGACACCGCTGGGGACACCGACTCCGTCGCCGACGCGGGGCTGAACGGGGAGACGCTGCGGCTGTCGCGCGCGCAGCGGCGTACGGCGTCCGTCGTGGAGCTGTCGCACCGCACGATCCCGCCGGCGTACACCCTCATGAAGGTGGACATCGGCCCGGCGCTGGCCGAGGGCCGGGCCCGCACGGCGGAGCTGCGCACCCTGGTCGGGCCGACCGAGCTGCTGGTGCGCGCCGTCGCGGGCCTGCACGACCGCTTCCCGCTGTTCTTCGCCTCCCCAGGGGACGCCGGCACCGTGCGGACGTCGCGGGCGGCACACGTCGGCGTCACCTTCGACCTCGGCAAAGGGCTGGTCATCCCGGTCGTGCGGGACGCCGCGTCGCTCGGCCTCAAGGAGATCTCGCGCACGCTGCTGGACTTCCGCCTGCGCGCCATGCGCGGCGAGCTGCGCGAGCAGGACCTCGGCGGCGCCAACATCGTGCTGACCCTGCACAACGAGCCAGGCGTGGTGCTCGCGGTCCCCATCGTCCACCCCGGCCACACCTGCGCCCTCGCGCTCGCGGCGCCGCAACCGGAGGTCGTCCCCGATGAGAACGGCGGCTTCACGGTCCGCGAGGTGGTGCACATCGGCGCGGCCTACGACCATCGCGTGCTCAACGGCCGTGACGTGATCCTGTTCCTCGGCGCGCTGCGCGACGCCTTGGCGTTCCCCGAGGGAGCGGCGTCATGACGGTGGAGGACACGCAGCGGTCACCGGCGGGGCCGTCGGAGCAGCGCAGGGAACTGGCGGCGCGGCTGCTCGCGGCGCGGCGGCGCGGCACCGGCGACGAGGTGCCGCGGGTGCCGAGGGACGGCGGGCTGCTGGAGTGCTCTCCCGCGCAGCGCAGGCTGTGGCTGGCCGCGCAGGCCGACCGGCACTCCGCGACACCGAACGTGACGCTCGGGCTCGGGTTGTCGGGCCCGCTGGACCTGGCCGCGCTGGACCGCGCGCTCGCGGCGCTCGTCGAGCGGCACGAGACGCTGCGCACCGTCTTCGTCAACTCCGGCGGCGAGCCGCGCCAGATGATCCTCGGCCGGGTGGAGGCGCCGTTCACCGTCGTGGACCTCGGCGGCGAGCCGGAAGCCGAACGCGTCGCGCGTGAGATGGCTCTGGCCGCCGGCGGCGAGCGGTTCGACCTCACCGGCGGCCCCCTGCTGCGCCTCACCGTGTACCGGCTCTCCCCGTCCGAGCACCGCCTGCTGCTGGCGCTGCACCACATCACGTGCGACGGAACCTCGCTCGGCGTGGTGGCGCGCGAGCTCGCCACCCTGTACGGCGGCGGCGTGCTGCCGGAGCCCGCTGCCGTGCGGTACGCCGACTACGCCGCGTGGGCCGCGGCCCGCGCGCGGCCTCAGGCCGAGCGGCGGCTGCCGTTCTGGCGGGAACGGCTCGGGGACGACCCGGCGGTGTGCGTGCGCTTCCCCGCGCAGGAGCACGACCCCCGCGAGACCCGGCGCACCGGCACCGCCTCGCTCCAGGTGGGTGGGGCCCTGGTCGAGGCGCTGCGCGGCGGGGCCGCGACGCCGTTCGTGACGGTGCTCGCGGCCTTCATGGTGCTGCTGCACCGCGTGCGCGCCGAGACCGGCGGCGGCGCGGGTCCCGGCGTCACGGTCGGCACCGCGTCGGCCGGGAGAGCACGCAGGGAGTTCGAGCAGATCGTCGGCTGCTTCGCCAACATGGTGCCGGTGCGCGTGCGCGTCGACGGGAGCCTCGGTTTCCGCGCGCTGGTGGACGCCACCCGGCAGGAGCTCGGGGCGGCGCTGGCCAACGAGATCCCGTTCGACACGCTGGTGTCCGGCCTCGGCGGCAGGCGGCGTCCGGGGGTGCACCCGGTCTTCCAGATCGCGTTCATCCAGCGCGACGACCCGCGTCCGCCGGACGGCTGGGCCGGCCTTCGGGCCTTCGACTGGGGCCAGGAGGTGGACGACACCGCCTACGACCTCACGCTCACCATGACGCCGCACCACTCGGGGTACGACCTGGTCTTCACGCACCGGCTGGACCGGGTGTCGCGCCGGGCCGCCTCCGCGCTCGCCACCGCGTTCGAGACGCTGCTCACGGCCCTGTCGATCTCGCCGGACGTCCCGGTGGACGATCTCGCGCTCCCCGCGCTCGACGGCTTCGGCGGTCCGCTGACCGATCCCGACGGCCGGATCCGGCCAAAGGCGCAGGCGCCGGGTCCCGCGGACGAGGCTCTGGCCGCGGAGGCCGGCCGTATCTGGTGCGAGGTGCTCGGGGTGCCGCGCGCGGAGGCGGACGCCGACCTGTTCGAGCTCGGCGGCGACTCGCTGGCGGTCACGCGGATCACGGCGCACGTGAAGGAGCGGCTCGGGGTGGAGCTGCCGGCGTGGGTCGTCTTCGAGGCGCCGACGGTCACCGGACTGATCGGCGCGCTCGTCGCGTCGCGCGGGGAGGCCGACGCGCGGGACTGACGGCCACGGGTGGTCAAGCCGCCGCCGGCGGCCCGTGGCGAGGCACTGGGGAAGGCGCGGGACCGGGGTTCGGTGACCGCTGCCCGCGTACCGTCTGACCTGCGCGGACCTGTCCGCGAATCATGAGTGGCCACTCGGGGCCGATATTGACCGCAATAGTTGACGGTCCCGCGGAAAGCATTTAATTTGGCTCGCTATGGGAGCGCTCCCACAGGCGCCGCGTCGCGGGCCCCGGGAGGCTCCCGCACTTCGTGACACCCGGATCAGAGCTTTCTCATTGTCGATGAGAGGATTCCCTCGTGCCTCAGTACGTCCTCCGCGGTGGCGACTACCATGCCGAGATCACGCAACGGGGCGCGGCCCTGCGTGTGCTCAGGCACGGCGGACGCGACGTCGTGGCGACCTGGCCGGAGAACGGCCCCGTCCCCCACTACAGCGGCACCCTGCTGGCGCCGTGGCCCAACCGCGTCGGCGACGGCCGCTACACCTTCGGCGGCGAGACCTTCCAGGTGCCGGTCAACGAGCCCGAGCGTGGCCACGCGCTGCACGGCCTGGTCGCGTTCGCCGAGTGGACGCCGGCCGAGGTCGGCACCGTGGAGGCCGACCGCGGCTCCGCACGGTTCGAGCACGTCATCGAGCCGACCCCCGGCTACCCGTTCCGCCTCGCGCTGCAGGTCCGCTACACCCTCACCGAGGACGGGCTCACCACCACCCTCACCGCCGAGAACGTCGGCGAGCAGCCCGCGCCGTACGGCTGCGGCCCCCACCCCTGGCTCATCGCCGACGGCGGCGCGGAGACGGGCTGGAGCCTCGAACTCCCCGCCGACCGGGTGCTCCTCACCGACGACAGGCTCCTGCCGGTGT
Organism: Sphaerisporangium rubeum; assembly: GCF_014207705.1. Taxonomy (NCBI): domain Bacteria; kingdom Bacillati; phylum Actinomycetota; class Actinomycetes; order Streptosporangiales; family Streptosporangiaceae; genus Sphaerisporangium; species Sphaerisporangium rubeum. The sequence goes on from NZ_JACHIU010000001.1 coordinate 4,236,931, forward strand.
CGCTGGAGCCGGTCGACGGCACGCCGTACGACTTCCGGGTGCCGCGCGAGCTGTCGGCCACGGTGCTCGACCACGCGTTCACCGGCCTGGAGGCCGGGCCCGGCGGCACGACCCAGGTGCGGCTGCGCGGCGCGGACGGCGGCGTGCGGATCGCCTGGGACGCGGCCTCCCTGCCGTGGGTCCAGGTCTGCACCGGAACCGGCTTCGGTCACCGGGGCATCGCGGTGGAACCCATGACGTGCCCGCCGGACGCCTTCAACTCCGGCACCGACCTCATCGAGCTCGCTCCTGGCGGGAAACACGAGGCGAGCTGGACCGTCTCGGTGTTCTGACCGGACGGCCACACGCGCCGCGCTCGTGGCCGAACCACCGCCGCCGGCGGGGCCCGTGGCCGCCTGACCCGTCCACCCCCGAGCCGAAGTGATGGAAACGATGGATAGCAGGACCAAACAGCGGCTGACGACCGCGCAACTGGGCACGCTGATACGCGGCGCGCTCGGCACCGAGGTGACGAGCGCCGAGGAGTTACGGGACGGCTTCGCGAACGCGGTGTGGCTGCTGACCCTGGACGACGGCCGGCAGGTCGTGCTCAAGGTCGCGCCGCCACCCGACCTCGATCTCCTGCGTTACGAACGTGCGCTGCTGCGCACCGAGGCCCTCGTGTACCACCTCGCCGCCCCCGCCGGCGTACCGCTCCCCCGCCTGCTGCACTCGGGGTTCGACGATCCCGAGCTCGGCAGCGACTACCTGATCATATCGGCTCTCGACGGGGTGCCGTGGAACCAGGCCTCCTTGTCGGAGGAGGACGACGCCGCGCTGCGGCACGAACTCGGCCACTGCATCGCGGCCCTGCACACGGTGCCGGGTGACGGGGTCTTCGGTTACCCCTACGCCGCGCTGACCGGCCCGACGTGGCGGGACGCCTTCCTCGTGATGACCGGCGCGCTGCTGGACGACGCCGTGCGCTACCGGACCCCGCTGCCGTGCTCGCTGGTGGACATCGCCGGCGCGATCCACGCCAACGCCTTCGCGCTCGACGCGGTGACCGTGCCGTCGCTGGTCCACTTCGACCTCTGGCCGGGAAACGTGTTCCTCACCGCGGAGCCGGGGGGCCGGCCGCGCATCCAGGCCGTCATCGACCACGAGCGGGCCTTCTGGGGGGACCCGCTCGCCGATTTCGTCACCCCCACGATCTTCGGCGAGCTGCGCGACGACGACCCTCTGCTCGCCGGTTACCGCGAGGCGGGGGGCCGGGTCTCCCTGACCCCGGACGCCGTGACGCGCGACGCGTTGTACCGGGTCTACCTGTACATGATCCTGCTGGTCGAGGACGGGCCCCGGCAGTACCCCGAGGAGTCCTACGCGCGGATCCGCGACCTCGCGACGGCCGGGCTGACCAGAAGCCTCACGTTCCTCAGGCAGCGGTGACCCCCCGCTCCCTGCCGCCTGGTCCGGCGGTGCCCCACGCAGCGATGGGCCACCGGCCGCGACCAGCGCCGCCGCGGCGGTAGCGCCGCCCACGGCCCCGGCCCGCACCCCGGCCGTCCCTCTGCCATTCTCCGATCCGCACCCCGCGCGGCCGTCCCGGGACACCCCGGGACGGCCGCGCGGTCCTCGCCGATGCCGCTCATGTCAGGCGTCTGCGCGCTCGGACCGGTTGCCGGCCACGAGCCGGTCGTCGGGGTGCCGCGTCGGCTGGGTCGCACGACCCCGCTCGGCACGGTCGTCCACGCCGTCGCCGTCCCGGTCCGACGCGTGCCGTCCCGCAGGCGCGGTCGGCGCCGCCGGAGCGGGGGCCGCGTCAGGGGAGGTGCGGGGACGGGGGGTGGTGACGGTCTCCAGGCGCTGCTCCAGACGGCGCTTCTCCTCCTCCAGCCGCGCGACCCGCTCGCGCGACTCCCTGCGCGTCGCCATGAGCTGCCTGCGGCGCGCTCCCATGCGGCGCATGCCCATGGTGAAGACCATCAGCCCGAGGAGGAAGATCGCCGCGGTGGCCGCCCCGGCCAGGAAGAGCTCCAGCTCGTTGAACTGGAGAACCCGGTCGAAGACGGTGACCGACATCGCCGCGTTCCCGGTCATGTCGTTCGCCACCGCGATGAGAGCCGCGCCGGCGATCACGATCAGCAGTAGCCCCAGCAGTATCATGTGCCTCAACTCCACGTCGCTTCGAGGTGCCGGCCACTTTCGCGACCGCACCCCGACTGCCCGCGAAGCCGGCTTTCATACCTGCCGATCAGCACCGATCCGCCTGTTCCCACGGCTTTTCGTCGCGTCCGCCGGCGGGCCGTCCCGCTCAGGCCCCGCCGAGGACCTCACGCAGGCGCGGCGCGAAAGCCGCAGGGTCGTCGGCGAAGCCGATGTGGCCACCCGGGAACAGGACAGGGTCGAGGCCGAGGGCCGTGGCGAGCGCACGGGAGGTGCGGTCGCACAGCTCTTCCTTGGAGTCCTCTCCGATGCCGATCACCACACGGGTCCGTGACGACCGCAGGACGTCGAGGTCCGGCCGCCAGCGGGTGGTGGGACGCAGTTCGTGACCGAACCAGAAGTCGTCGTCCGCGAGCTGTGCCGGGTCGCGGTGCTCGCCGAACATCTGCTGGAAGACCGGCTCGGGAAGCTCGATGCCCGCCTGGGCCATGAATCTCCGCCAGGCCCCCGTGCGGTCGCCGGCCCGGTGCGCCGCGACGATCTCGTCGGTCAGCGTGCGCTGCCGTCCGGCGTCGTCCAGCAGCTCGATCAGCGGCGGCTCGTGCGCGACGAGGACGCCGACCTGCTCGGGATGCGCCTCCACCAGGGCCAGGCCGGTGACCGCGCCGCCGCTCGACCCGAGCACGGCGGCCGGGCCGGCGTCCAGGTGCGCGATGAGCCGGGACAGGTCGCCGGCCCGTATCTCGGGTGTCGAGTCCTGTTCCCGGTCGTCGACCTCGCTGCGGCCCGCGCCGCGAGGGTCGGTGGTGAGCACGGTGTGGTCGCCGGCCAGCAGCCCGGCCAGCGGCGCGAAGGCGTCCGCTCCCATGGGTGCGCCGACGAGCACCACCAGGGGCCCGGAGCCCCGCACCTCGTAGTACAGACGCGCTCCGGGGACCTCCAGGGTCCCGGCGGTGTCCGGAGTGAGTGCCGCGTGTGTCATGGATGTCCTCCTGGGACGGGTGACGGTCTCTTCGGAGAAGGGACCGTCGCGGAGCGGCGGACTCATCGGTCACTGCTGTGGTTTCCCATGACTTCGCCGTCACACTTGACGGTACGGGATTACGGGCAGGTCATAAGGTGGGTGGCTCGGTCGCGTAGCGGGAGGCCGTACGTAGCAGGAGGGGCCGCACGGCGTCGCTTTACGCGGCGGCCGGGGTGTGACAGAATTTCAACGGGTGATGAATATGTCTGGGACATGTGTGATCGCCGGCGGCGGCCCCGCCGGGGCCGTGCTCGGTCTGCTGCTCGCCAGGTCCGGGGTCGAGGTGACGCTCCTGGAGAAGCACAAGGACTTCCTGCGGGACTTCCGTGGTGACACTTTGCATCCCTCCACGTTGCAGGTCATGGACGAGCTGGGGCTCGCGGACCGCGTGGCGGCGCTGCCGCACCGCAAGACGACGGCCCTGTGGGTGTGGACCGACGAGGAGGCCGTCAAGATGGCCTCGCTCGAAGGGCTCAAGTCCAAGTACCGCTACATCGCGTTCGTCCCGCAGTGGGACTTCCTCAACCTGGTGACCGAGGCGGCCAAGGAGTACCCGAACTTCCGCCTGATCATGGAGGCCGAGGTCACGGGGCTGATCCGCGAAGACGGGACGGCCCGCGGCGTGCGGTACCGCGACGCCGAGGGAGAGCACGAGCTGCGGGCCACGCTGACCGTCGGGGCCGACGGCCGCGGCTCCGACGTGCGGCGCGCGGCGGGTCTCGTGCCGGTGGAGCACGGCGCACCCATGGACGTGGTGTGGTTCCGGCTGCCGCGCGACCCCGGCGACTTCGAGGACACGTTCCTGCGGATCTCGCCTGGGGCGATCATGGTCGCGATCAGCCGCGAGACCTACTGGCAGCTCGCGTACGTCATACCGAAAGGCGCGTTCGAGGAGCTCAAGGCCAAAGGGATCGAGGAACTGCGCGCGTCGGTGGCTCGCCTGATCCCGTTCCTCGCCGGCCGCACCGGCGAGCTCCAGGGCTTCGGCGAGATCGGCGTGCTGCGGGTGGCACTCAACCGGCTGCGCCGCTGGTACCGGCCGGGGCTGCTGATGATCGGCGACGCGGCGCACGCCATGTCCCCGGTGTTCGGCGTCGGCATCAACCTCGCCGTCCAGGACGCCGTGGCGGCGGCCAACGTCCTCGCCGAGCCGCTGCGCGCGGGACACGTCCCGGTGGAACTGCTGCGCAAGGTGCAGCGCCGCAGGACACCCCCCACGATGATCACGCAGTTCGCGCAGCAGGTCGTGCAGGACCGGGTGATCAGCCCGGCGCTGACCACGGGAGGCACCACCCGGATCCCGGTGGACCCCACGCGGGTGCCGATCGCCGGCGCGGTCCTGCGCAGGTTCGTCGGCCTCGGCGTCCTGCCGGAGCACGTCCGCACCGAGCCTCACCCCTTCGCCGGATGAGACGGAAATCTCACCTCGTGGTTTTCTCGCCAGTTGGACAGTCATCGGTGACAGCCCCTCCGGTGCAATAGCCTGTGTAGTCGTGAGCGCCGAACCCATCAACCTCGAATCCTGGCGGGACCTGCCCGCCGCACAGCAGCCGGACTGGCCCGATCGCGCCGCGCTCGACCGGGTCGTCACCGAGCTGCGCGAGCTGCCGCCGCTGGTGTTCGCCGGCGAGTGCGACGAGCTGAAGGACCGCCTGGCCGCCGTGGCGCGGGGAGAGGCGTTCGTCCTGCAGGGTGGTGACTGCGCCGAGACGTTCGCCGGTGCGACCGCCGACAACGTCCGCAACAAGCTGAAGACGCTGCTGCAGATGGCGATCGTCCTCACGTACGCCGGACGCGTCCCGGTCGTCAAGATCGGCCGTGTGGCGGGGCAGTTCGCCAAGCCCCGGTCCAAGCCGACCGAGGTGCGCGGCGGCCTCGAGCTGCCGGCGTACCGCGGCGACATGGTCAACGGCTTCGACTTCACCGCCGAGTCCCGCACCCCCGACCCCGGCCGGCTGCTGCGCGCCTACCACTCCTCGGCCGTGACGCTCAACCTGGCCCGCGCCTTCACCAAGGGTGGGTACGCCGACCTGCGGCAGGTGCACGCCTGGAACCAGGACTTCGTCGCCGAGTCCCCCGCGGGCCGCCGCTACGAGCAGCTCGCGCGCGAGATCGACCAGGCGCTGGCGTTCATGCGCGCCTGCCGGGCCGACCCCGAGGAGTTCCACACCGTCGAGTTCTACTCCTCGCACGAGGCCCTGATCCTCGACTACGACCACGCGCTCACCCGCATCGACTCGCGCACCGGCCTGCCGTACGACGTGTCGGCCCACATGGTCTGGATCGGCGAGCGCACGCGGCAGCTCGACGGCGCGCACGTCGAGTTCTTCAGCCGCATCCGCAACCCCATCGGCGTCAAGCTCGGCCCCACCACCACCCCCGAGGACGCTCTGGCGCTGATCGACAAGCTCAACCCCGCCAACGAGCCCGGCCGCCTCACGTTCATCGCGCGCATGGGTGCCTCACGGGTGCGCGACGCGCTTCCCCCGCTGGTGGAGAAGATCCGGGCCAGCGGCGCGCAGGTCGCCTGGATCTGCGACCCGATGCACGGCAACACCTTCGAGGCCCCGAGCGGCCACAAGACCCGCCGCCTCGACGACGTCATCGACGAGGTCACCGGTTTCTTCGAGGTCCACCAGGCCCTCGGCACCCACCCCGGCGGCATCCACATCGAGTTCACCGGCGACGACGTCACCGAGTGCGTCGGCGGCGGCCACCCCATCGTCGAGGAGGACCTGGCCCTGCGCTACGAGACCGCCTGCGACCCGCGCCTCAACCGCGGCCAGTCCCTCGACCTCGCCTTCCGCGTCGCCGAGCTCTACCGCTCCACCTGACCCGCACACACCAAGGGCCCTCCCGCCGGGAGGGCCCTGCCTGCGTCTCACGTGAACACTCGTCTTCTCGGCCCGGCGCCTCGAGCGGGTGTGACGACCCTGCCCCGTCTCGGTAGGGCGGCTGGTCTCATGACGACGACTGTTTCCCGCTCTTGATCACGGCACGTGAGGTAGGCGATGACGCTCGTCCCCTCTGGCGCCTGGAGCCGGGACGACGACCGTTCCCCGGCTCCCGGCACGGCGTGAGGTCAGGGACGGCTGCCGTCCGCCGGGCCCTCGGCGCGGCCGGAGTCGATGTCCTCGGAGATCTCCTTGCGGATGGCCTCCATGTCGAGTGCGCGGACCTGCCGGATGAGGTCCTCGAGCGCCGGCTCGGGGAGCGCGCCGGGCTGCGCGAACACGACGATGCCGTCCCTGATCGCCATCACCGTCGGGATCGAGGTGATCTCGAACCCCGCGGCCAGGCCCCGCTCCGCCTCAGTGTCGATCTTCCCGAAGGTGATGTCGTCGTGCTTGGCCGACGCCTTCTCGAAGATCGGCCCGAACGTCCGGCACGGCCCGCACCACGAGGCCCAGAAGTCGAGCAGCACGATTCCCTGCTGGTCGGCGATCTCGTTGAAGTTCGTCTCGGTAACCGCGATGGTCGCCACGGGAGGCTCCTCGTCTCTCATCTCTTCGTGTCGGCTGGCATAACCACATACCCGGCCCGATGATTCCACACCGCTGTTTCCCCACCGCTGGTTCCGCGCAGCTCCTTCGGCGCGGGGCCGTCCGGCGTACGCGGCCCTGGAGGGCCCGGCGTTCCACGACGGCGCTTCGCCTCCGGCCGTGCGGTCAGTCGCGCATGTCCTGCCGACCCCCCGCGCCAGACCGCTTCCCGATCCCCCTCCATCGCCGACCGCAGATTGGCCAGGGTCCGTGCCGCGAACACCCGTGGTGGGCCGGCGTGGATGGTCACAGGATCGACCGGCACGTCGGTGGGTATCTCCACAACGGAACGGGGCTGCGTGACGGCGGTCAGCGCCGAGGATGTCGCCGTGATGGACGGCAGCAGGCCACCGGCCGAACCTCCACCGTCGACCTGCTCTTCCCCTGCCTCAGGCAAAGTCTCGATCCAGATCACACGGAAAAGCCCGGCATTGCCGGGCTTTTCGGTGTTCTCCTACCGGTGAATCCTCATCGATGCCGACTTAAGTGGCCATTCTGAGCAAACACCTCTTAGTCCCGCATAACGGGCCACTCATACCTGGTCGCATGTACGGGGCTACATGTACCGGTCTCATGTACCAATTTCTACATAACGGTCAAATGGAACGGATGGCCATGCATCGCGTGCGGCCGTATCCGCTACGAGCAGCTGCTGGCCAGCTTCTGCGTGGCCGCACTGGCCTGGCTGCTCAGCTTGCCGAGCTCGTTCGCCGCCGCGGCCGGGTTCGCCGGGTCGATCTTGATCCCGCCCCAGGTCGCGGACAGCTCCGCCAGCGTGGACTTCAGGTCCCCCTCGGACGTGTCCGACAGGCTCTTGAGCTTCGCCGACAGGTCGGCGTTCGCCTTGTTGAACGCGTCCAGGTTGCCGGCACCCGCCGCGGCCTGGCGTCGTACTTGAGACTAATCGTGTGCACCTCGTCGGCACGATCTGTTACTCGGCCATTGAGTGAGTCATCCAGGTAAGCCGCATCTCGCTCACCCGCCACCTGCGCGAGAGCGAAAGCTCCAGCTAACCCGGTGGTCGCCCCGATGCCGACTGGTACGACCTGCAGTGTGACGCGTGGATGCCTGACCATTTCAAGTAGATGCTCCAATTGCCGATGCATCACCTCGGGCCCACCGACCGGACGGTTCAGCACTCCCTCATCGATGATCGCCGCGACGATCGGCGGGTCGGGACGCTCGAACACCTTCTGACGCTGGATGCGGGCGGCGACCAATTCCTCGGCCTCCCGCTCCAGTACCCCTGGTTCGGTGCGCAGGACAGCGCGAGCGTACTCCACCGTCTGCAGAAGCCCCGGCAAGACCAACGGCTCCCACAGCCGCAGGACCCGGGCCTCCGACTCGATCTTCGTCCAGGGCCGGAACCAGCGCGGGGACGACTTCGCGCAGGCCGCCAGCAAAGGGGCGAGTTTCCCGTCCGCTCCCAGCGCGGCCTCGCAGCGCAGGACGAAGTCCTCGGTCGGTGAGCGTTCCGCTCGTTCCACGAAGCCGACCATGGAACTGGAGAACTGGATTCTGTCCGCCAGTTCGTCCTGGGTCCAGCCGGCCGCCACCCGCAGGCGTCGTAATTCTTCACCGAGACGAGCCTCAGGCGTATTCGACATGTCCCGTTTCTTTCGTGGCATCGAATGCCTCCTTCCCGGCTACACCTGTGGTGGTCACCACCAGGAACGACGCCACCGAAGTGTCGCGCGGGTGTCGCGGGACTTCGGTGGCCGGATCCGATTCCCAGCATGCACCCTTGGATTCCCCGGCGGCAGGAAAACGCAAATCATTTCTCCGCCGACCGTAAAAGCCCGAATCAAAACAAGGGCAGAAAAGGACAAATCCCGATGCGTCCGATTCCTTTCCGCGCGACACTCATCGGCGAGCTGGAGCTCCCCCGGATCACCAGCTCCCCCGGCGCCGCGCGAGACGCCGTGGACACCTGGCTCGGCGACGACCACCCGGCCGGGTTCGACGTCCGTCTCGTCGTGTCAGAGCTCGTCACGAACGCCGTCCGTCATTCGGACCTGCCGGCGGCACACGGGGTCCACCTGCGGCTGTACGACCTCGGCGGCCTGATCCGCGTCGAGGTCCAGGACCCCGGCGCGGTGCGCACCACGCCGAAGGCCGAGACGGCGGGGGACGACTGGACCCGGGAGGGAGGCAGGGGGTTGTTCATCGTCGAGCAGTGCTCCACGCGATGGGGGGTGGATTATCGGCCGTCGCCGCACGGGTGCCTGGTCTGGTGCGAGATCCTTTCAGGCACCGGTGAGCGGTTTGTCGGCGACGATCATCGGGGTACGACGTAGCCGAGATCGGTTTCGCTCGTCCGCACCCCCGGCCGGCGTCGAGGTCCCTCCGCCGGGACGGGTGCCGCTGTAAGGAGAAACCAATGCGTCTCCGTCCGCCGGCCCGTCTGGTCCTCGTGCTGGTCGGCGTCGCCTCGCTGATGACCCCGGCGTACGCCACGGCCGCGCGGGAGTACCGGGTCCTCCAGCTCAACCTGTGTCACGGCGGCCTCAACACCGCTTGTTTCAGGGGAGCGGCCACCATACGGGAGGCACTCCAGGTCATCACGGCCAAGCGGCCCGATGTCGTCTCGCTCAACGAGATCTGCAGGGAAGACGTGCCGGAGCTGGCGGCGGCCATGGGTGGCGGGTTCGGCACGTTCGCGCCGGCGCGGCGGCCGGACGGCACGCCGTCCCGGTGCACGAACGGGGACGAGTACGGGAACGGGCTGATCTTCCGGTCGTCCGTCGCAGGAGAGGTGTCGTCCGCCGTGTACGCCGCTCAGGACGGCGGTCCGGAACGGCGGGTGTACGTGTGCGTGGAGTATCCGGATCTGATCGGGTGCGCGACGCATCTGTCCACTAAAGGCGGCGTCGCCAAGGCGCAGTGCGCGGCCGCGATCGGCCTGCTGCGCGGCAGGGCCGCCGCCGGGAAGCAGACCGTTCTCGCCGGTGACTTCAACCTCAGGTACGCGTCCACGGTCGGGCCGGACGTGCAGGACTGCAACGCGCCGCCGTTCTACCGCAAGGGAGACGGCTCCGTGCAGCATGTCTTCGCGGCGAATGTCGGGTACGTCCGCACCGAGACGACGTGGCTCAAGTACACCGACCACCCGGCGCTGCTCGTCGTGCTGAACCGTCGGTGAGGAAGGTCAGCGGAAGTCGCCGGCGTGGTCGGCGGCCCACTGGCGGAACGGTGTCGCCGGGGCCCCGGTGACGTCCTCGACGGTCGTGGTCACCGGTTCGGGGGTGGCCTCCATGGCGGCGTGCGCGTCCAGGATGTCGCCGGCGACCGACGGCGGCATGCCTTGCGCGGTCATGGCGCGCAGCGCGGCCTCCCTCGGGAGTTCCTGCCAGTGGAGGGGACGGCCGATGGCCTCTCCGATGACGGTGACCTGTTCGATCTGGGTGAGGACCTGCGGGCCGGTGAGTTCGTACCGCGCGCCGTCATGACCGGTGCCGGTCAGCGCGTGTACGCCGACGGCGGCGATGTCGCGCTCGTGGATGAGGGGCCTGGCCGCCTTGCCGTGCACCCACCGTACCGTTCCGGTGGCGCGGATCTGCGGGGCCCACATCAGGGTGTTGGCCGCGAATCCTCCGGGACGCAGGAAGGTCCACGCCATCCCTGACGTCTCGATCAGGTTCTCCATGCGCGCGTGCGAGCCGAGAATCGTCCCTTCCGACCACCCGATCCGGGAGACGCCACGCGCGGACACGTAGACGACGCGGCGGACGTGCGCGGCGATCGCCTCGACGGCGGCGGCCGCGGCGTGGTCGGCCGACAGAGTGGGCCAGACGAGGAACACCGCCTCGATGTCCTTCAGCGCGGGGCCGAGGCCGCGTGGATGGGCCAGGTCGCCGTGGACGACTTCGGCGGCGGACGGCAGGCGGGCCGCGGCACCCGGGTCGCGGGACAGCACCCGGACGTCCGCGCCTGCCGCCAGCAACCCCGATACGGCGTGCCGTCCCACGCGGCCCGTGCCTCCGGTGACCAGGATCACGACAATTCTCCTTCCGTCCATGACACTCAGGAGACCAGCGTGAAACATCAACCTTGGTTGAGGTCAAGTCGTGGACGGCTCCCACGGGGACGGAGAGAGTCCCGGCCCGCGCGGGAATTGGGCCGCTTTCGTACCGGCCACTCGGCCAGCCGGCCCTGCTCGTCGTGCTACCCGGTCGTGAGCGGGGTCGCGACGGAGCCTCGCGGGGTCACTGGAGCGGCGGGAGGTTTTCGGTGCGGAGCCACGCGGTGAAGAGGGGGTCGAGCGGTGCGGCGGAGTAGCGTGCCGCGAGGCGGGTGAAGTCGGCGGTGGTGACGGTGGCGTGCTGGTAGGTGGCCGTCCATTCGCGGAGCAGTGCGAAGAACGGGTCGTCGCCGAGTGCGTGTCTGAGTGCGTGCAGGGTAAGGGCTCCGCGTTTGTACACGCGGTCGTCGAACAGGCGGCGGGGGGCGGGGTCGGCGAGGGGGAAGTCCTGGGGCAGCGCGGCGAGTTTGCGGTGCCAGCGCGCGGCGTGCGCGGCGGCGGGGTCACCGCCTGAGGCCTCCGACCACAGCCATTCGGCGTACGTGGCGAAGCCCTCGTGCAGCCAGATCTCGCTCCAGCAGCCGAGTGTCAGGCTGTTGCCGAACCACTGGTGGGCCAGTTCGTGCGCGACCAGGCGTTCCTCGCCGCGGCGGCCGTCCACGTGGTTGCGGCCGAAGATCGACATGCCTTGCGCCTCGACGGGGATCTCCAGGTCGTCGTCCACCACGACCGCCGTGTACGACGCGAAGGGGTAGGGGCCGAAGAGGCCGGTGAACAGGTCGATCATCTGGCCCTGGCGGGAGAAGTCGGTCCGTGTGCGCGCCACGAGCCGCGGCGGGTGGAACACCCGCTGCGGCACCGGGCCCGGGAGGTCGGTCTGCTGGTACCGGCCGATCTGCACGCTCGCGAGGTACGTCGCCATCGGCTCCGCCTGCTCGTACACCCAGGTCGTCGTGGAGCCGGCGCGGCGGCGGGTGACCAGGTCGCCGTTGGCCACCACCGTGTACGCCGAACCGGTGGTGACCGTTATGCGGAAGGCCGCCTTGTCGCGCGGGTGGTCGTTGCAGGGGAACCACGACGGCGCGCCGGTCGGCTGGCTCGCGACGATCACACCGTCGGTGAGCCGGTCCCAGCCGAGGCCGCCCCAGCGGCTCTGCGCGGGCCGCGGGGTGCCCCGGTAGTCGACCTCGACGACGAACAGCGTGCCTTGCGGCAGGCCGCGCGCCGGGACGACGCGCAGCTTGTCGCCGCGGTGGGTGTAGCGCGCCGGCACACCGTCGACCACGACGCCGGCGACCCGCAGTGCGTCGGACAGGTCGAGCGTGAACGCGTCCAGGGGGACGGCCGCGAACGCCGAGATGATCGCCGACGCGCGCAACCGGCCGGCACCCACCCGGTAGTCCAGCGACAACTCGTACCGCTCGGCCCAGTACCCGTCGTTCCCGCGTTCGGGGAAGTAGGGCCGGCGGGACGTGCCGGGTGGTGCCACGCTCACGTTTCGGTCATGCCTTCCTGATCACTTCGAGGAGGCCCACGGCCTGATCGGGTTGCCGAACCAGCGGGAGCCCTCGGGGACGGTCTCGCCGCGCATCACCAGGGACGCCGGCCCGATCGTGGTGTCCTGCCCGACGGTCGCCGCCGGGAGGACGACTCCGTGCGGCCCGAGCGTCGCCCCGTTCCGCAGGACGACCCTATCGATGCTCATCACACGGTCGTGGAACAAGTGGGTCTGCAGCACGCATCCCCGGTTGACGCTGGCGCCGTCCCCCACCTCGACGAGGTCGGCCTCGGGGAGCCAGTAGGTGTCGCACCAGACCCCGCGGCCGACGCGCGCGCCGAGCGAGCGCAGCCACAGGTTGAGCGGAGCGGTGCCGAGCCAGCCCTCGGCGAACCACGGCGCGGCGAGGACCTCGACGAAGTTGTCGGCGAGTTCGTTGCGCCACACGAACGAACTCCACAGGGGACGGCTGCCGGCGCCGATCCTGCCGACGAGCAGCCACTTGGCGGCGGTGGCGACGGCCGCGGCCGTCACGCCGGCGCACACCAGGACGGCGCCGACCGCGAAGGCCGCCACCACGAAGCCGTACGAGCCCGCGAGGAACTCCAGTGTCGCCGCGACCAGCACGGCGAGCGCCACCGTGCACATCGCCGGGACGACCCGGCAGAACTCCACGAAGGCCCGTGCCGCCTTGAGCCGGCGCGGCGGGTCGTAGGTGCGGCTCCGGTCACCGGTCTCGGCGGTCCTGCGCAGCTCGACCGGGGGCATGCCGAGGTAGGACGAGCCCGCCTTGGCCTTCTTCGGCGCGGCGGACAGCACCCCGACCAGGCCGTCCTTCGGCACCTTGCGGCCCGGCGCCGTCATGCCGGAGTTGCCGAGGAAGGCGCGTTTGCCGATGCGCACCTGGTCCACCCGCAGGGTTCCGTTGCCGAGCTCGTACGGGGCGACCATCGTGTCGTCGGCGAGGAACGCGCCGTCGCCGACGGTGGTCATGGTCGGCAGGGCCAGCACCGTGGACAGTTCGACGTCGCGGCCGACCTTCATGCCGAGTGCGCGCAGCCACGCGGGGGTGAGGATGCTGGCGTACAGGGGGAACAGCCAGACGCGGGCCGCCGCCATCAGCCGGCCGGTGGCCCAGGCCTGCCACGCCTGGCGGCTGTGCACCGGGTGCCGTCCCGGCCGCAGGCCCACGCCGAGCAGCCGCACGCACACCACGACGATCAGCGCGAACGCGGCCAGCGACGTCACCGTGGCGGGTGCGACGCCGTAGAGCGCGGCCGGCAGCGCCTCGGCGAGGGTGGCCGCGTCGTGGACGAAGGCGTCGAGCACGACCAGGCCGCACAGCGCCGCGACGATCGGGATCAGGCTCAGGAGGATCGCCGACAGGCCGTACATGGCCTCCCACCGCCGGGACCGCGGTGGCCGTTCCGACGGAGGGAGCCGCCGCGCCTTGCCCTGCCGGGTGGCGGGTGCGCCGGCCCACCGCTCGCCGGCCGGGACGGCGCCGCCGACCACGGCACCGGGGGCCACCTGCGCGTTCTTGCCGATGCGCGCGCCAGGCAGCAAGGTGGCGCGAGCGCCGACCGTGGCGGCGGCGCCGACGCGGATCTCGCCGACGCGCAGCAGGTCGCCGTCCAGCCAGTAGCCGTGCAGGTCCACCTCGGGTTCGATCGCGGCGTTCTTCCCGAGTTTGAGCATGCCGGTGACGGGGGGTGCCGTGTGCAGGTCGATGCCTTCGCCGACCTGCGCGCCGAGTGCCCTGGCGTACCGGACGGTCCACGGGGCCCCCGACAGTTGCCCCACGCCGATCTGGAAGGCGAACTGCTCGGCGAACCAGAGCCGCAGGTGCGTGGCACCGCCTCGGGGGTGGACGCCGGGGGTGAGTCCGCGCAGCAGGAGCCTCGCGGTTCCCGCGGCCAGAGCGATGCGGCCCCACGGTGAGACGAACAGCAGCCAGCCCGCCAGGACCCACCACCAGGAGACGACCGGGGCCCAGGGCAGCGCCACGACGTTGTTCAGCGTGGCGAGGCCGACGATCCAGCGCATGCCGCCGGCGGTGAGCAGCGGCACCATCAGCGCCGCCTGCGCCACCGCGGAACGCCGTGGCACCGGCGTCACGACACGCCGGACGGCCGTCGTGTCGGGGCCGGCCAGCTCGCTCAGGCGTGCCGCGAGTGCGCCGAGCGTGGGGTGCTCGTACACGTCGCGCACCGCGGCGGCCGGGTGGCGGGTCCGCAGCTCCGACACCAGCCGGGCCGCGGCCAGGCTGGTGCCGCCGAGCGCGAAGAAGTCGGCGTCACGGCCGGCGGCGTCCACACCGAGGATGCCGGCCCACCGCTCCGCCACCCACCGCTCGCCGTCCGACAGCCCGGTGGCCGCGCCGGGGGACGCGCTTCCCGGCAGGGGCCACGGCAAGGCGTCGCGGTCGATCTTGCCGGAGGTGCGGGTCGGCAGGTGCTCGACGATCGCGAGGCGTGGGACCAGCGCCGCCGGAAGCGCCTCCGCGAGGCGTTCGCGTGCGGCCTCGGGGTCGAAGCCCTCGCCGGGGACGACGTAGCCGACCAGGAGCCGGTGTCCCGATCCGGTCGCGCGGACGGCGGCGGCCGCGCCGAGGACGCCGTCGAGCGACTGGATCGCCGCGTCGATCTCGCCGAGCTCGACGCGGCGGCCACCGAGCTTGACCTGCTCGTCGGCCCGGCCGACGAAGACCAGGCCCTGCCGTTCGGCGCGCACCAGGTCGCCGCTGCGGTAGGCGCGTTCCCAGCCGAGGGACGGCAGCGGAGCGTACTTCTCGGCGTCCTTGGCCGCGTCGAGGTAACGGGCCAGGCCGGCGCCGGCGATCACGAGCTCTCCGGTCTCCCCCATCGCGACGGGCTCGCCGTCGCCGCCGACCACCGCGAGGTCCCAGCCGATGAGCGGCAGGCCGATGCGCACCGGCCCTTGACCGGTCAGCGGGGCGGCGCAGGCCACGACGGTGGCCTCGGTCGGGCCGTAGGTGTTCCACACCTCACGTCCCGGCACGGCCAGCCGCTCGGCGAGCTCCGGGGGGCACGCCTCACCTCCGAAGATCAGCAGGCGGACGTCGTCGAGGCTCTCGACCGGCCACAGCGACGCCAGGGTCGGCACCGTGGAGACGATCGTCACGCCTTTCTCGGCCAGCCAGGGACCGAGGTCCATGCCGGTGCGCACGAGCGCGCGCGGAGCGGGGACCAGGCACGCGCCGTGCCGCCACGCCAGCCACATCTCCTCGCAGGAGGCGTCGAACGCCACCGACAGGCCCGCGAGCACGCGGTCACCCGGGCCGATCGGCTCGTCCTGGAGGAACAGCCGCGCCTCGGCGTCGACGAACGCGGCGGCGCTGCGATGCGTCACCGCCACACCCTTGGGCTTGCCGGTCGACCCCGACGTGAAGATGATCCAGGCGTCGTCGTCCGGTCCGGGACGTCCCGGCGCGCCGTCGTGCGGCTCGCGACGTCCCGGCGCGCCGTCGTCCCGGCCGGGACGTCCCGCGTCGTCGCGCACGGCCCGGCCGCCGCGCGGGGTGATGGTGCGGCCCTCGCCGACGACCGCGTGGACGGCGGCCTCGGTGAAGACCAGCTCGGCCCGGTCCTCGGGGTCGTCGGCGTCGACGGGGACGTACGCGGCGCCGGCGGTCAGCACGGCGAGGATCGCGATGTACAGGTCGGCGGTTCCCGACGGCAGGCGGACACCCACGCGGTCACCGGCCCGCACACCCGACGTGCGCAGCTCCCCGGCCAGGCGCTCCACCTCGTCGCTGAGGCCCTGGTAGTCCAGGCGGGTCAGCCCGTCGTCGAGCGCCGCCGCGCGGGGATGGCGGCGGGTGGTCTCGGCGAGGATGCCGGCCAGGGTCCGTGGCGGGGCCGCCGGCCCGGACAGGAAAAGGGCCGGTTCGCCGGCAGGCGTGTCCGGGGCCGCCGGGAGGACGGTGGAGGCGCCACGCCGATGCGGCACGGGGACGGGGGGCATGCCGTGCGGCCAGGCATGGCCGGGCTCGGTCTCGACCGGTAACGGACGCAAGAAAGCTCCTGGTGCGTGCCCGGCAGGCCGCCGGGGCTTCGTCAGGGACGTCAGGTGATCCACCACGTGGATCAACGACCAAGGGCTCGTCGGCTCCGTATCGGCCCGGCTGACGTTTTGGACATCGACCGAGCTTAACTTCCGCAATGTCCCGGTCTATTCCCGGCTACCTTCCGTACGCCTCCAGGACACCTCACGCGGCGGACGTGACGCAGGAGAGCCCCGGCCGGATGAACACCGGCCGGGGCTCTCTGCACGGCGGGGTCAGCTCTTCAGGTCGAGACCGAACAGCAGGGGGTCGTGGTCGGAGGAGCGGTAGGCGTCGGGTGCGTACAGGTACGGCGGGTTGAACTCGGTGTTGTAGTCCATGAAGCGGCCCTCATCGGCGTTGATGTGCCAGATGGTGGCGCCGGTGATCTTCTTGGCGAGGTCCTTGCCGACCATGGCGTGGTCGAGCTCACCGGACAGGGACTCGAAGACGTAGCTGTAGCGGTCCTTCTTGGCGATGTGCTTCTTGCTGACGCTGACGAGGTCGCCGGCTTCGAGGGTGTCGATCGGGTCCTCCTCGCCGTACGCGTTGAGGTCGCCGATGACGACCGGGTTCGGCAGGTTGTAGGTGTCGATCAGGCCGAGGGTGGCCTGCGCCTGGCGGACGCGTTCGGCGTTGAAGCAGCTCTGGCCGTCACCCTGGTCCTGGTCCGCGCCGGTGGCGCCGTCGCAGCCCTTGGACTTGAAGTGGTTGACCATCATCGTGAAGATCGTGCCGTCGCCGCCTCTGGCGCGCTGGAACATCTGGATCAGCGGCGGCCGGCGGAAGACCGACGAGGTGGAGGAGAAGGCGGGGCCCACCGGCTTGAGCGCGGCCGGCTTGTAGATCAGCGCCACCTGGATGGCGTCGGTGCCGGGGGTCGGCGAGACGGTCCCCTTGTACGTCCCGGCGCCGACCTGAGCGTTCAGCGCGTCGACCAGGGTGTTCAGCGCGGTGAGGCCGTTGTTCTCGACCTCCATGAGGCCGACCACGTCGGCGTCGAGGCCCTTGAGCGCGGCGACGAGCTTCGGCAGCTGCCGGTCGCGTTCGGCGGCGTTGTTCGCGCCGCGCGAGCCGAGCGTGGTGAACCAGTTCAGGGTGTTGAAGCTCGCGACGCGCACGTCGCCGCCGACCTTCTCCGGCTTGACGGGCTTGGGGTTGACGGACTGGACGGCGACGGGCCGGGTGGGCTCGACGCGGTACAGGTTGAAGCCGTAGGTCAGCACACCGGTCAGGTCGTCGATCTGGTCGCCGAGGCGGACGGTGTTGGAGCCCGTGGTGTGGTACGGCAGGGTCGGCGGGTTCTGCACGTTGGAGCCGTCGTCCAGCAGGATGCGGCGGCGCGCGTCCACGGCCGGGTCGACGCCGTCGCGGTCGGTGGGCTGGAACAGGCGGCCCTGCGCCGAGAGCGTCATCTCACCGAAACGGCCGAGGTTGTAGGTCTCGGAGACGGTGAGAGCCTGCGAGAAGGTGACGAGCACGCCTTCGTACCGCTCGTACGTGGTGCCTTCCTCCAGCGGGAGCCGGAGCTTGGCCGGCTTGATCGTGCCGGTGCCGCAGACGTCGACGGAGGTCGCGGGGGAGATCTCGGTGAGGCCGTTGAACTCGACGACGGTGCCGCTCACCAGGACGCGGTCCCCCACGGCGGCGGAACTGGTGGTGAAGACGAACAGGCCGTCGGAGGTCGCGGGGTCGGCGTCAGGGGTGGGGTCCTGGATGTAGACGCCGCCGAGGCCGCCGGTGTCCTGGAAGTCACCGGTCACGATTCCCTCGACCCGCACCTGTGAGCCGGCGAGGGGGCTGGTGTCGCCGGAGCCCTGCACCTGCGCGATCTCGTGGGTCACCGGGGTCTGGCAGGAGGTAGTGGGGGTCGGCGTCGGGGTGGGAGTCGGGGTCGGGGTGACGCTCGGGGTCGGGGTGGGGGTGGCGCTCGGCGTCGGCGTCGGCGTCGGGGTCGGGGTCGGGGACGGCTCGCCGCCGCAGGGAGCGGCCGGGGTGGCCGTGTTGCGTGGGTCCGGGGTCGCGGCGGCGAAGTCGGCGGCGTTGGAGTCGGTGTCGGCGCAGCCGTGGTCGCCGCGCAGCGCGGCGGTGGTGTTGGTGAGCGCGGGGGCCGGGGAGCCCTCGGAGAAGTTGGCGGTGCCGTAGCCCACCAGGTCGGCGATCAGGGCGAGCTGCTCGGCGGTGCACGGGGTGGAGCCGCCGTTGCAGGCCAGGCCGTCGGCGGAACGCACCAGAGCCACCTTGCCGGCCGTGCCGCTCAGCGCGAGGGTGCCGGTGGTGTCGGGGGCCGGCAGCGGCGCGCTCGGGGTGCTTCCCGCGCCGAGCTGCACCAGGTGGTAGCGGCCGGGTGCGACGGTGCCGGACAGGTTCACCTTGTTGGAGGAGAACGCGCCGGTTCCGGTGGCGCTGGCGTACTGCACCGACCAGCCGTCCAGGGAGACGTCCGCGCCGCTGCGGTTGAACAGTTCGACGAAGTCGTTGGTGAACGGCGCACCGGAGTTGCCTCCGCCGCCGTACACCTGACTGATCACGACGGTCCCGGGCTCGGCGGAAGCCGGGGACGAGGAGAGAGCGACGGCGCCGGCGATCGCGACGCCGGCGGCCAGCAGGGCGGTGAGCGCCCGGGATAGACCACGCATGACCGGGAGCGTAGAGCGATCAAACCGTGGTATCTCCACCTAGAGCTATCTAGAAGATGAAATGACGGAATCTTGACAGAACGTGGCCTCGGGAGGTCGGAAGGTTGGCGTGCCTTGACCTAGCCGGAACGGTGCAAACGGTCTCCCGGCTACATTCCGCTCGACGACGATCACCCCATAGGCTGTCAATCCTCGCTATTCATGACGTTTCTCGCTTCTGTTTTCTCCGGCCCCTGGGGTCACGGCCCGCGGACGCGTCCGGATCTCAGGGTGAGTACCGGGGTTCCCCGGATACCGGCCTCCGGCTTCACCCGCGACAATGAGGCATCCGGCCGCCCCGTCTCGGGCGGCGACACGGCGGGCTTGGGGAGATGATGGCCGGCAGCGGGGCGATCGACGACTATGTGGCCACTCTGGCCCGCACCCTGCGCGGCCCGGGGCGGCTGCGGCGCGACATGGTGGCCGAGGCGCGGGACGGGCTGGAGGACGCCGCGGAGGCGTACCGCGAGCAGGGGGCCGATCCGGCCGCGGCCGAGCGGCTGGCGGTGGCCGAGTTCGGGCCCGTCGGGGAGATCGCTCCGGGGTACCAGGAGGAGCTGGCGGCGCGCGAGGGACGCAGGACCGCGGCCGGGCTCTTCCTCATCGTGCCGGTCGTCACGGTGCTGTGGACGTTGATCTGGCGGCTCTACCCCGACCTGCCGGCGCCTGCCTACGACGGCAAACCGTCGTGGTTCATGCCGCTGGCACGCTTCCTCGACTTCTTCCAGCTCACCATGGGACTGCTCGGCGCGACGGCGCTGTACCTGCTCGGCCGCGGACGACGGCCCGAAGCGCTCACCCACGGGCTCGGCGTCCTGCTGTGGATCCAGATCCCCGCCATCTTCGTCATGTCCACGATCCTGTCCGCCGGCGCCGGCTCGGCCCTCGACGGCTTCACCCACTTCACCCCCGGCCTCCTGCTGACCGCCGTCAGCTACGCCTCCCACGTGTGGCTCCTGTACGCCGCCACCCGCTGCCTGCTCACCACCCGCGGCACCACCCCACCTCTGACGGCCGTCCGTCGCATCCCCGGCTAGCCGACCCACCCACCGGCGTGCCACCGTGCGAAGGCGCCGGCTTCACCGCACCACGTCCCGCCGTACCGGCGCCTGGGAGTGGAGGAGCCCGGACGGCGGTAGGGGAACCACTCGCTTCAAGCCAGACCGCGGGCTGAAGAGTCAGTTCTCGGGGCGAGGGCTGAGGACTCGGGTGATGACGTCGGAGAAGTCGGTCCAGGCGGTGCGTTCGCCGTGCAGGGCGGTGCGGCCTGAGGGGGTCAGGCGGTAGGTGCGGCGTTTGCGGCCGGCGACGGTGGCCCACTCGCTGGTGAGGTGGCCCACTCGCTCCAGGCGGCGCAGTGCGGGGTACACGGTGCCGGTGGGGACGGTCAGTGCGCCGCCGCTGCGCTGCTGCAACGCCTCGATGATCGCGTAGCCGTGCAGCGGTTCGTCCTCAAGGACGGAGAGCAGCAGAGCGTCCATGTGGCCGCGCAGCGCGTCGGTGTTCACCGGTGAAGCCTATCCGGAATTCGCATGTAGACAGTCTACATGTAGGCTCTCTATATGTAGACAGACACACCCACCGGATTCAGGAAGAGGCACCATGGACGTGCTCGACCTGGCCCGGCTGCAGTTCGCGGTGACGGGGAGCCTTCACTTCCTGTTCGTCGTGCTGACGCTGGGCCTGGCCCCCCTCGTGGCGATCATGCAGACCCGCCACCTGCTCACCGGCCGGCCCGTCTTCGAGCGGATGACCCGCTTCTGGGGCCAGATCTACGTCATCAACTACGCGGTCGGCGTGTTCACCGGCCTGGTGATGGAGTTCCAGTTCGGCCTGAACTGGAGCGGCCTGACCCACTACGCCGGCGACGTGTTCGGCGCGCCGCTGGCCATGGAGACGCTGATCGCGTTCTTCCTGGAGTCGACGTTCCTCGGGTTGTGGATCTTCGGCTGGAACCGGCTCCCCCGAGGGCTGCACCTGGCGTGCATCTGGCTGGTGGCGCTCACCGCGTACGCCAGCGCGTTCTTCATCATGGTCGCCAACTCCTTCCTGCAGAACCCGGCGGGCTCGGTGCTCAGGGGTGGCAGGCTCGTGCTGTCGGACGTCGGGGCCCTGTTCGCCAACCCGGCGCTCGTCATGGCGTTCCCTCACGTCATCGGGGCCGGCCTGTTCGCCGGCGGCGCCGTCGTCATGGGGGCGAGCGCCTACAAGCTGTTCCGCCGCACGAGCGAGCAGGAGTTCTTCCGGCAGTCCCTGCGCACCGGCGTCATGTGGGCCGCGATCGGCAGCCTGGTGGCGGCCGGGTTCGGGTACGCGCAGTTCGGCGTGCTCGACGGCATCCAGCCGGACAAGTTCGACGGCCCGCTCGCGGCACTCGGTCTCGCCAACATGAGGCTCATCGGCGAGACCTCGCAGCTCGTGATCCCGTTCATCCTCGCGCCGCTGCTGTTCCGTCACCTGCTGGCCCGCGCCAGGTGGCTGCACCCCCTTCTCATGCTGATGACGCCGCTGCCGTTCATCGCGGCGATCTTCGGCTGGCTGGCCAGGGAGGCCGGCCGGCAGCCGTGGGTGGTGTACGGCAGGCTCGACGTCGCGCACGCCATGTCCCCCGGCCTGACCTACGGCAGCGTCATGGCGTCCTTCGTGGCCTTCGCCGGGGTGCTCGGCCTGCTCGCTCTCGTCGACTACCTGCTGATCGCGCGGGCCGTACGGCGCGGGCCCGGCCAGGTCGCGCTCGGCGCACCCGAGCCGGCCGACCCGTCCCCCTCCCCCGCACTCGCCCTCTGAAGGAGCCCCCATGGAGATCATCTGGTTCGCGGTCTTCGCGGTGCTGCTCGCCGGTTACTTCGCGCTCGAAGGCTTCGACATCGGCCTCGGCATGCTGCTGCCGGTGCTGGCCAGGGCCCGCGAGCGCGCCGGGGAACCCGGCACGCGGCAGGACCAGCGCGACCACCTGGTGGCGGCGATGGCGCCGTTCGTCCTGGCCAACGAGGTGTGGCTGGTCGCCGTCGCAGGCACCCTGTTCGGGGTGTACCCCCTGCTGGAGGGACAGGTGATCGGTGGCCTGTACGGGGTCGTGGTGGCGCTGGTCACCTCCTGGGTCCTGCGGGACGCCGGTCTGTGGTTCCGGCGCAGGCTCGACGGCGGTGCGTGGCGGGCCTTCTGGGACGCGGTGCTGTGCGCCGGGTCGTGGGGTCTCGCGCTGAGCTGGGGGGTGGCGCTCGGGTCCGTGGTGCGCGGCCTCCCGGGTCAGCCGTTCGACGTCGTCGGCGTGCTGTGCGGCGTGGTGGTCGCCGCGGTGCTCGCCGTGCACGGCCGGTCGTTCGCCGCGTGGCGCCTGTCGGGGCCGCGTGAGATCGGTCACACCGGACGGCGGCTCACGCTGACGGCGGCGCTCGCCGCGCTGCCCCCCGTGGCGGTGCTCGCGGTGGCCGCTCCGTCACTGCTCGACGCCACGGCGTCACCGCAGGCGCTGAGTGTGCTCAGTGTCATGGCGCTTCCTGTGCTTCCCATCCTCGTGGTGGCGCAAGTATGGGTATGGCGCACGTTCTCCCCGGGACGGGACCTCCGGGAACGGGAGCGGACGGGCACCACCCGCGTCCTGTCGTTCTTCTAGGGAACCGATGCACAAGGAACTGCTGCGGCTGGCGCGGACCGAACCGGCGGTCCGCCGCCATCTGCTGGTGTGCCTGGCGGCCGCCGTCGCCGCCGGGCTGCTGGTGCTGGCCCAGGCCGAGGTGCTGTCCCGGGTGCTGTCCGGCGCGCTTCCCGTGGCGGCGCTGCCGGTGCTCGCCGCCGTGGTGGTGGCGCGGGCCCTGCTCGGCCACGCGCAGGGGACCGCGGGGGGCCGCACGGCCACCGCGCTGAAGACGGTGCTGCGGCACCGGCTGCTGTCCCGGCTGCGCGACCTCGGCCCCGCCAGGCTCACCGCGCACCGCTCGGGTGAGCTCGTCACGCTGGCCGGCCGCGGCCTGGACGCACTCGACCCGTACGTCACCGGGTACCTGCCGGCCGTCGCGGTCGCCGCCGTGGTCCCGGTGGCGGTCCTCGCGCGGCTGTTCACCGCCGACCCGGCCACCGGGGTCATCGTCCTGCTGACACTTCCCCTCATCCCCGTCTTCGGCGCTCTGGTCGGCTGGCAGACCAAGGCCGTCACCGAACGCCAGTGGCGCGCGCTGTCGCTCCTCGGCGGCCATTTCCTCGACGTCGTCCGCGGCCTGCCGACGCTGCGCGCCTTCGGCCGTACCCGTCACCAGACCACCGTGATCCGCCAGGTCGCGGAAGCCCACCGCGCCGCGACCATGCGCACCCTGCGAGTCGCGTTCCTCTCCTCCCTGGTGCTGGAACTCGTCGCGTCCCTCTCCCTGGCGCTGGTCGCCGTCCCCGTCGGCCTGCGCCTGCTGTCCGGCTCCCTCGACCTGCCGACCGCGCTGCTGGTCCTCCTCCTCGCCCCCGAGGCCTACCTGCCGCTGCGCGCCATGGGGACGAAGTTCCACGCCTCGATGGAAGGCGTCGCCGCCGCCGACGACACCTTCAAGGTCCTCGACGACCCCCGGCCGCCGTCCGGCCAGGCCGAGGCCACACCGGCCGTCCCCGCGACGTCTCACGCCGTCACACGACCCACCACCCCGCCGACCGGCATCCGCCACCCCGCTGGGGACGGCGACTCTCCCCCAACCGACATTTCCGGAAAGACGGATATCGAGATCCCGGTACCGGAGATCCGGCTGGAGAACGTGACGGTCCGGTATCCGGGAAGGCGGGACGCCGCTCTGGACGAGGTGTCGCTGGTCATCGAGCCCGGTGAACGGGTGGCGCTGGTCGGTGAGAGCGGAGCGGGAAAGAGCACACTGCTCGCGCTGCTGCTGGGGTTCGTGACGCCGGAGTCGGGACGGGTGCTGGTCGGCGGGGTCGATCTGGCGCACGCCGACATGGACGAGTGGCGGCGCCGGCTCGCCGTCGTCCCGCAGCGGCCCCATCTGTTCGCCGGCACGGTGGAGGACAACATCCGCATGGGGCCGGACGCCACGCCGCAGGAGGTCCGGGGCGCCGCGGCGGCGGCGCACGCGGACGGGTTCGTCGAGGCGCTGCCCGAGGGGTACGCGACCGTCGTCGGGGAGCGTGGAGTGAACCTGTCGGCGGGCCAGCGGCAGCGGATCGCGCTGGCGCGCGCGTTCTGCCGTCCCGGAGCGAGGGTGCTCCTGCTGGACGAGCCCACCGCGCGCCTGGACGGCCGCAGCGAGGCGGCCATCGTGGCGGCCACCCGCACGCTCGCGACCGGCCGCACCGCCGTCATCGTCGCGCACCGGCCCGCCATGATCGACCTCGCCGACCGCGTGGTCCGCCTCCACGCCGGCCGCGTCGTCCCGGGCCGTCCGGCCACCGGGACCACCGCGAGCACCTCAGGAGCCACCGTCGACGCCTCCGGCCCGGCGGGTAGCACCGCCGCGACCACCACGGGGGGTGCCCGATGAACCGTGTCTGGCGGCAGGACGGCATGGTGCGGCGGGCTGTGGCGGCCGCCGCGGCCGGAGCGGCGGCGGAGCTGGCGGGTCTCGGGCTGATCGCTGCGGCGGCGTGGCTGATCACGCGTGCGGCGCAGCAGCCGGAGCTCGCGGCGCTGAGCGTGGCGATCGTCGCGGTGCGCGCGTTCGCGACCAGCCGTGGCCTGTTCCGGTACGGCGAGCGGCTGGCCGGTCACGACGTGGCGCTGCGCGCGCAGGCGGCGACCCGTGAGGAGCTGTACGAGGCGCTGGCCCCGGCGGGGACGCCGCGGCTGCGTGGCGCGGACGTGCTCACCCGCATGGTGGACGACACCGACGCGGTGCAGGACCTGCTGGTGCGCTGCCTGCTGCCGGCGTTCGCGGCCGTCGTGACGGCCGTCGCCGCCGTCGGGCTCGGCGCGGCGCTGCTGCCGGCCGCCGCGCTCACCCTGCTGGCCGGCCTGGCGTTCGCCGGCGGCCTGCTGCCGGCGCTGGCCGCCGCCGGCGCGCGCCGCAGGTCGGCCGCGCTGGCACCCGCGCGGGCCGAACTGGCCGCACGAGTGGCCGACCTGGTGCACGGCGCCGCCGACCTCGCCGCCTACGGCGCCGGGGACCGCGCGCTCGCCGCCGCGGCCGAGGCGGGGGACCGCCTGGCGGTCCTGGAGCGGCGGCAGGCCAGAGCCGGCGCCGCCGTGCTCGCGCTCGGCACGCTGGCGCAAGGCCTCACCGTCGCGGCGATCGTGCTGGTGGCGCAGCGCGCCGGCCTCGGCCAGGTGCCGGCGGCGGTGCTGGCGCTGACGGCCCTGGTGGCGTTCGAGCCGATCCTGCCGCTGGCCGCCGCCGGTGAGCGGTTCGCCGGGGTGACGGCCGCGCTGCGCAGGCTGCGCGAGGTCCGCGCCACTCCCCCGGCCGTCGCCGAGCCCGCCGCACCGGCCGCCGTGCCGCAGGGGCCGCTGACCGTGCGGGCCGAGGACCTCGTCGTCCGGCACTGCCCCGGCCTGCCTCCGGCCCTGGACGGCGTCTCGCTCACCCTCACCCCCGGCCGCCGCGTCGCCGTGGTCGGCCCGAGCGGCGCCGGCAAGAGCACTCTGCTCGCGGCGCTGATGCGCACCGTCGAGCCGGACTCCGGCACGATCACCCTGAACGGCGTGGACGTGCGCGAGCTGGCCCCGGACGGCGTGCGGGAACGGATCACCGGCCTGACCCAGGACCCGTACGTGTTCCGCGCCACCCTGCGCGACAACCTGCTGCTGGCCGGCCCCGACGCGACCGGGGACGAGCTGGCGGCGGCCGTGCGCCGGGCCCGGCTGGCGGACTGGGTGGAGCGCACCGGCTGGGACGCCACGCTCGGCGAGGACGGCCGTACCGTGTCAGGCGGCCAGCTCCAGCGCCTGGCCCTGGCCCGCGCGCTGCTGCGCGACCCGGAGGTCCTGCTGCTCGACGAACCCGCCGAGTCCCTGGACCCCGCCACGGCGGACGCCTTGACGGCCGACCTGCTCGACGCCACCCACGGCCGTACGACACTGCTGGTCACCCACCGCCTGCGCGGCCTGGAACACGTCGACGAGATCATCGTCCTGGAGGACGGCCGTGTCACCCAGCGCGGCACCCACGAGACCCTGACCACCGTCCCCGGCTACTACCGTGACCTGTGGCGCTCCGAAGCCCTCACCACCCACCCCTGACCCGCCGCGGCCGTTCCCGTGACCGGCACGCCGGAACCCGGACGGCCGACCGGCACCCCAGAGCCCGGACGACCGCTCGGCAGGCCGGAACCCGGACGACCGGCCAGGCACGCCGGAACCCTCATGACCGACGACATCTCCCACCGAGGAGCCCTCATGATCGGCCATCCCCCCACCGCGGCGCTCGTGGACCGCTTCCTCGCCACCGTCGAGCCGATCGTCCCGCTGCGCGCGCTGTGGGCCCACGGGTCGCTCGCCGGCGGCGACTACCGTCCAGGACGCAGCGACCTCGACCTGATCGCCGTCCTCTCCCGGCCGTGCACCCCCGCCGAGGGGGAACGGCTGGCCGAGGCGCACCGGCGGCTCGACGCGGCCGACCCTCTCGCGGCCGGTCTCCACTGCGGGTACGCCGCCGCCGGCGAGCTGGACGACCCTGACCGGCCCCATCTCGCCTGGGCCCACCGGGAGATCCTGCACCGGCCCGTCACCCCGGTCACCAGGAGCGAACTGCACCGTTTCGGCGTGATCCTGTACGGGGCCGAGCCGGGTGAGCTGCTCCCGCCGGTCACCGCGCGGCAGCTCGCCGCGTTCGTGGTCCGCGACCAGCGGGACTTCTGGCGGCCCGCTCTGCGCCACCCGAGGCGGTGGCGGCAGGACATCTGGGTGGACCTCGGCATGCTCACCCATGCGCGCGCCACGGTGACCTTGCGGGACGGCACCCTCATCACCAAACGCGAAGCCCTGGCCGAGTTGCGCGCCATGGACGCTCCGGCCGAGGTCGTCGATGACATCGAACGCCGCCGCTACGACGACCCGGCCCCACCCGCCAAGCCGTGGCTCACCCGCCGCGCGGCCCTGACCCGCGCCTGGCTCACTCCCGCCGTCGCCGCACTGGTCGCCGTGCACCCCTCGTGACGCCGTCAGGCACGCGGAGGCCGCCGCGGGACCTCCCCGCGGCGGCCGGGCTCGACTGGTCTCAGCTCTCGGCGGCGCGCTCCGCCAGGGTGACGGTCGCGGTGGCGGAGTCGCCGCCGCGGACGTAGGTGAGGGTGATCTTCGTTCCGGGGGTCATGGAGCGGATCCGGCCGACGACCGTGTCGGCGGCGGTCACCTGGGTGCCGTCGATCTTGGTGATCAGGTCGCCTTCACGCAGGCCGGCCCGCGCGGCGGGGCTGCCGTCCTGTACGGAGGCGACGACGGCCCCCTCGGTGTTCCCCGTGGGGTCGGCGAGGTTGACGCCGAGGTAGGCGTGGGTGGCCTTGCCGCTCTTGATGAGCTGGTCGGCGACCTGGCGCGCGGTGTTGATGGGGATGGCGAAACCGACGCCGATGTTGCCGTCCCCGCCGTTGGTGGCGATGGCGCTGTTGATGCCGACCACCTGGCCCGAGGAGTCGACCAGCGCGCCGCCGGAGTTGCCGGGGTTGATGGCCGCGTCGGTCTGGATGGCCCCGCCGATGGTCGTCGGCGCGGACTGCTGCTGCTGACGTCCCCAGCCGGGAGGCAGGCCGGGCTGCTGCTGCGACTGCTCGCCGCCGACGCTGACGGTGCGGTCCAGCGCGCTGACGATTCCGGCGGTGACCGAGCCCTCAAGGCCCAGCGGGCTGCCGATGGCGAGCACCGCGTCGCCGACGTTCAGCTTGTCGCTGTCGCCGAGGGTCGCCTTGGTGAGTCCGGAGACGTCCTGCGCCTTGATCACGGCGAGGTCGGTGGCGGGGTCGGTGCCGACGATCGTCGCCGCGGCGTTCTTGCCGTCGGAGAAATTCACCTGAACCTGGCCGCCTTGACCCGCGCCGGCCACCACGTGGTTGTTGGTGAGGATCAGCCCGTCGGCGGACAGGATCACCCCCGACCCCTCGGCCTGGCCCTGCGCTCCGGTGACGAGGATCGACACGACGGACGGCTGCACGGCGCGCGCGACGTCCGCCACGGTGGCCCCTGCGGCGTTGGAGGCGGGCCGCATGATCGGGCTCGCCGCGGCCGGGGTGCCGTTCGCCGCGCCGGTGACGAGCGCTCCGGTGACGCCGCCGCCGACGGCGACCGCCGCGAGCGCCAGCCCCGCGAGGGCCTTGCGTCCGATGCCGCCGCGCCACGGCGGGGTGGCGCCGGACGGCGGTACCGGCGGTGCGGGGGGCTCGGCGCCAGGCGGCGGAGGGTAGGCGCCGGCCGGCGACTGATACGCGCCGGTCCGCGACTGGTCGGCGCCGTCAGGCGACGGGTACGCGCCGTACCGCGGCGGGGTGGCGCCGAACTGGGTCCATCCCCCCGGCTGCGGCTCTCCACCCGGAATGTTCATCTCCTGCGTCCGCGTGCGCGGGTCCTCGGTGGTCATCTCTCCCCCATGCTCGTCGGCACTGACCGGCTTTCTCCGACTTCTGGCCGGGGCCGGTAAAACAATGATGACAAACACGCGATAAGAGCCGCCTAAGCGTTCTCTGAAGGTTCCCTGAACGCCGCCGCCGGGGTCTTCCCCCGCGAGTGGACACACGCGGAATCGCCGCTGTCCGCGCAGCTCATCGGCATCGGAGCGACTTACGGATCAGGACCCGATATGCGGCTTACGCGGTTTCGGACGTGGCCGCCTCGTCACAGCGTCCCGGCATTCACCGAAAGCCCGTCCGGGGGGCCTGCACTTTTACATCACGCTTATTTCCGCATTTCCCGGGCCGTCCGGCGGCGACCTTTCCCGCGAAATACCGATAAACCGCGCGCACACGAGGCGGCCCGCCGTCCGGGCCGTGAGCTCCGGACGGCGGGCCGCGTCCGTGGGGGCCCGGCCGGCTGCGGGTCGCGCCGCCGGCCGGGCCCGGCGGCGGTGGTCCGCGCCACCGCCGCCGGGGGTCAGGCACGTGGTCCGCGCCACCGCCGCCGGGGGTCAGGCGGCGGTGGTCTGGGCCACCGCCGCCGGGGTGAGGGCGATCTGGAGGACCTCGCGGACGTCGCTCACCGTGTGGACGGTCAGCTCGTCGCGCACCGCCTGCGGCACGTCGTCCAGGTCGGGCTCGTTGCGCGCCGGGATGAGCACCGTGGTGATGCCGGCCCGGTGCGCGGCGAGCAGCTTCTGCTTCACGCCGCCGATCGGCAGGACCCGGCCGGTCAGCGACACCTCACCGGTCATCGCGACGTCCGTGCGCACAGGCCGGCCCGACAGCAGCGAGGCCAGTGCGGTGGTCATCGTGACACCCGCCGACGGGCCGTCCTTGGGGATGGCGCCGGCCGGGACGTGGATGTGCACCGAGCGGTCCTTCAGCGACCCGACCGGCAGCTCCAGCTCCACGCCGCGCGACCGAAGGTACGACAGCGCGATCTGCGCCGACTCCTTCATGACGTCGCCGAGCTGACCGGTCAGCGTGACCGCCGTGGACCCGGTCTCGGGGTCGGCCAGCGACGCCTCGACGTACAGCACGTCGCCGCCGGCGCCGGTGACCGCGAGGCCCGTGGCCACCCCCGGCACGGAGGTGCGCTGCGCGGCCTGCGGCAGCGAGGACTCCGGCACGTGCCGCGGCCGGCCGAGGTAGCCGACCAGGTCGTCCGCGCCGACCCGCACCGGCAGCGCGCCGGTCTCGAGGGCCGCCTTGGCGGTGACCTTGCGCAGCACCCGCGCGACGGCCCGCTCCAGCGAGCGGACCCCCGCCTCGCGGGTGTACTCGCCGGCGAGCCTGCGTAGCGCCTCGTCGTCGATGGTGACGTCGTCGGCGGTCAGGCCCGCCTTGTCGAGCTGGCGCGGCAGCAGGTGGTCGCGTGCGATGGCGACCTTCTCGTCCTCGGTGTAGCCGTCGAGGGTGACGATCTCCATGCGGTCCAGCAGCGGGCCCGGCACGGACTCCAGCACGTTGGCGGTGGCGAGGAACAGCACGTCCGACAGGTCGAGCTCGACCTCCAGGTAGTGGTCGCGGAACGTGTGGTTCTGCGCCGGGTCCAGCACCTCCAGCAGCGCCGCCGTCGGGTCGCCGCGGTAGTCGGCGCCGACCTTGTCGACCTCGTCGAGCAGCACGACGGGGTTCATGCTGCCGGCCTCGCGGATGGCCCGCACGATCCGGCCGGGGAGCGCGCCGACGTACGTGCGCCGGTGGCCCCTGATCTCGGCCTCGTCGCGCACACCGCCGAGCGCGACCCGGACGAACTCGCGGCCCATGGCGCGGGCCACCGACTCGCCGAGCGAGGTCTTGCCGACCCCGGGAGGACCGGCCAGCGCCAGGACGGCGCCGCTGCGGCGGCCGCCGACGACGCCGAGGCCGCGGTCGGCGCGGCGCTTGCGCACCGCGAGGTACTCGATGATGCGCTCCTTGACGTCGTCGAGGCCGGTGTGGTCGGCGTCGAGCACGGCGCGGGCCGCGGAGATGTCGTAGGAGTCCTCGGTGCGGACGTTCCACGGCAGGTCGAGCACGGTGTCCAGCCAGGTGCGGATCCAGCCGCTCTCGGGGGACTGGTCGGAGGTGCGCTCCAGCTTGTCGACCTCCTTGAGCGCGGCCTCGCGAACCTTCTCCGGCAGGTCGGCGGCCTCCACGCGAGCGCGGTAGTCCTCCTCCTCGGAGGCGGCGTCGCCGTTCAGCTCGGCCAGTTCCTTGCGCACGGCGGCGAGCTGCTGCCGCAGCAGGAACTCCCGCTGCTGCTTCTCCATGCCTTCCTGGACGTCCTTGCGGATCGTCTCGGCGACGTCCAGCTCGGCCAGGTGGTCACGGGCCCACTCCACCAGCTTGGCGAGCCGCTCGGCGGGGTCGGGGTTCTCCAGCAGCTCGACCTTCTGCGCGGTGTCCAGCCACGGCGCGTAGCCGGAGCTGTCGGCGAGCTCGGAGGCGTCCTTGATCTGGTTCACCGCGTCCACGACCTGCCACGCGCCGCGCTTCTGCAGGATGGTGGCCGCCAGCGCCTTGTACTCCTTGGCGAGCTCCTCGGCACGGGGCCCGGCCGGCACGACGTCCATGGGGGTCGTCTCCACCCACAGCGCGGCGCCGGGTCCCGTCGTGCCGGAGCCGACGCGCACACGCTCGGCACCACGGACGACGGCGGCGGGATTGCCGCCGGGAAGCCTCCCGACCTGCTCGATGACCGCGGACACGCCGACGGCGCCGTACCGGCCGTCGACACGGGGAACGAGCAGCACCCGCGCGGTCCCCTGCCGCTCGCCGGAGGCCCGGGCGGCGTCGATGGCCGCGCGCACCTCGGCGTCCGACAGGTCGAGCGGGACGACCATGCCCGGCAGGACGACCTCGTCGTCGAGGGGCAGAACCGGGAGGATCAAGCTCTGACTCATGCGAACTCCAAGGGTTGAGTTACATCGACTCAATTAATGGGAGCCGGTGATTGTTCCCAAGGCTGCGCCTGTTCGCTGTGAGCGATCGTAATCGTGTAATCAGACCTCCCCTCGGGGTCGGGCAGTCCGCTGGGTCCCCCATGATGGGCTGCATGGACAACGGCGGCATTCGCATGAGATCCCCCCAGGGCAGGTGGGTGCTGTTCACCACCGTGCTGGGCTCGGGTATGGCCTTCCTTGACAGCACCGTGGTCAACGTGGCGCTTCCCGAGCTGGGGCGGACTCTCGACGCCTCGGTCTCCGGCCTCCAGTGGACGGTCAACGCCTACACCCTCACCCTGGCCGGGCTGATCCTGCTCGGCGGTTCGCTCGGCGACCGGTACGGCCGCCGCAAGCTCTTCGTCATCGGTGTCGCGTGGTTCGCCGTCACCTCGGCCCTGTGCGGCCTGGCCCCGAACATCGAGGTGCTGATCCTCGCGCGGGCCCTGCAGGGTGTCGGCGGCGCGCTGCTCACCCCCGGCTCATTGGCGATCATCCAGTCGTCGTTCGCACGCGCCGACCGTCCCCGGGCCGTCGGCGCGTGGTCCGGCCTCGGCGGCGTCGCCGGCGCGGTCGGTCCCCTGCTCGGCGGGTGGCTGGTGGAGACCGCCGGCTGGCGCTGGGTCTTCCTGATCAACCTTCCCCTGGCCGTCCTGGTGGTCGCCGTCGCGGCCCGCCACGTCCCCGAGACCCGCGACGAGGCCTCCACCGGCCGTTTCGACATCCTCGGCGCCGCGCTGGCCGCACTGGCCCTGGCCGGCGTGACGTACGCGCTCATCGAGGTCGGCACCCCCGCCTCCCTGCCGGCCGGCGTGGCCGGCGTGCTGCTCGGCGCCGCCTTCGTCGTCCTGGAGATCCGCCGCTCCCGCCACACCGGCCGGGTGGGGCCGCTGGTCCCCGTGCGGATCTTCTCCTCACGTGAGTTCACCGCCGTCAACGCCGTGACCCTGGTCATGTACGCCGCCATGGGGGTCGTCTTCTTCCTGCTCGTGGTCGAGCTCCAGGTCGCCGCCGGCTTCTCCCCCATCGCCGCGGGAAGCGCGATGCTCCCGGTGATGATCCTCATGCTCCTGCTGTCCCCCCGCTCCGGCGACCTGGCCAAACGCATCGGCCCCCGGATCCCCATGACCGCCGGCCTGCTCCTGGTCGCCGCCGCACTCGTCCTGCTCAGCCGCATCGGCCCCGGCGCGACCTACC
Organism: Sphaerisporangium rubeum; assembly: GCF_014207705.1. Classification (NCBI taxonomy): domain Bacteria; kingdom Bacillati; phylum Actinomycetota; class Actinomycetes; order Streptosporangiales; family Streptosporangiaceae; genus Sphaerisporangium; species Sphaerisporangium rubeum. Next base: position 4,269,560 of record NZ_JACHIU010000001.1, read on the forward strand.
TCACCGACGTCCTCCCCGCCGTCACCCTCTTCGGCCTCGGCCTGTCCGCCGCCGTGGCCCCCCTCACCGCCACCGTCCTCGCCACCGCCGACGAACGCTACGCCGGCGTCGCCAGCGGCGTGAACAACGCCGTGGCCCGCACCGGCGGCCTCCTCGCCGTGGCCGCCATCCCCCCACTGGTCGGCCTCACCGGCACCGCCTACACCTCCCCCACGACCTTCACCGCCGGCTTCCACTCCGCCATGCTCATCTCCGCCGCGATGATGACCGCCGCCGCCGTCCTCACCGTGATCACCATCCGCACCAACGCGCTCCGCGACCCCGACCGCGTCCCCCAGCGCAAGGCCGCCTGCGACCTGTGCGCACCACCTCTGGAGAAAGGCACGGAGGCCGCCGAACGGACCTGACCCAGCGGCCGCCGGACCCGTGCAGGCGCGTCGTCGCACCGTCGCCGGTGCGCCTGGCCACCATCAGCGAGGGGAACAGCGAGGCGAGGGAAGCAGCCCGTCCAGCGGATGAGGCACACCGGCCGGGTCGAGCGCCAGCACGAGCGCACGGCCGTAGTGCGCCTTGCGGCCACTGGTGGTTCCCATGAATCGGCGCAGCTGCCGTTCCACCGGCCGCCCCCGCTGCGCCGGCTGGTTCTGGAAAAGCCGGAACTTGTCCAGATCTCTCTCCGCGGCGAGAACCCGCTCGACCCCCTCAGGCCCGAGCGCACGGATCAGTTCGTCCTCCAGATCCGCGACACACACGAAGAACCCCAGCGACTCCATGGCCGACCTGCTCAGACCGGCCCCGAACCCCGCCTGCTCCAGCCCCCGCCGGAAGAACCCCTCCTCCGCCTCGTCGTACAGCCCCCGCACCCGGGCCCCGAGTCCCTGCGGCCCGAGAACCCGCAGATACCGCGCCACCCCCATCGCACCCCCCATCGGCACGACACACACACCCTCATCCCCGAGATCCCGCCCCCGCATCTCGGCCAGCGCCTCCACCGCACTCCGATCGCTCACCCCTTCGACCAGCACGACCGTGGCCACCCGCGCGACCAACTCCCGCGCCACCTCGGCCGCCGCCGGAGCCTCCACCCCTGCGGCCACCCACGTGCGCACGGCGACCCGGAAGCGCTCCAGCTCTACCATGCGGCGATTCTCCCGGCGCCGCCGTACCGGCTCAGGATGGCAGGGAGGCCGGCGGCCAGGCGTTCGTAGTCCTTCTCGCGGTTGTAGAGCTGGGCCGAGACGCGTAGGAGGCCGGCGCCGGGCCAGGGGCGGATGGCGGTGCGGCAGTGGAGGCGGTCGTAGATCTCGGTGGCGAGGGTGACGGCGGACTCGTAGGTGGTGGCGACGCCTTCGGGGAGGCGGAGGGTGCGCATGGACAGCTCGGGGTCGGCCGGCCAGGGGGTGAGGCCAGGGACATCGGCGAGGATCTGCTGGGCTCTGGCGGCGAGGTGTGCGTTGCGGGTGCGGACGTGGGCCGGGCCGAGGTCGGTGAGGAGGCGGACGCCGTGCGGGGTGACGAGCCAGGGGGTGTGGTCGCGGGTGCCTTGGATCTCCAGGGAGCGGGGGAAGCCGTCGTGCAGGTAGTGGGACGGGATCAGGGGGGTGACGCGGTCGCGCCAGGCCGGCGTGACCGACAAGATGGCGGCGGAGTGGGGGGCGAAGAGCCATTTGTGGAGGTTGCCGGTGTAGAAGTCGGCGCCTACCTCGGTGATGTCGAGGTCGAGCATGCCGGGGGCGTGCGCGCCGTCGACGATGGTGGTGACGCCGGCGGCGGACAGGTCACGGCACATCCGCTGGACGGGGAGGAGGCGGGCCGTGGGGGACGTGATGTGGTCGAAGACGGCGACCTTGGTGCGGGGGGTGACGGCGTCGAGGAACGTTCTCGCGGCGTCGTCGGCGGTCCAGTCGCCGGTGGTCCGGCCGGGGAGGGTGAGTGCGACGACCTCGGCGCCGGTGCGGGACGCGGTGTGGCGTACGGCGATCTCCACGGCGCCGTAGGCGTGGTCGCAGAGCAGGATCTGGTCGCCGGGGGTCAGCGGGATCGAGTGCAGGGCCACGGCGATGCCTTCTGTCACGTTCGCGACGAACGCGGTGCCGTCCGGGTCGGCGCCGAGGAACTCGGCGACCTCGGTCCTGGCCTTGGTGAGACGGTCCGGCAGGGTGGCGAAGAACTGGTCGGGGTCGCGCTCGGCCTCACGGCGCAGCTCGTCGTGCCGTTCACGCACGCGCAGCGGCACAGCGCCGAAGGAACCGTTGTTGAGATGCGCGATCGACGGGTCCAGGCAGAAGTCCTCGATGTCCACTCACGGACCTTAACCCGTGAGGTCGCGGGCCTGAAGGTGAAGGGCTGGTGGTGGACGCCGTCGTCGCGGATTCCGGCCGGGGGTCAGAACGTGAAGGCCTGGTGGCGGACGCTGTTGTCGAAGTTGGAGAGGAGGAGCTCGGGCTCGGCTGTGGTGCGGATCGCGGGGAGGCGGGTGAAGAGCTCGCGGAACATGATCTTTATTTCCTGGCGGGCCAGGTTGGCGCCGAGGCAGAAGTGGGGGCCGGGGCCGCCGAAGCCGACGTGGGGGTTGGGGGTGCGGGTGATGTCGTAGCGGCCGGGGTCGGGGAAGACGTCCTCGTCGCGGTTGGCGGAGCCGTAGAACAGGACGACCTTGTCGCCGGGGGTCAGAGAAGTGCCTCTGAGTTCGTACGGCTCGGTGACGGTGCGGCGGAACTGCATGATCGGGGAGACGATCCTGACGGTCTCCTCGATGGCGCCGGCGATGTGGGTGTCGAAGTCGCCGGTCAGGCGGTCGCGGGCCTCGGGGGTGTCGGTGATGAGCTTCAGGCCGTGGGCCATGGTGTTGCGTGCGGTCTCGTTGCCGGCGACGAGCAGGAGCGTGAAGAACGAGCCGAGCTCGCGAGGGGTGAGGCGTTCGCCGTCGACGTTGGCGGTCACCAACGCGGAGACCAGGTCGCCGCCGGGGTTCTTCTCGCGTTCGCGGCCGAGCTCGATGACGAGACGTTGCAGGGAGAACAGCGCGGCCATGTTGCGGCCCGCCATCGCGACGGTGCGGGGGAGGCTCATGCGGACGCCGGTGTAGGCGGTGGAGACGTCGACGTGCCGGTGGACCTTGGCGCGGATGGCGTCGGGGACGCCGACCATGTCGCAGATGACGTGGATGGGGAGCCGCGCGGCGACCTGGGTCACGAAGTCCCTCGGTCCTTCGGCGATGACGTCGTCGACGATGCGGGTGGCGGCCTCGCGGATGTCGTCGTCCAGTTTGGCGAGCATCTTCGGGGAGAAGGCACGCGACACGATGCGGCGCAGGCGCGCGTGCCTGGGGTCGTCGAGGTTGACCATCGAGTCGCCGAACACGTGCTTCACCCAGCCGGGGGGCTCGGGGTTGGTGACGGCCGGCTCGCTGGAGAAGACCTTGGCGTTGCGGCTGGCCTCCACCACGTCGGCGTGCCGCACCAAAGCGTGGAAGCCCTTGCCGGACCGCAGCAAAGGCACCCGGCGCTCGGGGAAGAACGCCAGATGGTCCAGCCGCCTGAGCCGCGCGAAGTCGCGCTCGCGCTCGCCTGGCGGCCTGTTCCAGAACGCCAGGTCCGCCAGGTCGATACCCGTCTCCACCGCCGTCGTCACAAGGCCCATCCTGGCACGACCGGCCCCCGCCTGACCCGGCGTACGGCCGGACGCCGGGGGTCAGCGGTAGGGCTGCCAGCGTGTGGTGAGGTCGCCGGAGCGGAAGGTCCGCATGCGGTGCTGCCACTGGGGCCGGATGGCGGGGTGGCTGCGCAGGATCGGCACGACGCTGGTGACGAGTTTGAGCTCGCGCAGGCGGCGGAACACCGGGAAGCCGGGCCACCGGGTGATGTCGACGCCGTAGCGGAGGGCCATGGGGGTCTGGTCGTCGTCGGGGTAGTCCAGGCGCAGGCGGCCGACGGCGACCGGGGTGAGGTCCCATTCGCGGGGCCCGACGGCGGTGCTGTCGAAGTCGCACAGCACAGGGCCGCCGACGGCGGGGACGAGGTTGCCGGTGAAGGCGTCGCCGTGGATGACCCCCGGTGGGAGGTCGAACCGGAGGGTGGACATGGCCTCCTCCACCTCGTCGCAGGTGGCGAGGAGGAACTCGCGGTCGGCGTCGCCGAGGTCCTCGGGCTCGGCGAGGCGCTGGCGGATCTCGTCCATGGGACGCCACTCGGGGAGGTCAGGCGGGGGGCCGGGGAGGTCGTGCAGGCGTCTCAGCAAGGCGGCGAGGTCGGCGCCGCCGGGACGGCCGCCGTCCGCGGGGACCTCCTCCCACAAGGTGGCGGCCTGGCCGGACAGCCACAGGGGCTGGACGACATCGGGGAGCAGGCGGACGGCGGGGAAGTCGTGCGCGGCCAGCCAGCGGGCCACGCCGACGACGTTGCCGACACGCGCGCGGGCCGCCGACGAGCCGGCGATGCGGACCACGACGGGTGCGGCGCGCAGGCGGAAGACGGCGTTGTTGGTGAACTTGATGAGCTCGGCCCCGGCGGGGTCGAGGCCGGCCTCCGCGCAGACGGCGCCGAGCACGGCGTTCAGCGTGTCGCGGGTGAGCCCGCCGGAGGGGTCTACCGTGGTGAGGCTCATTGGGCCCGCAGGTCGGCGATGCGCCGTCGCAACTCGCGTGCGTCGGTGCGGGCCCCGAGTGCGGCGGCGGCCTTGTCCAGTGGGTCCATGCGGTGCAGCGCTCGGGCCGAGCGGATCCGCGCGGTCAGCGTCACGGCCTCGTGGCCGTCACGCAGGCCGCCTTCGATGTCGCCTAAGCGTAAGCGCACGGTGGCGAGCGCGATGAGCTCGAAGACCTTGCTGCGGGCCATGTCCTGGTCGCGGCCGGCCACGCTGCGCAGCAGCAGCTCGGCGGCGGGGTCGAGGTGGTGGTCGAGGGTGTCGGACAGGCCCGCGTGGCACATGCCGCCGGCGGCGTGCAGGTCGGCTTCGCTGAAGAAACGCACCCACGCGGGGGCCGCGGCGCGGTCGCTGCGCGCGAACTCGTCCTCGGCGCGGCGCATGGACTTCAGCGCGAGCCGCTCGTCGCCGAGCAGCGCGTAGGCCCACGCCTCGTTGGCGCACAGCAGCGCGACGGTGAGCTCGCAGCTGGCGTCCTGCGCGCAGATCTGGCCGAGCTGGAAGAACCGCAGCGCGTCGACGACCCGGTGGCGGTGCAGGTGGACGCGGCCGAGGCGGTACAGCACGTTGGCGGCGAGCGAGGGGTCGCCGGCGTACTTGGCCTGCTCGAGGGCCCGGGTGAAGTGGCGGCAGGCGTCGTCGTACAGGCCGGTGTCGAAGCTCGTCCACCCGGCGAGGTTGTGCTGGTCGGCGAGCGCGCGGTGCAGGCGGTGGCGCACCTGCTCGCTCGACCCGGCCCGCAGGAGGCTCTGCGACCAGGCGAGCTGCGCGACCACGGCGTCGCGGCAGGTGCCGCCGCCGTAGCGGTAGTCGAGCGCGCGCAGCGTCTCGGTGACGGTCTCCACCTGCTCGACCTCGGCCTCGCCGATGCGCGCCGGCACGGGGGTGGCCGAGCGGGCCAGCGGCCTCGGCCAGTCGGTGGTCTCCGGTGTGACGGCGCCGATGGTGACCTGTGCGGCGTGCGCGAGGAGGCGGCGCACGCGCTCGTCGTCGTCGGCCTCGCCGGCCGCGTCGCTCTCGTGCCCCGCGAAGCCGGGGCCCTCGTCGTAGGCGAGACCCATGTATCCGCGGGGGACGCCGAGACCGTCGGCGATGCGGACGAGGACGTCGTACGCCATCACCTGACGGCCGTTCAATATTTCCGATATCTCCGATTGTGACTGCCCGGTGAGCGCCGCGAGGCGGCGCTGGGAGACGCCGTTGCGCTGAAGCATGAGATAGACCGCGGCCATATCGCGCTCCGCGAGCGCACGCCGCATCGCGGGTCGCTCCCAGATGGTGAAACTTATGGCCTGCTCGTTCACATGTGTGACGTTCATGCCGACCTCGCAACGGTCCAGTCAAGGGAGGGACTCCAGATAACCAGGCCGGACGCCGGCTCGCGGCCTTTTCGGCCCGACCGATCGGTGAAGCCGATCGGTCAGGCCGATCGCCGCGTATCCGTCTTCGGTATCGGTGTCACGGCTTACCCGCACGGGTCGGTGTATTCCACCATCGGAGACAACCTGCCGGAGGTGCACCGCGCCTGCCTCCGCCGGCCCCCGTCAGGGCGACCCAGGGAGTGATCAGCTCATGCGCGGCGAGGAGCCCGTCCCCCAGCATCGTGTCCAGCACACCCGCGCGCACGCGGGTGGCCGTCTGCACGAGGCCGCGGCCCGCCTGCGGGACGCCGTCCAGTTCTCCGGCGACAACCAGTACCGCGAGGACCCGCCGCCGGGATGGCCGCCGCACCGGGGGACGTTCCGCGTGCTGGTCACCCGGCTGAGCGCCGGATCGGCCTCGCGCGCCGCGCGGGCCGCGGTCCGCGAGGCGCTCGCCGGCACCGGTGTCACGGCCGAGAGCGCGGGAGAGGCGGAGCTCATCGTGGCCGAGCTGGCCGCCAACGCCGAACGGCACGCGCCGGGGCCGTACGAGCTGCGTGTGCACTACCTGAGCGGCATCCCCATGTGGTGCGAGGTGGTGGACGGCGGCGCCGAGCCCGGGGAGGTCGGGCTGCTGCTGACCCGCCTGCAGGCCGCCGACGGGCCGGACGGGCTCGACCTGCTCAGTGAAGGCGGCCGGGGGTTGCTGCTGGCGCACCTGCTGTCGGGGGGCCGGTGCGTCGCCTATCCCACCACGCTGTCCACCGGAGGCACGGGCCAGGCGGTCGCGTTCGAGCTCCCCGCAGCCGGGGGGCCGGCCTGACACCCGCCGCTCCCCCGGCCTGACGGCGACGTTCAGGTACCGGACGCGGGGACTTCATGCTGCCGTGGGGCAGGTGTCCGGATCGGCGGAGACCATCCGGAGTATGAGTGCCTCGCGTGCGTCCCGCCTGCTCGCCGCCGCGACGCTGGCCGTCGTGCCCTGCCTGCCCGCCTCCGCCTCCGCGACCGCCTGCTCCGATCCCGGGCTCGCCGTCGCCGCGCCGTACGCCACGGTGGACGGCGCGACCCGCGCCGGGTCGGTGACGCTGTACCGGGGGACGAAGGCCACATCGACCCTGACACAGGGGTCCGGGGAGATCGGGGACACCCCCGAGCGGGGGGACTCGTTCGGCTCGGCCCTGGTGACCGGCGACTTCGACGGCGACGGGTGCGCGGACCTCGCGATCGGCGCCTCGGAGGAGTTCGCCGGCACGCCGGTCCCCGACGGCGCGGACGGCAACGGCGTCGTGCACCTGCTGCGCGGCACGCCGCACGGCCTGAAGGCGGCCGGGACGCTCGACGTCACCCATCTCAAGCGGTCCCGCGGCACCGACCGGTTCGGCGCGGCGCTCGCCGCGGGGGACCTGGACGGCGACGGCGACGACGAGCTGATCGTCGGCGTCCCCGGCCTGGAGGACGGTGGAGGCGTCGCGCTGTTCGGCATGCGGGGCCGTCGGCCGGACGGCACGGGAAGCCTCATCACGCAGCGCACCCGCTGGGTCGCGCAGGAGCCCGGCGAGACCGACCAGTTCGGTGCGGCCGTCGCGGCCGGGGACTTCGACGGGGACGGCGACGACGAGATCGCGATCGGCGCGCCGGGGGACGACGTCGGCGACAAGCCAGGCGCCGGGTCGTTCACCATCGCCGACCCGCGGGCCCGGCAGGCCGGCGTCTACACGCAGAACAGCCCCGGCATGCCGGGGGACGCCGAGAAGTTCGACGGCCTCGGCGCGACGCTGGCGGCCGGGGACTTCGACGGGGACGGCCACGACGACCTGGCGGCCGGGGTGCCGGGTGAGGGCCTGGACGCCTACCAGGACGGGCCGATGTACGGCGACGGCGCGGTGCACGTGCTGTACGGCCGCGGCGGCGGTCTCACCGCGGCCGGCAGCGAGTTCTGGTCACGCGAGAGCAAAGGCGTGGCCGGCCGCAACCGGCCCACCGACCGGCTCGGCTCGGCGCTCGCGGCCGGCGACCTCAACGGCGACGGCGACGCCGAACTTGCCATGGGGCTGCCCGGCGGCAACGCCGTGCTGGTGCTCGCCGGCACCCGCACCGGGGGGCTGACCGCCAACCACAACCTGACCGTGTACGGCCGCAAGGGACACCCGGGGGACAACTACGGCGCCTCGGTCGCCGTCACCCCGTCGGGCCTGGTGGTCGGCGCGCCTGGCGCGGGCCGCGTGGTCCTGGTCCCGTCCGCGGTGCGCAAGGGCTCCTACACGGGCCTGCGGCCGGCCGGCGCCGTCACCCTGTCCGGCCCGGAGGGTGCTCTGTTCGGGTTCGCGGTCGCCGGGTAGGGCACGCGCGAAAGGCCCCCGGCCCCGTACGGGGGCCGGGGGCCGTGGCGAAGGGCTCAGGTGAGGACGCGTTCGCCGGCCGGGACGGTGAAGGACGCGGCGGTCCTCGCGGGGGCTCCCCTGCGGCTGATGCGGTCCAGGGTGCGGAAGTCGGCCGTCAGCTCGGAGGAGGTGACGCCGCACATGATGTAGCCGCGGCGTTCGTTGACGAACTTCAGGTGGGGGTTCTCGGTGAGCAGGGCCGCGTCCCTCGCGGGGTCGTGGTAGCCGTCGCCGTCGCTGGAGATCGAGGTGGCGACCAGTTCGACGCCGACGCGCGCCGAGGTGGGGTCGTCGAAGTCCAGGAGCAGGTCCGACGCCGAGCCGACGTGCGCGTCCCCGGTCAGCACGACCGGGTTGGCGGCGCCGGAGGCCGACAGCGCGGCCAGCAGGCGATCGCGTTCGGCGGGGTAGCCGTCCCAGGCGTCGAGGCTGAGCTCGCGGCCGGGGCCGAGGTGGTAGTCGCGCTGGCCGACGATGATCTGCTGCGCGATGAGGTTCCAGCCGGCGGCCGAGTCGCGCAGGCCCTGCTCCAGCCATGCGCGCTGCGCCTCACCGAGCAGGACGCGTTCCTGGCCGAGGCGTTCGTCGCAGCCGGTGCGCATGCCGTCGCCGCAGGGCTGGTCGTCGCGGAACTGGCGGGTGTCGAGCATGTGGAACGTCGCGAGCGGGCCCCAGCTCACGCGGCGGTTGAGCTTGATGCGGGTGCCGCGGGCCACCGAGGAGCGGCGCAGCGGCATGTTCTCGTAGTAGGCCTGGAAACCGGCGGCCTTGCGCGCGTCGAACGCCGGGACGAGGGTGCCGGGGTTGCCGCCGGCCCAGTTGTTCTCGACCTCGTGGTCGTCGAACACCACGAGCCACGGACTGTTCTGGTGGGCCAGTTGCAGGTCCGGGTCGGTCTTGTACTGCGCGTGCCGCACGCGGTAGTCGGCGAGGGTCTGGAGCTTGCCGCCGGCGTGCTGCCGCACGTTGCCCTGCGCGGCGGTGTAGACGCCGCCGGAGTACTCGTAGATATAGTCGCCGAGGTGCACCACCAGGTCGGGTTCCTGCTCGGCCATGCGGCGGTAGGCGGTGTAGTAGCCGTGCTCGTACTGCGCGCACGACACCGCGGCGAACGTGAAGGGGCCGGCGGTGTCCGGCGCCGTCCTGGTACGGCCCACCTGCGACAGGTGACCGTTCGCGCGGAACCGGTAGAAGTACTCGCGGCCGGGTTCCAGCCCTTCGGCCTCGACGTGCACGGTGTGCGCGCTGGCGTGGCGCGCGGTCTCCCGGCCCGACCGCGCCACACGGCGGAACCTCTCGTCCTCGGCGACCTGCCACTCCACGGTGACGTCCCCGAGCGGCATGCCGCCGTGGCCGTCAGGGGTCAGCGGGTCGGGTGCGAGGCGGGTCCACAGCACGAACCCGTCCCGCGCGGGGTCGCCGGAGGCGATCCCGAGTGTGAACGGGTCCGGCGCGGAGCGGGCGGGGCGGACGGCCGGGAGGGGGGTCTGCCGCGCGGCGGACGCGGCGGCGGACGAAGAGAGGACGAGGCCGCCGGCCCCCGTGGCGGCGGCGGCGAGGAACACTCTGCGTGACGGATTCTGCTCCACGCCACCAAGTGCAGACGGTCCGCCTGACCTGCGAGCGAGGTGTCGATGTCGGCCGCGTGAACAGCCGCGGCACAGACGTGCGGGTTACCCACCGTACGTGAATCGTGGTCGAAGGGACGGCGACACCTCGCGGCACGCCAGGCGAAATCGCGTCGGCGCCGGCATGGTCAGTGAACCTTGCTGCGGCCGTACAGATAGCTCGCCCCCATCACGCCGACCACCGCGAGCACGATCTGGATGATGAGCTCGATCCAGTCGATCCCCCGCGTGTCGGCCACGCCGAGCGCGGACGCGATGGCGGTGCCGATGAGCGCGGCGACGATGCCGATCAGGATGGTCAGCCAGATCGGGATCTTCTGCCGGCCCGGGACGAGCAGGCGCGCGAGCGCGCCGATCACCAGTCCGATGATGATGGCACTGATGATTCCGGTGACTTCCATCGCGTCCCCCTCGCCTCCCCCTTTCTCTGGCGTATGCCCGCGAGCAGGGCAAACGAGACAAAGAAGCAGGTCAGCGGTAGGGAATGTCAGCGCGGCGCGAGCACCATCTCCAGGTCGGCGCGCAGCGTGCCGGGGTCACGGAAGTGCAGTGCCGTCATGCCGGCCCGCTCGGCGCCTTCGACGTTGACGAGCCGGTCGTCCACGAAGACCACCTCGCCGGGGTCGCAGCCGAGCTCGGCGGCCACCCGCAGGTAGACGCCGGTGTCGGGTTTCACCAGGCCGAGCCGTGCGCTGTAGAAGCGGGCACGCAAGGTCTCGATCCAGGGGAGCCGCTCGACGCCTCGCGCCACGCACTCAGGCGCGTTGGACAGCAGCGCCAGCGCGTGGCCGGCCGCGGCCAGCTCCGCCATGACGGCCACGCTGCCGGGGTTCTCATGGCTCCAGCTGCGCACGTCCAGCTCCACCAGCCGCTCGGTCTCGGCCTCGGCGGCCTCGCGGCCGAGCACCAGCGACCAGTACCGCCGCGGCGTGAGCGTGCCGCGGTCGAACTCCAGCCGGTGCCGCCAGTAGCCCTCCCAGAACGCCTCGGCATCGGTGCCGGCGGCCTCGGCCAGCCGGACGCGGTCGTCCTCCGGCTGCGCGTGGCACAGGACTTCCCCGTAGTCGAACAGGACCCATTTCATGATCACGATATTATCCGCGCAGGTACGGCTTGAGGTGCTGGTTGAGCGCTCCGCAGCCGAGGTAGTTGCGCACCGTGTGGAAGTCGGCCCAGTCGATGTTGACCCTCAGGTCCTGGTCCACGCCGTCGAACTGGCCGCGCAGTTCACCCGGGATGGCCGCGATGTCGTCCTTGTCGGAGATGTTCACCCAGCGGCGCACCCCCGGCGGCCGGCCACCCCGTCCCTTCACCGGCAGCGGCTGGAGCCGGTCGAACACCACCTGGCGCATGCCGAGCGGGCTGCCGAGCGTCACGAACAGCTCCACCGGCAGATCGGGGTGCGCGCACAACGCCTCGTACGCCACGACGCTGCCGAGGGAGTGCGCGATCAGCACCTTGGGCCGGTGCCGCCGCACCGCGGCCGCCACCACGTCGCGAGCCCGCACCCGCGCCGCGGCCCTGCCGCTCGCGAAGTACGCCGCCACCTCGGGGCAGAAGTTCTCGGCGAACTCCTTGGCGTGCGGCCCGAGCCGCAGCATCAGCCACCCGGCGAACCGGTGGATGAGCCCCGTCAGCGTCTCCCCCGCCACCGACCTCGCACCGCCGAGCTGCTTCATCCAGTCGGCGAGCACGAGCTGGGACGCGGTGTCCATCGTGCGCAGGTCGCGCGGGACCGCCGCCGGGACCTGGTCGCGCAGCAGGTGAGCGTAATAGGCCACCTCGCCGACATAGGAACGGCCGTCGTACGGAGCGCCACCGGTCAGCCCCGCGTGCAGGTAGCGGTCCCACTTGCCCCGCATGATCTCGGCCGCTCCCGTGGCGGTGCCGGCCGCCTCGAAGTAGCGGTACTTGCCGATGCCGTGCACTCCAACGATCGTCGCCACCGCGCGGCCTCCCGGGGAGAACTCCGCCCGGCCGGACGGAGGGACACCGACACTCTGCCGCAGCCCGATCACCGCCACAAGGCCGCACCGCGGGAACGTTCCCGCGGTGCGGTCCGCGCGCGGCGCCGGTCACCTGGAAGTCAGGCCGCGTGACCCGTGCGAGCTGGGCCCGGTCACTCGATGAGGTCCACCAGCTCCGCGACGGACGCCGCCACACGGGAGGGCCGGAACGGGTAGCGGTCCACCTGGTCCTCGGTGGTCACGCCGGTCAGCACCAGGATCGTGTACAGGCCGGCCTCCATGCCGGACACCACGTCGGTGTCCATGCGGTCGCCGATCATCGCGGTGCTCTCGCTGTGGCCGTCGATGGCGTTGAGCGCGCTGCGCATCATCATCGGGTTGGGCTTGCCGACGAAGTACGGCTCCACCCCCGTCGCCTTGGTGATCATCGCGGCGACCGCGCCGCAGGCCGGCAGCGAGCCCTCGGCGGACGGGCCCACCGGGTCGGGGTTGGTGGCGATGAAGCGGCTGCCGCCGTCGATGAGCCGGATGGCCCGGGTGATGGCCGTGAAGCTGTAGGTGCGGGTCTCGCCGAGCACGACGTAGTCGGGGTCGGTGTCGGTCAGGACGTACCCCGCCTCGTGCAGCGCCGTGGTCAGCCCCGCCTCCCCGATGACATACGCCGAGCCACCCGGCCGCTGGTCGTCGAGGAACCTGGCCGTGGCGAGCGCGGACGTCCAGATGGCCTCCGGCGGCACCTCAAGGCCCACACCGCGCAGCCGTGCCGACAGGTCGCGCGGGGTGTAGATGGAGTTGTTGGTCAGCACCAGGAACCGCTTGCCGGACTCGCGGAGCCTGGTGATGAACTCGCCGGCCCCCGGCACGGGAAGCCCCTCGTGCACCAGCACACCGTCCATGTCGGACAACCAGCACTCGATCCGCTTGCGCTCGTTCACTGTTCTCCCGCGTTCGGGGGTCGTCGGCGTACGGCAACAAGGATGACACCACCGGTACCGGAGGTGACCGGCGGGAGGGCGGACATGTGGAAACCTCTCCCTGTCAGCTCGGTGACGTTCAGCGGCCGCTCAGCGCGGCGCGAACGCCTCCAGCGCCTCCTCGGCGCGGCGCATCGCGGCGTCGGGGTCGGCGTCGGGTGCGCCGACGGCGGGGTCGAAGTTGAGGTCGAGGAACAACTCGGTCATGCCGGTGGCGGCGACGGCCTCGATGTCGTCCCTGATCTGGTCAGGCGTGCCGGTCAGCCTGGTGCGTTCCCCGTCCCGCGCCGCGCCGACGCGGACGACGCCTCGGCAGACGAAGCGCAGCTCGCCGGGGTCGCGGCCGGCCTCACGAGCCGCTTCCTTCACAATGTAGATCTGCTCGGGGAGCGTGTCCAGGTCGGCACGGCTGGAGCTGATCCACCCGTCCGCCAGCTCACCCGCGCGCCGCAGCGCCGCCGGAGCGGTGCCGCCGAGCAGGACCGGTGGCGGCGGCACCGGTTTGGGGTCCTGGCTGGACGGCGGGATGTCGTAGAACTCGCCCTTGTGCGACACCAGGTCCTCGGTCCACAGCCGCCGCAGCACGTGCAGGTACTCCACGGCACGCCGGCCGCGCGCCGCCATCGTCACCCCGCTCGCGGTGTACTCCTCCGGCATCCAGCCGAGCCCGAGCCCCGCGTCCAGCCGTCCCCGCGACACCTCCTGCAAGGTGGCGAGCTGCTTGGCGAGCAGCGGCGGCGAGTAGAACGGCATGTTGAGCACGGCGACCCCGAGCCGGATCCTGCTGGTCACCCCGGCGAGGAACGACAGCGTCACCACCGGGTCCTGCACACTGCGGTACACCGGCGCCAGCGGCTCCCCCGCCGGGTGCAGCAGCCGCTGGAACGTCCACAGCGACGCGTACCCGAGCTCCTCGGCCCGCCGCGCCACCGCCACCATGTTCCCCGGCGTCGCCCAGGTCCCCGACACCGGTACCCCGAACCCAATCTTCATGCCGCAACCCTATTCCCCTGCCCGTCGCCGCTCCGGCGCGCGGGGCGGCGTGGCGGACTAGGGTGGGCCGGTGGACGTACGCGGCGGGACATCGGCCGGAGGTCTGGCCGGTCTGCTGGCCGCCGAGGCGGGGGGACGGCTCGGTGACGCGGGGACGGCCGTGCTCAAGGACACCCGCGTCACGGTGGTGCGGGCCGGCGATACGGTCGTCAAGGCCCTGCCGCCGGGGACCGACGCCGGCGCGCTCCAGGCGCGCCTGACGGCCGCCGCGTCGATGCCGGGAGTGTTCCTTCCCCCGTTGTCGCCGCGGGTGCGGCACCTCGCGGGACGGCCGGTGACGTCGTGGCCCGCCGGTGAGCCGGTCGACCCCGCCGACCCGTACGGCGCGCCGTGGGAGGAGGCGGCGGCCCTGCTGGCCCGCCTGCACGCGTCGCCGGTCCCGCCGTCGCTCCCCCCGCACGGCGGTCCCGCGCGCGTGACCCGGGCCGTGGCCGGTCTGCCGCGTGGCGAGCGGCACGCCGCCGCCGTCCGCACGATCAGCGCGGCCTACGTGCCGCTCGGCCTGGAGGCCGGCCACGAGCCGGGGGCCGCGCCGGTGCACGGCGACTGGCACCTCGGCCAGGTGGTGCGGTACCGCGGCGAGTGGCTGCTCATCGACGTGGACGACCTCGGTTCCGGCGATCCCGCGTGGGATCTGGCGCGGCCCGCGGCGTGGTTCGCCACCGGCCTGCTCGACCCGGAGTTGTGGGCCCGGTTCCTCGGCGCCTACCTGTCCGCGGGGGGTACGGCCGTGTCGCCTGACGATCCGTGGCGGGAACTCGACCGTCCGGCCCGCGCGTTGACCGTGCAGTTGGCGGCCACGGCGGTGGCGGCGGCACACGGGGAGGGTCGTCCGCTGGACGATGTCGAGGACGCCCTTGTCTCCTCCTGCGGGAGGATCGTCGGTGTCACGCCGTCGCGGTAGGGTCGCCGCAAGCCCGTCGAAGGAGACCGACTCAATGCAGTGCCCCAAGTGCCACGGATCCATGCGGACCTACAACCGCAACGGCGTCCAGATCGAGCAGTGTGAGAACTGCCGCGGCATCTTCCTGGACTACGGAGAGCTGGAGACGCTGTCCCGCGTGGAGAACCAGTGGGCCCAGCAGCAGTACGCCCCGCCGCCGGCCCCTCCGGGTCCGGCCTGGGGCCCGCCGCACGGCGGCGGCTACCACCACGGCCACCACCGCAACCGCAGCTGGGTGGGCATGCTCTTCTCCAGCTGACCACCGGCTCTCCGGCGGCGCGGCTCCCGTACGGGGGCCGCGCCGTCGTCGTCTCGGCGGACGACCCCGGTCAGCTCGGGAAGTCGTCGGGGTCCACGTCGTCGGCGCGCGTGTTGCCCCCCTTGACGGCGTTCAGGGTGAGAGTCCAGATGGTGTATTTGCTGTAGGTGGTGCGGAAGCGGATGGATCCCTCGAAGCGCTTGAAGGCGCAGTCACGGGTGAAGGTGCGGCGGCCGCGGTCATAGTCGCTGCCGGTGGTGTAGTAGACCGTGTAGGAGCCGTCGGGGACGCTGCGGATGGTGGTCTTGCTCTTCTTGCGGATGTAGAAGCTCGTGCCTTTGCGCTTGCCGCGCACCAGGGTGACGACGGCGTCCTTGGAGTTGCCGTTCTTCACGGTGACGCGGCCGAGGCCGCCGCGCGGGCCCGAGCGGATCACCGTGCCGTTGGACAGGCGGCGGGTCTGTTCCTTGGGGATCTTGACGTCCACGATGTCGGCCGGGTAGTCGCCTCTGGCGGCCAGGTCGTCGCCGGCGGACCGCACCGCACCGAGGCCCTCGCCTTTGCCGAGGCGCGCGAGCACGGCCGGAGCGGTGCACACGCCGCGGCCGGCCACCGACTCGCGCATGGCCTCCAGGTCGCCTTCGAGGCCGCGCAGGGCCGCCAGCAGGTCGGCGTGCTCGTTGGTGACCTCAGGCGGCGAGGTGACGGACGCCAGGCGGTCCACCGCGGCGCCGGCCGCGCCGCTCGCGCGCTCCACACGGCCGCCGAGCGACTTCAGCGAACGCGACTTGGCGATGTCCTTCAGCGCGGACCCCACCGGGCCCATGGCCGCCGCCAGCGCCGTGCCGTACTCGGCGGGGGTGATGCCGGCGGGGGTCTGGACGCCGGCCCCTCCCCCGCCGCCTCCGCCGGCTCCTCCCACACGGCCGGTCGCGGGGCCGCCTTCGCCGGTGACCGGTAGGCCCTCGCCTCCCGTGCTGCACGCGGCCAGGGCCAGCGTCAGGACAAGAGCGGTCGATAAGCGTCGGGGGGCGTTCACGTCGCCGATGATCGGTGAGTGACCTCATCATGTCAAGCTGTCAAAGCGCTTCCCGGTGCTACGGCCACAGGCCTCGCACCATTACGGTCGTCCGTCCGCGGTCACCGCCGGCGGCGGCGCGGCCACAGGCGTCCGGTCAGCAGGGCCGCGGCGACGCCGATGGACGCGCCGGCGACGACGTCACCGGGGTAGTGCACGCCGATGTAGACGCGGGAGAAGCACACCGCTCCCGCCGCGGCGGCGACGGGGACGGCCACGGCGGCAGGCGCCTCCATGGCCACGCCGGCGGCGAACGCCGCCGCGGACGCCGAGTGGCCCGAGGGGAACGAGTGCGACGTCGGCACGCGGCCGAGGCGGGCGATCGGGAAGCCCGCGATGGACGGCCTGCTGCGTGCGAACGCCTGCTTGCCGAGCAGGTTGACCAGCGGGCTCACCAGGCTGACGGCCACCAGGCCGCGGGTGGCGCCGCGGCGCAGCCTGGCCTCGCCGCTGGAGGCGAGCGCCGCGGCGATCCCCATCCACAGCACCGAGTTGTCCGCGGCGCGCGACAGCGGCGGCAGCACCCCTTCGAGCCCCGGCAGATGAGCGGCCGCGACCTGCCGGAACAGCCGTTCGTCCAGCGTGTTGAGCCGCCGCTTGACGCGCCGGCGCAGCGAGGGACGGAACGCGAGCACCCGGTCCGCCAGCTCCCCGCCGAGCGGGCTCCGGCCGGCCGCCGCCGGCCCCGCCACGGCCGGCCCTGTCCCTGCGATGTCCTGGATCTCGCGTCTCGTGCCCTTCCCCATGACGGATTCATTGCCCACCTGGGGCCTCGTCAGTCACCGGAGTGGTCAATGCGGCAATCGGGACAAATAGACGCGGCGCGCCTCGTCGATGTAGGAGAGATGGTCGTCGAGCTGGCTGAGCGCCGGCAGGCGGGCCTGATCGCGGACGAGCTTCTCCAGCCGGTCCATCCAGTCCAGGCACCAGCGGACGTCCTCGGGCCTCGCCACGCGGCGGCGGCCGACGTCCACGTAGACGGGGCTGGTGTGCGCGTACACGCCGGTGAACAGCGACCGCGGGTGGGGGCCGCCGTCGGCGACGGCCACGACGTAGGTGGGGCCGCGGACCACGAACTCGGCGGTCAGCTCCCCCGGCGGGCCTTCGGCGAGCACCCCGTCGGCGGTGCGGACCACCAGGCGTTCCACCTCGGGGCCGACGGCGTGGACGGTGACGCGCAGCCGGTCCCCCGGACGTGGCTCGATGGTGTCGCCGGGCTCGGCGCCGTCGACGGTGAGCCGCAGGAACGGCCCCGTGGTGGCGAAGGTGCGGCCCCGCCGGACGGCCTCGGCGTACGCGGCGGCGGTGAGGGGACCGTGGACGCGCGCGTAGGTGCGCTCCCAGCCGAGCGGGCTCGACACCATCTCCATGCGCTGCCGGGTGAACGACAGCATGGAGTCCGTGCCGGCGACCGCGGCCAGCCGGTTGCCGCCACCGAGCAGCCGCTGGTACACCGTCGAGGAGCCCACCGCCGAGCCGTAGTGGAGCACCTCCATGCCGTCGACCAGGCCGAGCGCGGCGTCCACCACGGCCATGCGCGCGGTGCACTGCCGCGAGCCGTCCCCGATGATCTGCTCGGGGGTCTCGATGGGGGTCTTGAACGCGTGCGCGTACCCGACGACCGCGCCGTGCCGCCGCAGTTCCTCGCAGACGGCGGTGCTCGGCGGCCAGTCAGGCGTCTCGCCGAACCCGCTGTGGTAGTGGCTCGGCGGCGCGGACGACCCGAAGGCGTGCAGGTGGCCGAGCAGGTCGTTGCGGTACTCGAACCCCATGCGCGCCACGTGCGTGGCGTCGGACCACGGCAGGTCCTCCCCCGACCAGTGTTCGAGCGCCTCGCGGTCGAACACCCGGTCACCGGCGATGTTGGACGCGAGCAGGTTGAGCACGTGCAGGTCCTCGCCGTGCTGCATGGCGGCGGCCATCGCCGGCGTCGCGACGACGTCCCCCGCGAAGTTCAGGTGGACGTGCAGGTCGGCCCCGTACCACCCGGCCTCCGCCGCATCGTACAGCCGCTCCGGGGTCAGCTCCACAAGGATCTCCCCGTCCCCGGCCGGGGTCCCCCCCGGCACCCTGGCGGGCCCGGTCGCCTCCCCGGCCGGGGTCGTCCCCCCGGTCTCACCGCGGTCGTGCGGGACCGGCGTGACGGTGGTCTCGGCGACGCCGTACTCCATGCCGCGGGTCACCCGGACGGTCAGCGGCCGGGCCGGCACCTCGACGAGCAGGTCGTCGCCGTGGAAGTAGGGGATGCCGTGGAAGTCGCGGCGCGGCGGGGCGCCGTGGGGGTACCAGCCCTGGCCGTCGTCGCTCCACACGCTCCACCGGCAGGGGAACCCGGCGCGCAGCCGCAGCGTGACCCGCGGCTCGGTGCGGGTCAGCGCGCCGAGGCACAGCGGCGTGCCGTCCACGGCGACCTCGGTGGCGGTGTCCACGTCGAGCAGCCGCGCGCCACCCGGCCGCAGCCGCACCGTGCCGCCGCCGGCGCGCACCTCGGAGTGGTGCGCGGTGGCGTTGTCCAGCAGCAGCGCCAGCGGCACCGGCCGGTCGTCGAGCACGGGGACGGGGCCGCCGGTGAGCTCGGGGCCGGCCGGCGTCAGTCGCAGCACCGCGAGACCGTCGGGGATGTCGCCGCCGAGCGCGTCGCGCAGCACCTCGTCGAAGTCGAGGTCCAGCATCCGCGTGCCGTGCTCGGCCGGCGGCACGCCGGGGAGCCGTGCGCGCACCCGCGCGAACGCCGCGCGGAAGAACTCCTCCCCGGAGACGAACCTGGACAGGCTCATCAGCCGGACGTACGGGACCAGCGGCTCACCCCAGCTCATGCCGTGCTCGGCCAGCGACGCGCGATAGGCGCAGAGCGCCTGCGCCACCGGCTCCGGCAGCATCGGATCCTCGCTCACCGCGCACCTCCTGTGACCGGACGTGTCGTAATGGTGACACCACCGGCCGGTACGGACGGGAGAGAAGACCCGCGTCGGGAAAGGGATTCCTTCTACTCAGGTGGCGCTCTATGCCGATCAGGGGTGTTCTTTGACACCGGGGCCGCACCGGTGTTCCCCGCGCGTGTGAAGGCGGCGAGCACCCGGTCGGCGGCGAGCGCCGGGGTGAGCGTGCCGTCCAGCACCTCACGCTCCACCTGCCGCGTGACGGCCGCGACGGCGGGGTCGGCGGCGAGCAGGGCCAGCAGCCGCTCACGCACCAGGGTGCGGGTCCAGCCGACCTGCTGGCGGCGGCGCCTGGCGGCCAGCTCACCGGACGACTCCATCAGGTCCTGGTGCCGCACGATCTGCCGCCACAGCTCCTCGAGCCCGGTGCCCTCAAGGCCGCTGCACGTCAGCACCGGGGTGTCGAAGGCGCCGCCGGTGCCGCGCAGCAACCTCAGCGCTCCGGCCAGCTCACGGGCCGCGCGGCGCGCGTCGATCTCGTGCGGCCCGTCGGCCTTGTTGACCGCGATGACGTCGGCCAGCTCCAGCACGCCTTTCTTGATGCCCTGGAGCTGGTCGCCGGTCCGCGCGAGGGTGAGCAGCAGGAACGTGTCGACCATCTCGGCGACCGCGGTCTCGGACTGGCCGACGCCGACCGTCTCGACGAGCACGACGTCGAACCCGGCGGCCTCCACCACCACCATGGCCTCGCGGGTGGCCTTGGTGACGCCGCCGAGGGTGCCGGAGGTCGGGGACGGCCGGATGAACGCGGCCGGGTCGGCGGCGAGGCGCGCCATGCGGGTCTTGTCGCCGAGGATGCTGCCGCCGGTGCGGGTGGAGGAGGGGTCCACGGCGAGCACCGCGACCCGGTGGCCCTGACCGGTGAGGTGCACGCCGAGCGCGTCGATGAACGTCGACTTGCCGGCCCCCGGCACGCCGGTGACGCCGACCCGCCGCGCCTTGCCGGACAGGGGGGTCAGCTCGACCAGCAGCCGCTGCGCGAGCTCGCGGTGGTCGGCGCGGGTGGACTCCACGAGCGTGACGGCCCTGGCGATCCAGCCGAGCGAGCCGGACCGCACGCCGTGGAGGTACTCGTCAAGACCCGGCATGTCCGAGCCGTGCCGACAGCTCGCGCAGCAGGCCGAGTGCGGCGTCGGCGATGACCGTGCCGGGGCCGAACACCGCGGCGGCCCCGGCCTCGCGCAGGGCCGGCACGTCGTCCGGCGGGATCACCCCGCCGACGACGATCATGATGTCGTCGCGGCCCAGCCCGGCGAGCCGCTCACGCAGCTCCGGCACCAGCGCCATGTGGCCCGCCGCCAGCGACGACACCCCGACGATGTGCACGTCGGCCTCGACGGCCTGGCGCGCCACCTCGGCCGGGGTCTGGAACAGCGGGCCCACGTCCACGTCGAACCCGAGGTCGGCGAAGGCCGTGGCGATGACCTTCTGTCCCCGGTCGTGGCCGTCCTGGCCGATCTTGGCGACCAGGATGCGGGGCCGGCGGCCCTCGTCGCGCGCGAACGCGGCGCTCGCGGTCCTGACGTTCTCGATGGCGGCCGAGTCGCCGGCCTCGTCGCGGTACACCCCCGTGATGGTACGGATCTGGCCGGCGTGCCGGCCGAAGACCTTCTCCAGCGCGTCGGAGATCTCGCCGACGGTGGCCTTGGCCCGCGCGGCGTCCACCGCCAGGGCCAGCAGGTTGCCGTCCCCCGCCGCGCCGCGGGTGAGCGCGTCGAGGGCCGCGTCGCAGGCGGCCTGGTCGCGTTCGGCCCGCAGGCGGCGCAGGTTCTCGATCTGGCCGGCGCGCACCGCGGAGTTGTCGACCCGTAGCACCTCGATCGGCTCGTCGGACGCGGGCCGGTACTTGTTGACCCCGATCACCGGCTGGCGGCCGGAGTCGATGCGGGCCTGGGTGCGCGCCGCGGCCTCCTCGATGCGCAGCTTGGGGAGCCCGGCGTCGATGGCCTTGGCCATGCCGCCGGCCCGCTCGACCTCCTCGATGTGCTCCATGGCGCGCGCGGCGAGCTCGGCGGTGAGCCGCTCGACGTACGCGCTGCCTCCCCAGGGGTCGATGACGCGGCAGGTGCCGGACTCCTGCTGGAGCAGCAACTGGGTGTTGCGCGCGATCCTGGCCGAGAAGTCGGTCGGCAGGGCCAGCGCCTCGTCCAGCGCGTTGGTGTGCAGCGACTGGGTGTGGCCCTGCGTGGCGGCCATGGCCTCCACGCAGGTGCGCACGACGTTGTTGAAGACGTCCTGCGCGGTGAGCGACCAGCCGGAGGTCTGGCTGTGGGTGCGCAGCGACAGCGACTTGGGGTCGGCGGCGCCGAAGCCGCGCACCAGGCGGGCCCACAGCAGGCGCGCGGCGCGGAGCTTGGCGATCTCCATGAAGAAGTTCATGCCGATGCACCAGAAGAACGACAGCCTCGGTGCGAACCGGTCGATGTCGAGACCCGCGGCGACACCGGCGCGCAGGTACTCCACGCCGTCGGCGAGGGTGTAGGCGAGCTCCAGGTCGCAGGTGGCCCCGGCCTCCTGGATGTGGTAGCCGGAGATCGAGATGGAGTTGAACTTCGGCATCCGCTGCGAGGTGTAGGCGAAGATGTCGGAGATGATCCGCATCGACGGCCCCGGCGGGTAGATGTAGGTGTTGCGGACCATGAACTCCTTGAGGATGTCGTTCTGGATGGTCCCCGCCAGCTTCTCCGGCGGCACCCCCTGCTCCTCGGCGGCCACGATGTACAGCGCCAGCACCGGCAGCACCGCGCCGTTCATGGTCATCGACACGCTCATGCGGTCCAGCGGGATGCCGTCGAACAGCACGCGCATGTCGTGGATGGAGTCGATCGCGACCCCGGCCATGCCGACGTCCCCCGCGACGCGCGGATGGTCGGAGTCGTAGCCGCGGTGGGTGGCGAGGTCGAACGCCACCGACAGGCCCTTCTGGCCGGCGGCGAGGTTGCGGCGGTAGAAGGCGTTGGAGTCGCGCGCGGTGGAGAACCCGGCGTACTGGCGGATCGTCCACGGCTGGTTGACGTACATCGTGGGGTAGGGGCCGCGCAGGTACGGCGCGACGCCGGGGTACCCGGGAAGGTGGTCCAGGCCCGCGAGGTCGGCGGCGGTGTACAGCGGTTTGACCGGGATGCCTTCGGGGGTGTCCCAGACGGCGGGGCCGGCGCCGGTGAGCTCGCGGACGGCCGCCTCCCACCGCTGCGGCCCGGTCTCCGGCGCGGGGCCCGGTGCGTCCAGGGCCACCGTGGTGAAGTCGGGGATCATGGGGTCACTCCCAGGTCGTCGAACGTGGTGCTCAGCACGGCGAGCGCGTCGCATCCGGCGTGCACGGTGGCGTCCACGCCGTCGTACCGGCCCCGGCCGGCGAGCCAGACGCGTTTGGCTCCGGCGCGGCGCAGCGCGCCGGCCACGGCGGCGGCGTGCTCGCCGTACAGCTCGTCGCTGGAGCACAGGCACGCGACGGCGGTGCCGCTCGCGCGGAACGCCGCCGCGATCTCCTCGGGGTCGGTGAGGGGGCCGCCGGTGACGGTGGCGAGGCCTCCCGCCTGGAACAGGTTGGCGGCGAACGACGCGCGCGCGGTGTGCGCGGCGACCGGGCCGACGGTGGCGAGGAACACCACCGGACGCGACGGCGCGCGGTCGGCGCGGTCGCGCAGGCTCTCGAAGCCCTGCGCGTAGTGCACCTGTGGCAGGCCGCCGCGTACGGGTTCAGGCGCGAGGTCGCGCACCGGCACGCGGCCGTCCAGATCGGGGAACTCGCTGACCCCGGTGATCGGCGCGGCGCGGTGCGCGATGTCGCGTGACCGGCGTTCCCAGGTGGCGGCGAGCCGTGCCGGGATCAGCCGGTCCAGGGCCGCCTCGGCGCCGCCGGCGCGCTCGATCTCCTGGAACCACTCCCACGCGCTTGCGGCGAGGTCGGCGGTGAGCCGCTCGACGTACCACGACCCGCCGGCCGGGTCGATCACGCGCGCCACCCCCGCCTCCTCGACGAGCAGGCTGTGGGTGTTGCGCGCGATGCGCCTGGCGAACGCGTCGGGGAGGCCGAGGCGCGCGTCGAACGGCTGCACGGTGACCGCGCCGGCGCCGCCGGCCCCCGCCGCGAAGCAGGCCAGCGTGGTGCGCAGCATGTTCACCCATGGGTCGCGCGCGGTCATCATGGCCGAGGACGTGACGGCGTGCTGCGCCTGGCCCGCTCCCTCGGTCACGCCGCACACCTCGGCGACGCGGGCCCACAGCTTCCTGGCGGCGCGGAACTTGGCGATGGTGAGGAACTGGTCGGCGGTGGCGGCGTACCGGAACTCGATCTGACCGAACGCCTCCTCGGCGGTGAGGCCGGCGTCGGTGAGGACGCGCAGGTAGGCGAGGCCGGTGGCGATCGAGCACCCGAGCTCCTCGGCGTCGGCGCCGCCGGCGTCGTGGTACGGCGTGGCGTCCACGGTGATCGCGCGCAGGCCGTTGTCCCCCGCCAGCCTGGCGAGGGCCGGCAGGTCCAGCGGGGCCGCGGCCCCGGTCCTCGCGCGCAGGCCGATGGGGTCGGCGCCGAGGTTGCCGCCGGGTGCGGCGTCCGGCGCCAGCCGCAGGTACGCCTGCGCGGCCTCCGCGGTGCGCGGCCCCGCGTCGAGCACGACCGGCGCGAGGTCGAGGTACACGCCGTCCAGCACGCGGGGCAGCGCGGCGACGTCGAGCGCGTCGTCGCCGAGGACCAGCCACAGGGAGGTGACGCCGTTCTCCAGGTCGGCGAGCACGGCCTCACGCGTCGTGGCGGGGTCGGGGTGCGCGTGCCGCTGGCGCACGTCCCACCCCCCCGGGCCGCCGGCCGCGCCGCGGACGTACGGGGCGAAGCCCGGCAGTCCGGGGTCGGCGGGCAGGTCGCCGGGGTCGTACAGCGGCGCGATCGTGACACCGTCGTAGGTCGTGGAGGAGAGGGCTTCCTCCGGAGAGCCGGCCTCGGCCCCGGAACGCCGGAGCACGGCGGCGGCCAGCCGCCGCCACTCGTCCCGCGTCGCCGCGGGGAAACCGGGTTCCGGCCCTGGCCGGTCAGGCTGCACCGTCATGTCTGGATGTTAGGCGTTCGACCCTGAAGCGGGGCTGCCGGGGCCTCGTGCTACGAAGATCGCCGCCGGATTCCTCCCCCCCGGTACCGTCGCGTCACGAAGATCCCCGCCGGACCTGTCCCCCCGTGACGGCACCGGCCCCCGGCACGCGTACGCCGCCGTCCCCCGGGTGGGACGGCGGCGTCACGGTAGGTCAGGTGATGGGGGCCTCGAAGGCGGCGTTCCAGGTGAGGCGGCCGACGACGCCGTCGTCGTCCAGGCCCTGCTGCTGCTGGAAGCCGATGCACACCTGCCGGGACTGCTCGCCGTAGGCGCCGTCCACGTCGATGGTCCAGCCGCGCTTGTCCATCTGGCCCTGCCAGGTGCGCACGTCGTCGCCGCGCATCACCGGCGGGTACTTCAGCAGCCGGCCCGGCCACTTCGGGTACCGCTCACCCGGCGGCTCGGGGTCGGGGGTGCCGCCGGGCCGCGGGGCACCCTTCTTGACCCAGGCGTACAGCTCGGCGCCGGGGCACTCGGTGGCGTACCCGTCGCGGTGGCCCTTGATCTCGCGGCCGGCTCCGCCTTGGGCCCGCAGGTACTCGATCGCGTCGACGATGCCGTGCAGCATGCCGTCCGGCGGCTTGACCAGGCCGCTGTTGCCGACCAGGCCGAGCACGGCGTAGTGGCCGGAGTTGAGGCCGGGGCCGTTGGCGGCCGGCAGATGCTTCGGGCCGCGGCCGACGAAGACCTTGCGGTGCGGGCAGGCCACCATCGAGTAGCCGATGTCCATCCAGCCGTTGCCGTCCATGTGCTGGTTCTGGATGGACTTCACGACGGCGACGCACTTGGCGTGGTCGTTCACGATGCCGGGGTCGACACGGCCGCCGGTGTAATGCACCTTGACCCCCTTGGTGGACGTCAAGGTGGAATAAGAGCCGCGCGGGGCCCGGGCACCCCAGGCGCTGCGCGAGACGAGGTCGATGGCCACGAACTTTCTCCAGGGGGGCACGGATATTCAGGGTGTTCAACCCACTGTCCCGAACTAGGCCCCACAAACCGCATATAACGGATAGCAGTGGGCCGAATCCAAATGACTACCCTAGCCAGGGCCACTTCCGCATTTGTACACCTTGACCGATGTACTGGGGAAATATACCCATCTCGTTCGTGGAGAGCGGTGGCGACGGCCGGCCCGCCGGCGCCGCGGCCGGTCCTGAGCCGAGTTCCTCACCCCAGAACGCACCCGACAACCCGAGACTCCTGAACAGCGCCAGCGCCTCGTCCGGGGTGCGCCTGCGGTACTCACGGGTCATGCGGCCGGTGTACCAGCGCGTCGCGAGCAGCCACAGCGTGCGCATGTCGAGCAGCGCGCCGCGCGGGTACCGCGTCTCGCGCAGCCAGCGGCCGACGTGCTCCTCGGAGCAGAACAGCGACTGGTTCGAGCAGGCGAACACCACGTCGTCCCACATGCGCGGGATCGGCACGAGGAAATGGGCCACCAGGGAGGCCGCCGGCGGGACGTCGGGGCACACGTCCAGCGCCAGCGCACGCGCGCAGCCGGGGCAGTGGGTCGCCACCAGGCACGGCTCCCCCACCAGGGCCGGGATGGCGAACGAGTCCCACGCGCAGCCGCCCCACCACCTGACCCCGCTGCTGGCCACCACGAAGCCGAGCGGGACCGCCGACCACGGGTGCGCCATCACGATCCGCCGCCGCTCCCCGTCCAGCACCAGCAGATGGGCCTCGTGCAGCCCCCGGAGCGCCTCCAGCGCCTCACCGGGCCCGGCGCCGAACTCGGCGGCGACCTCCTCGGGGGACGGCGGGCACCCCCGCTCGGCGAACCACCGGTAGACGGACATCCGCACGTCTGCCAGATCGAGCATGCGGGGGACGATACCCACTCTGACCTCGGTCGATGCCGCCATGCCTGTGCGGAAGGGCTGGATACGTAAACCATCCGATGCGCCGCACTGACCCCCAAAGCACAATCGGCCAGGTGGTCACCCCGACACCCTCAGCACCGGGACTCGTCACCTTCCGCCGCTGGACCGGCGTGGTCCCCGCGGAAAGCGGCGTGACCACCTACCGCGACCCGTTCGGCGGCGGGACCGGCACCTGGCCGTACACCCGGTGGACCTCCGGCATGGTGGACATCGGCTTCCCCGCCACCCAGCTCGTGCCGTCGTGGACGGCGTCGGCGCCGAAGGGCTCGTGGCTGCGGGTGGAGCTGCGGCTGCGCACCGAGGCGGGGGAACTGACCAAGTGGTACGACATGGGCCGCTGGGCCGAGACCGGTGACGACGTCCACCGCACGTCGCTGCCGGGCCAGGGGGACGAGCACGGCGACGTCGCGGTCGACACGTTCGCCGCGGCCCGGCCGGTCGTCGCCTGCGAGCTGCGGATCACGCTGCACGGCGCCGGCGCGACGGTGCGCAGTGCCGGGGTGATGGCCTCGGCGGTGCCGAACCGGGCCCACGTGCCGCCGAGCGAGCCCGGCGAGGCCCGCGGCGTGCGGCTCGACGTGCCGCCGCTCTCACAGCGCGTCCACGCCGGCCACCACCCGCAGTGGGGTGGCGGGGGCGACGCGTGGTGCAGCCCGGCGGCCATGACCATGGTCCTGCGGTACTGGGGACGCGGCCCCGGGCCCGCGGAGCTGGCGTTCGCCGACCCCGACGACCCGTGTCCCGCCGTGGACCACGCCGCGCGCGACATGTACGACCACAGCTACCAGGGCACCGGCAACTGGCCCTTCGGCGTCGCCTACGCCGGCCGGTACGGGCTCGACGGTTTCGTCACGCGGCTGCGGTCGCTGCGCGAGCTGGAACGATTCATCCTGGCCGGCGTGCCGGTCATCACCTCGCAGGCGTTCAAGGAGCACGAGCTGCCGGGCTCGGGGTACTCGACCGGCGGTCATATCATGGTCGTGACCGGTTTCACCGCCGAGGGCGACGTGATCGCCAACGATCCGGCGGGGCCGTCCGACGCCGCGGTCAAGAGAATCTATCCCCGGGCAGCGTTCGAGAACGTCTGGTTACGCGGTGCCGGAAGCGCGGGAATCGTCCATGTCGTGCACCCGCGTGACGTCACGCTCCCACCATCAGAGGGGAACTGGTGATCCCGTCTCCCATCACGGCCGCCGATGTGGCGCGCGTGGACGACCGTCCCGGCTGGGTGGAGCTCGTGTCCACCCCCGAGGGTGAGGAGGTCTGGTGGGACGAGCCGCGGCCCGCCGAGGCCGGCCGGCGCTGCGTGGTGCGGCGCGACCCGTCCGGCGCGGTGCGCGACGTGCTGCCGGCGGGCTGGAACGCGCGCAACCGGGTGGTCGAGTACGGCGGCCGCTCCTGGCGTCCGCTGCCGGACGGCGGCCTGGTGTTCACCCACTGGGACGACGGACGGCTGTACGTCCTGCGGCCGGGTGGCGAGCCGGAGCCGCTCACCCCGCCGGGCCCGGCGAGGTACGCCGACCTGGTCGTGAGCCTCGGCGAGGTGTGGTGCGTGCGCGAGACCGGCGACCGGCGGGACATCGTCGCAGTGCCGCTCGGCGCGGGCCCGCACGAGCCGAGGGTGGTGACGCGCGCGCAGCACTTCCTGATGAACCCGCGGGTGTCCCCCGGCGGCGCGATGATCGCGTGGATCGGCTGGGACCACCCGGCGATGCCGTGGGACGGCACGCGGCTGTGCGTGGCGCCGCTGCGCGAGGACGGCACCGCGGGACCGCACCAGGTGATGGCCGGCGGACGCGAGGAGTCGGTCGCGCAGGCCGAGTGGCGCGACGACGGCGCGCTGTACGCCGTCACCGACGCGAGCGGCTGGTGGAACCTCCACCTGGTTCCGCTGGACGGCCGGCCGGCGCGCAACCTCGCGGAGATGCCGCTGGAGTTCGGCGACGCCGCCTGGAAACTCGGCCTCACGTGGTTCGCCCCGGCCGGTGACCGGGTGGTCGTGACGTACGGCACCCCCGGCGGCCGGCGGCTCGGCGTGCTCGACCCCGATGCCGGCGAGATCGCCGACGTCGGCGACCCGTACACCTACTGGGCCGCCACGCTGTCGGTGTCGGCCGACGGCACGCGCGCCGCCGGGGTCGGCGCGACGCCGTACCGGCCGTTCGACGTGGTGGTGACCGACCTCGCCACCGGGGAGCACGATGTGGTGTCCCCGCCGAGGCGGCTGCCGCCGGCCGAGGCGCTGCCGCGGCCGTGGGCCCAGATCTTCGACGGGGTCCACGCGCATGTGTACCCGCCGTCCGGCGAGGGCCCCGCGCCGTACGTGATCTTCGTGCACGGCGGGCCGACCGGCGCGAGCCCGCTGGTGCTGGATGTCGAGGCCGCGTACTTCACCAGCAGAGGCATCGGCGTGGCGCAGGTCAACTACGGCGGCTCCACCGGGTACGGCCGGGCCTACCGCGAGCGGCTGCGGCACCGGTGGGGTGTGGTGGACGTGCGCGACAGCGAGACCGTGGCGCGCGGCCTCGCCGAGGCGGGGCTCGCCGACCCGGCGCGCGTGGCGATCAGAGGGGGCAGCGCCGGCGGCTGGACGGCGCTGGCCGCGCTGACCCACAGCGACGTGTTCCGCGGCGCGGTGGCGCGGTACGCCATCACCGACCCCGAGGCGTGGGCCGCCGAGACGCACGACTTCGAGTCCCGCTACCTTGACGGGCTGATCGGCCCGCTTCCGGCCGCGCGGCGGCGGTACGAGGAGCGCTCCCCGCTGCTGCACGCCGCACGCGCGTCCGGCCCCGCGCTGCTGCTGCACGGACTGGAGGACGCCATCGTGGACCACGGCCAGGCGGAGCGGTTCCTCGCCGCGCTCGACGCCGCCGGCGGAAGGTGGGCCTACCTCACGTTCGCCGGGGAACAGCACGGCTGGCGGAAGAAGGAGACCATCGTCGCGGCACTGGAGGCCGAGCTCGCGTTCTACGGGCTCATCTTCGGCCTCCCCACCCCTGAGGTGCCGCCGCTCACCCTGAGAGGACGATCGTGACAGAGGTGACGGGCATCTGCTCGGACCTGCTCAGAATCGACACCACCAACGACGGCGCACGCGGCGGCCCCGGTGAGCGGACCGCCGCCGAGTACGTCGCCGGGCTGCTGGACGGGGCGGGCCTCGAACCCGAGGTCTTCGAGTCGGCGCCGCGCCGCACCAGCGTCGTGGCCCGCGTTCCCGGAGACGACCCCCGCGGCCTGCTGATCCACGGCCACCTCGACGTGGTCCCCGCCGACCCTGGCGAATGGCGCACCCATCCGTTCTCCGGCGAGGTCGAGGACGGCTGCGTGCACGGACGCGGCGCGGTGGACATGAAGGGCACGCT
Source organism: Sphaerisporangium rubeum (assembly GCF_014207705.1). Classification (NCBI taxonomy): domain Bacteria; kingdom Bacillati; phylum Actinomycetota; class Actinomycetes; order Streptosporangiales; family Streptosporangiaceae; genus Sphaerisporangium; species Sphaerisporangium rubeum. Next base: position 4,299,125 of record NZ_JACHIU010000001.1, read on the forward strand.
GTCCATGACGCTGGCGCTGGTGCGCAAGTGGGCCCGTGAGGGCCGGCGGCCCCGGCGCGACATCGTGCTGGCGTTCCTCGCCGACGAGGAGGCCACCGGCGAGTACGGCGCCGGGTACGCCGTCACCCGGCGGCCCGAGCTGTTCGAGGGCTGCACCGAGGCCATCAGCGAGAGCGGCGGATTCAGCGTCACCGTTCCCGGCGGCGGGGACGGCGGGCCGGCGCGGGTGTACCCGGTGGCGGTCGGCGAGCGCGGGACGGCCTGGATGAAGGTGACGGCGCACGGCGTGGCCGGCCACGGCTCCAAGCCGCCGGTGGACAACCCGGTGGCCGAGCTGGCCCGTGCGCTGGCGAGGCTCGCCGGCCACACATGGCCGGTGCGGATCACCCCCGCCGTCGCCACGCTCATCGACGGTCTCGGCAAGGCGCTCGGCACCACCATCGACCTGGACCGGCTGGACGCCGAGGCCGAACGCCTCGGCCGGGCCGGCACCCTGTTCAAAGGCGTCATCCGCAACTCGGCCAACCCCACCATGATGAACGCTGGCTACAAGGTGAACGTCATCCCCGGCACCGCCGAGGCCCACATCGACGGCCGCATCCTCCCCGGCCACCGCGACGAGTTCCTCGCCACCATCGACGAGCTGCTCGGCCCCAAGATCACCCGTGAGTTCGTCACCCTGGAGGAAGGCGTCGCCTCCCCCACCGAGGGCCTGTTCGACGACCTGTGCGCCGCGCTGCTCGCCGAGGACCCGGCGGGCCGGCCGGTGCCGTACGTCATGACCGGCGGCACCGACGCCAAGTCGTTCGCGAGGCTCGGCATCCGGGGCTACGGCTTCGCGCCGCTGATGCTCGACCCGTCCCTGGACTACTTCGGCATGTTCCACGGCGTCGACGAACGCGTCCCCGTCGAGGGCCTGGAGTTCGGCGTCCGCGTCCTGGACCGCCTCCTCACCGGCACCCCCGATCCCGTGACCGCCACCACCGTTTGACCGGCCTCGCGAGCCTCTGACCGGGGGACCCCCCGGCCGGTCGCGGCCTCCGCACCCGGGATCCCTCGCCTCCGGACACGCAGGACCGCACCGGCCCCTTCCCGGTGCGGTCCCGTCCTCGTTCACCCGCTCGGCTTGAGCACCGAGTCGATCATGTAGACGGTGGCGTTCTTGGTCTGGATGTTGCCGCACAGCACCTTGGCGTCGTTCACCTTGAAGTCCTGCCCGGACCCGCTGGTGATGATCTTCCCGCCCTGGACGGACGTGAAGTTCCCGTTGGCGAGATCGGCCGGGCTGAGGCGCTTCTTGACGATGTGGTACTTGAGCAGTTCCTGCAGCGTCTGCTTGTCCTTCAGGACCCGGTCGATGGTCTCCTTGGGGATCTTCTCGAAGGCCTTGTCGACCGGCGCGAAGACCGTGATGTCCTCGGTGGAGTCCAGCGTGTCCTTCAGGTCCGCCTTGTCGACGGCCCGCGCCAGCGTGGACAGCTGAGGCACCTGCGACAGCGCGGTCCCGACCGGCTGTCCCGCGAGGTCCGACGGGCTCCCGGGCCCCGACTGCGGCAGGCTGCCGCACCCCGGCCCGACCGGCGCCGCGCCAGGTGAGGCGGTCCCGGACTCGGTAGGCGTGCTCGCCGGCGACTCGCCAGGCGACTCCGTCGGCTGGACCCGCACCCCCGCCGCCCCCGGCGTGAGCGTCCCCGTGCCACCACCGGCGGTGGCGACGTGCATACCCGAGATCGACAGGGTCGCTGCCGCTATCGGAAGGGCGAGAAGACGATATCTCATGGCGTCTGCCCCCTTTTGAAGTGGTGTGGTGAACGGCCACCATGGTGAGTGACCAGAACCCCCGTACCGGCGAACCGGTTCCCAAGGCGAGGCCCCGGCCCGTCACCCCCCTGACGCCCGACAACCTGCCCCGCGCCGGCGGGTGGTCTCCCGCCGCCTCACCCCACCTCGTACCCTCGCACCCCGCGGACCTCCCGCCTCGGCGCACGTATTTGACCCACCCCGGCGAACCGCTCCCCACCCCCGGAGACAACGCCGCACTGATCTCACCAGGCTATGCACCAAAAGGGGATTTAACGGGATATGCGGCTTTCATCCGCATTTGTTCGAGCCGGATCCCGCTGAGCGATCTAGTGGCAGGTCGCCGCCGGATCCTGGCCGTAGGTGTCGTGGTGGGGGAACTCGTTGACGTACCTCTGCCGGCCGAGTGGTGTCAGGTCGAGGTAGTTGTACGTCGTCAGGACGATCTCCGGGCCCCGGCCGAAGGTCGAATAGGTGTGGAACACCCTCTCGCCGTCACGGAGGAAGACGGAGGCGCCGTGTCCGTCCTGGTCGTCGGCCGCCAGGAACAGCAGCCCCTTGCGCTCCAGTTCCGCCTTGTCCATGTAGTTGTACTCGACCGGGGCCACGGACGCGTCATTGGTCGCGTGGAAGTCGTAGTTGAAGTCGCCACCGTGAGAGGAGTACCACGGCACGCTCCACCCCATCCGGGTCCTGAACGGCTCGATCTCGGCGTACGGCGCGCGGGACACCAGCGCCAGTGTCGTGTCGCACGCGTGCAGGTGCCGAAGATCCCCCGCGTTGTCCACGAGGAACGAGCAACTGGTGCACCCCTGTCCCGTCTCCTTGACCCACATGAAGTGGTAGACGACCAGTTGCCGCCGGCCCTCGAACAGATCAAGCAGGCCGGCCTTCCCGTCCGGCCCCTCGAACGCGTACTCCTTCTCCACCTCGACCATCGGCAACGCTCTGCGAGCGGCGTTCACCGCGTCCCGGGCCCGGGTGACCTGCTTCTCCTTCTCCAGCAGCGCCACCCGCTCCGCCAGCCACTCCTCACGCGTCACCACTCGGGGTAACTCCACGTCGCAGCCCTTCCCTTCGAGATCCGGCCTTCATGACACCGCTCGCAGACCCCGCCGTCCAGAGCACACGGCCGATTCTGGGGTCGTCTCCGGCTACGCGCCGGCCTCGTCCAGGTGACCGGAGTACGACAGCAGCGGGCCTATCACCGGCAGCGCCACCCGCACCTCTATCCGGAAGCGCACGTCCGCACCCGATGTCGTCCAGGCCCGGGCCGACGCCTGTGGCGCGGCGCGGGCCGGAAGAGGGATCGCCAACGGGCCGGCGCCGAGGACCGCGCGTTCCTGGGTGACGGTGACCTCTCCCGGAGTGGCGGTGGTGCGGGTGTGGACGAGCAGGAGGCCGTGGCGTTCGCGGCCGTGCGGGCCCGTGCGGACCTGGGTGGTGGTCAGGCGGTGACCACCGATGTCACGGACCCAGTGCTCCACGAGCGGAGGCGGGCCGGTGTGGCCGGCGCGGCGGGCCGGACGGCGGTGGACGACGACACGGACGGGGACGCAGTCGCCGGTGCGCGGCAGGCGGAGCAGCGCGCACAGGACGCCGGCGAGCGGTCCCGCGCCTCGCCGTACCGACAGCTCACCTGTGCCGGCGACCGTCTCGTCGCCGAGGTGGAAGCGGCGCATCCAGTCTTCTGACTCCTGCGACATGGAGGCGGTATGCCCCGTGCGCGGGCCTTGAACGCCCCGGCCGGTCCCCTCCTAGGCCGGCCGGGGCGGGATGGTGAGGTCAGGTCACCGCTCAGTGGAGGCGGGGGTCAAGCGCGTCGCGGACGACGTCGCCGAGGAGGAGGAAGCTGAGGACGGTGGCGGTGAGGAACAGAGCGGGGAACAGGAGCAGGTGGGGGTGCTCGGCGAAGAAGGACTGCGCGACGTTGAGTTGCAGGCCCCAGGAGACGTCGGGGTACTGGAGGCCGACCCCAAGGTAGTCCAGGACGGCCTCGCCGGCGATGACGTTGCCGACATTGAGCATGGCGACGACGAAGACAGGGGCGAGGGAGTTGGGAAGGATGTGGCGGACCATGACGCGCAGGTCGCCGGCGCCGAGCGCGCGGGCCGCCTGGACGTAGTCGGCGTCACGTGCCGCGATGACCTGGCCGCGCATCAGGCGGGTCATCGTGGTCCAGCCGAGCAGGACGAGCACCAGCGTCATGGCCCAGATGCCGTGACCGGGGAAGGCGACCAGGACCACGGTGGCGCCGAGCACGAACGGTATGCCGAAGAAGACGTCGGTGATCCGTGAGATGAGCGCGTCGAGCACTCCGCCGTAGTAACCGGCGAGCAGACCGAGCGCGACCGCGATGACCAGCGCGAAGACGGTGACGGCGAGGCCGATGAACACCGAGGCGCGGGTGCCGTGCACGATCTGGGACCAGTAGTCGCAGCCCTGCAGGTCGTACCCGAACACCGCGCCGGGCCCCGGGCCGCGTTTGGAGTCGCGCAGCCGGCAGCCCTCGTTGGGGCCGAGCGCGGCGAACAGCGACGGGAACGCCGCCATGGCGAACGCGACCAGCAAGATGGCGGCCGACACCCAGAACAGCACGCGCCGCCGCAGCTCGTGCCACGCGTCCTGCCACAGCGACCCCGGCGCCTCCCCCGCGGGGACGGCGGACTCGGCGGCGGCCCTGACGTCAACCACGGCGGATCCTCGGGTCGAGCACGCCGTACAGCAGGTCGACGAGCAGGTTGGCCACAATGAAGATCATCACAAGCAGTGTCGTGACGCCGACCACCACCGGCCCCTCCTGGAGCTGGATCGACTGGAACACCTGCTGTCCGACACCAGGAAGGTTGAAGATGCCCTCGGTGACCACGGCCCCGGCCATGAGGTTGCCGAAGTCCACGCCGAGGTAGGTCACGACGGGGATCAGCGAGTTGCGCAGCGTGTGCCGTCCCACCACCCGCGACCGGCGCAGGCCCTTGGCGGTGGCGGTGCGCACGTAGTCGGCGCGCAGGTTCTCCACCACGCTGGTGCGGGTGAGGCGCGCGACGTACGCCAGGCCGAACGATCCGAGCACCATGCCGGGAAGCAGGTAGCTCACCGGCCACCCCTCGTCGGTGCCGGCGGTGGGGAACAGCCCGAGGTTGAGCCCGAGCACGATCTGCGCGGTGTACCCGACGACGAACACCGGCACCGCGATGACGAACGTCGTGCCGGCCAGCACCATCGTGTCGGCGAGCCTGCCGCGGCGCAGCCCCGCGAGCACACCGAGGCCGATGCCGACGACCAGCTCGAACACCCACGCGGTGAGCGCGAGCTGCGCGGTGACCCCCCAGCGGTCCTGGAGCAGCTCGGCGACCGGCTGGCCGGTGAACGTCTCGCCGAGGTCGCCGCGCAGGAACACCCCCGCCATGTACAGGCCGTACTGCACGATGAGCGGCTCGTCCAGGTGGTAGTGCGCGCGCAGCGTGCGGACCACCGACTCCGGCAGCGGCTTGTCCCCCGCCAGCGCCAGGATCGGGTCCCCCGGCAGGGCCCACACCATGGCGTAGACGAGGAACGTCGTGGCGACGAACACCGGGACGGCCTGCAGGAGGCGCTGCGCGGCGTACCTCACCCCCGGCCCCCGTCCACGGCCCCCGTCTGCGGCCCTCGGCCGACGGGGGGCCGTGTCGGATTCATGCCTACTTGACCGAGATGGTGTCGAGGTTGGGGCTGTAGGCGTCGATGCGCACCCCGGTCACGTCGGCGGAGTACCCGGCCTGGTCCTGCCAGTTCCACAGCGGGATCATAGGCATCTCGGCGAGCGCGACGTCCTCGGCGCGCTGGTAGAGCGGGATGCTCGCCTCCATGCTCGCCGCGGCGTTCGCCTGCGCGATCAGGTCGGTGAACTCCTTGTTCTCCCAGCCCATCCGGTTGCCCGCACCCCACATCGACTCCAGGTAGTTCTGCGGGCTCGGGTAGTCCATCACCCAGTTGTTGCGGTACGGCCCGTCCTCTTTCTTCTCGCGCAAGGTCGAGAGGTAGTCGGACGCGGGGATCTTGCGGAACTTGATGTCGGCGATGCCGAGGTTCTCCTTGAGCTGGTTGGCGACGGCCGTCATCCACTGCTCGTAGCTCTGGTCGGCGTTGGAGAAGTACAGGTTGAGCGTGCCGGAGAACCCGCCGGACCTGTCGTACAGCGCCTTGGCCTTGGCGGGGTCGTACACGCACGCCTCGCCGCAGGCGCCTTCGCGGTACCCCGGCACGAGCGGCGCCACCAGGGAGCCCATCGGCTTGAACGCGCCGTTGAACACCGCGTCCACGATGGCCTGCCTGTCGATGGCCATCGAGATGGATTTACGCAGGTCGGCGCTCTGGAACCGCTTGTCGAACACCGGGAAGCCGAGGTAGTCCATGGTGCCGCTCGCGGTCGGCACGAACCGCTCGCCGAGCAGCCGCTTGGCCTCCGGCGCGCTCGCCGGGGGGATGGTCTGCAGCAGGTCCACCTTGCCGGCCCGCAGGTCGGTGTACGCGGTGTCGCGGCTGGCGTAGATCTTGAACAGCACGCCTTCGGACTTGGCGGGACGCGGCCCGGTGTACCCGTCGAACCGCTTCAGCGCGATCTGCCGGTTGTGCTGCCAGTCGCCGTCCAGCGCGAACGGCCCGTTGCCGATGGGCTTGCCGTCGTACGCCTTCAGGTCGGTGAACGCGGCCTTCGGCATCGGCGCGAAACCGGTGTAGGCGAGCGTGATGGGGAACTGGCTGAACGGCGCGGTCAGCGTCACCTCAAGGGTGGCGGGGTCCACGACCTTCAGGCCGCTCAGCTTGTCGGTCGCCGGTTTCGCGCCTTCGGCCTCGGGGTTCAGCTTGTCGTAACCCTCGACGTTGGCGAAATAGTAGTTGTTGGTCCAGGCGTTCGGGCCGTACGCGGCGGCGTTCCAGGCGTCGGCGAAGCTCTGCGCGGTGACGTCCTCGCCGTTGTGGAACTTCTGACCCGGCTTGATCTTGATGGTCCAGGTCTTCTGGTCCTCGCTGGTCACCGACTCGGCGGCCCGCATCTGCGGCGTGCCGTCCGGGCCGATGACGACGAGCGTGTCGAACAGCGCCTGCAGTACGGTGATCGAGTAGCTGCTGGAGGTGTTCCCCGGGGTGAGGTGGTCGGGCTCGGTCAGCGCGACGGAGAACCGCTTCGGGCCCTGGTCCCCGCCGCCTGAGCCACCACCCGATCCGCCGGAGCCACCGCAGGCGCTCAGCGCGAGCGCCGCCGCGAGGAGGACGGCGGCACCTCGCGCGTTGCTGACGACCGTCACTTTTCCTCTGCCTCTCCGTCGCTCGGGCGTGATGCCGGAGAGGCTAAATAGCGAGGCAAGGCTCTACATCGGAAGGATTACGTATTCCGGCGGCCCGCGCCGTCGGCCATGATGATCGCGGAGGAGTGATGGATCAGATCACCCTGAGTGCCCGCCACCTCCATGCGTTCACCGAGGTCGGTTTCCAGGTGGCCGGCGGGTCCGGAGCGCACGGCGCCATGACCGCGCTGCGCGTCGTCGTCCCGTTCGAGGCGTACGACTTCGTGGCGTTCGACCCGGCGACCGGCCGGCACAGCAGCCTGGTGTCGTCGGGCTACCCGCGCGTCCACGCCGAGGCCGCCGAGGAGTACGCCAGGCTGGACCCCTACCGGCGCGCCATGGCGTCCCGCGTGCCGCTGGACATGGGGGCACCCGGCACCGAGGCGTGGTTCGGCAGGCACCTCGCGCCGTACGGCTGGCGCTCCGGCGTGACGGCGCCGCTGTTCGTCGACGGCGACCGCTACACCGGCCTCGTGCATGTCAACTCCCGCGAGCCGCTGCCGCCGCAGACCCCGGCGCTGCTGAGCGCCGTGTCCGGCGTGCTCGCGCACGTCACCGACATCACCCGGTGCGTCATCGACCCGCTCGGCCTGCCGGCCGGGTTCCACGCGCTGGCGTTCGAGCGGTGCGGCCGGCGGCGCGAGGTGGCCGGATGGCCCTCGTCGGACGCCGTGGCGCGCGAACCCGCGATGACGGGCCTCGCCAGGGACTTCATCGACTCGCGTGAGCTGTCGCGCCGCGGCCTGTGGCTGGACCGCGCGGGGACGTGGCGCGAGGTGCGGGTGCACCGCGCCGGGGTGGGACCGCGCGGCGCCATCCAGGGAGCCGTGATCGCCGAACGGCCGTGCTCGCTGCCGTACGACCTGACGGCCCGCGAGGTGGACGTCCTCAGCCGCGTCGCGCTCGGCGACTCCAACCCGCAGATCGCCGCGACGCTCGTCCTGAGCGTGCGCACCGTGACCACCCACCTGGAGCACATCTTCGCCAAGCTCGGCTGCGACAGCCGCACCCGCCTCACCACCAAGGTCCTCGCCGAGGGCCTGTGCCACCTGGACCTCGGCTGACCCGTCCCGGTCACCGGGCCGCGCGTCCGCCGTTGGCGGGGACCCGTGCGCGGGTGGCGAGCTCGATGTGCATCTCGAACCACACGTTGTTCTTGCCGGACTCCCGGATGAAGCCCCAGCGGTGCGCGAGCGCCTCAAGCAGCTGCAACCCCCGGCCCCCGGTCTCCAGCGGCGAGGCGGGACGCCAGCCGAACGGCGGCTCCGGCGACCCGGCGTCCTGCACGGCGACCCGCACCCACTCGGCCGAGTAGGACACCGATAACGTGAACGTGCCGCCGGCCGAGGCGGAGTGCCGCACCGCGTTCGTGGCGATCTCACTGGTCAGCAGCACGCAGTCGTCGTGCAGCGGATGCGCGGCCCCCACGGCGGACGACACGAGCCGCCTGGCGCGCGCCACGGCGTCCGGATCGCCGGCCAGGCGCAGCACCCGGTCACTCGGCGGTTGCGCCCTGACATATCCCGATGAAGTCATCAGACCCCCGTTTGTGTAGTGCCGCACCGTGATTAAGGACGCGGCACTCCCCCGGTGAGATGTCGCCAAAAGGTAGGAACCTGCTCCCCACAACGGCACCTCACGAACCCCTCCGGCCCACCCCGGCGACCCGGTGACCACACGAATCCCTCCGGCCACCTCGGCCGCACGAAAACACACGGCCCCCGGCCGCACGACCCCCGGCTCCCTCAGCCGCACAGAGCCGCACGACCCTCCGTTTGCCGTCCCGGTGGCACAGGGACTAGCGGAACACGCCGGTGTGACCGAGGGAGTACCTCCCCGGCTGCGGGTACACCGCGAGCCCGTGCGGCCCGGCGTCCACCGGAACGGTGCGGATCAGGCGTCCCTTGACGGTGTCGAAGACGTACACCACCCCGTGGTACCGGCCCGCCAGCCACAGTTTCCGGCCGTCCGCCGACACACCTCCCATGTCCGGTGACCCGCCACCGGGGATGCGCCAGGTGTCCACCGGCTTGCGCTTGGCGAACGACACCACCGACACCGACCCGGCCCCCCGGTTGGAGACGTACAGGTCGCGCGAGTCGCGGCTGACGTACAGGCCGTGGGCCCCGGCCCCCGTCCGCACGAACTTCTCGACCGCGAGCCGTGCGGCGTCGACCAGCCACACCCCTCCCTTGGCCATGTCCGCGACGTAGAACGTCGTCCCGTCGGGTGACAGCTTCACGTCCTGCGGCATGCTGTGACCCGGCAGCGTGACGCGTTTGCGCACCTTCGGGCCGGTGAGATCGACGGCCACCAGATGACCGGAGAACTCGCAGCTCGCGAGCATCGTCCGGCCGTCCACGGTGAAGTCCGCGTGGTTGATCCCCCGGCACGGCATCTCCATCGACCGCCGCAGTGTGAAGTTCCGGGGGTCACGGAAGTCGAGCCGGTTCAGCCGCTCCGCCATCACCAGCGCCGACGTGCCGTCCGGCGTGAAGTACAGGTTGTACGGATCGTCCACCACGACCGGCGCACCCGGCTGCCCCGTGGCGGGGTCGATCGGCGTGAGCGTGTTCCCCTCGTTGTTGTTCACCCAGAGCGTCTTCAGATCCCACGACGGCACCACGTGCTGCGGCCGCTTCCCCACCCGGAAGTGCCGCACCACCTTGTACGTCTCCGGGTCGATCACACTGACCGTCCCGCTGTCACTGTTCGGCACGTAGACCAGCGAAGGAAACCCCGCCACCACCGGGCTCAACGACCCCGGCCGGTCATGCCGGTAGACATCGACCTTCTTCCCCGGCTCCACACGCGCCGCCGCCGCACCTCCGGCTCCCTGCCCTTCCCCCGGCGCGGCCGTCCCCGGCCCCGGCGCCGACACCGGCGCGGACGCGGACGCCGAAGGCGTGGCGGCCCCACGCGGCGCCTCCCCACGCGAGCACCCACTCACCGCGACCGCCACCACAAGCGCAGCCAACCCCCAGCCGTACGACCCCCGTCCCCGACCCCCCGATGCCGGCCCCCGCATACCCACGGCGCAGGAGTCGGCGCTGATCAGCGCGTCTCCCGATGACAGCCCCCACATACCCCGGCCCCTCGTCGTCCGTACCCGGCTCCCCACCGGCTACGGTCACGCTAGGAGCCCCAGGGTCACCGGACACCCAACCCAGCGTCACCCCCCGCCCCACGTTCCCCCGCGTCCCCGCTCGCTCCCCGATCCCCCCCTCTCACTCCGCGCTCGGCGTGAACCCCGGCCCTCCCCGCGTCACCTCGCCGCGTCCACGTGGCCCGGCCGGTGAGAGGGTCACCCTCCCGAGCATCCATTCCGCGAGCCGGTCACGCTCGACCAGCACCAGCGGCTGACGTGCGCCGAGCGCCTCTACGCGCGCCTGTCTGGTCAGGGACCCGGAGGTCACGAGAATGCCGGTATGGCCGGCGAAGCCGTTGGCCAGCGCACCGAGGAAGTTGCGCACCTCGGGAGCCCCCACGCTCTTGCGGTAACGCTTGCACTGCACCGCGAATCGTCCATGGCCCGGAACCACCGCCGTGATGTCCACCCCGCCGTCCCCGGCCCGTCCCCGCTTGTCGACCTGCCGGAACCCGTCGGCGATCATCCGCTGCGCGACCAGATGCTCGAACTGGTCACCGGTCATCCGGTCGATCTTCGCCAGCTCGGAATTGGCGGCGAGAAATCGCATCCGCTCCTTCTCCAGCATCCGGTACCGGAGATAGAGCCCGCCTCCGGTCGCGATGACCAGCAGACAGCCGACCACTAACGCCGATCTCGAATAATTGCCGACAAACCATAACAAACCCAGAACCGCACTCCCCATCCCCACCAGCCCCGCCACCCACATTTCCCTTTTCCGCCGAGACCTCCGCCTGCCATTCCCTCGCCGCGGCATGCACCCCTCCTCCACGAAAGCCGTCGGCTATGAGTCTGGCCCGCCACACCGACAAAAACGCCTGCGTGGCACCGGTCGGCCACACCCGGGACCACCGGTGCCGGCCCGCGTCGCCCCGACGGCCCCACCGATGACCGTCGGTCGTACGGATCCGATTCTCATGGAGTTCCCAGGAGAAGTTTGGTCCACTTTTGACCACTTTTTATAGATTGGTGTGATGGAGCACGCGCCACATGAGGCCGTCAGGCCCGAGACCCGAACAGCCGGGGCCGGGACGGCCAGGTGGATCGTGGCGGGTGTGGTCGCGCTCGTCGTCGTGGCGTTGCTCGCGTACCGGCTCGGAGGAGGCGGGAAAGGTGAGCAGGCCGCGGTGACGCCGAGTCCGACGCCGAGCGTGGAACTCACGGTGACGGAGGTGTTCGAGAGGACCGGGCCCTCTGTGGTGGTCATCCGTGCGGGGCCGTCGCTCGGGACGGGGGTGATCGCCGCCGAGGACGGGACGATCGTGACGGCGTACCACGTCGTCAAAGAGGCCGAGGACGTCACCGTGACGTTCTCGGACGGCACCAAGGCCGACGCCGTCGTCGCGTCGTCCAACCCACGGGCCGACGTCGCGACGCTCAGGCCCGCCAGACTGCCGGAGATCGTCGTCCCGGCGACGCTCGGCGGCGCGGTGGCCGTCGGCGCGCCGGTCGTGGCCATCGGCAATCCCCTCGGCCTCACCTACAGCGTCTCCACCGGGGTCGTGTCGGGGCTGGACCGGACCGTCACGAAAGGCGACCTGAGCGGGCTCATCCAGTTCGACGCGTCCGTCAACCCCGGCAGTTCCGGCGGTCCACTGCTGGACGCGCGCGGCTCGGTCATCGGGATCGTCGTCTCGATCGCCGACCCCGGCGGTGACGAGGCGTTCGCCGGCATCGCGTTCGCGGTGCCGATCGGCGCGGCGCTCGGCGACGACGGCGAAGGCCCAGGCGGCGGGCCGCAGATCTGATCGAAGCACCATGAAAAGGAACCCATGACCTCGACCAACTCCTCCGGGCCGTCCCATCCGCTCGAACGTGTCCTGTTCGAGGTCAAACACACGATCGTCGGTCAGGACACCCTGCTGGAACGCATGGCCGTCGCGCTGATCGCCGACGGCCACCTGCTCGTCGAAGGCGTGCCGGGCCTGGCCAAGACCCTCGCGGTGAAATCGCTGGCCGCGGCCATCAGCGGCAGCTTCCAGCGGGTCCAGTTCACCCCTGACCTGGTGCCGGCCGACCTGGTCGGCACACGGGTCTACCACCAGCACTCCGGGGAGTTCCGCACCGAACTCGGGCCGGTGTTCGCGAACCTGCTGCTGGCCGACGAGATCAACCGGGCCCCGGCCAAGGTGCAGAGCGCGCTGCTCGAGGTCATGCAGGAACACCAGGTTACGATCGGCCGGGAGACCTTCCGCGTGCCGGAGCCGTTCCTGGTCATGGCGACGGAGAACCCGATCGAGTCCGAAGGCACGTACCCGCTGCCTGAGGCGCAGGTCGACCGATTCATGATGAAAGTGATCGTCGGCTACCCGACGCAGGCCGAGGAGCAGGCCATCGTCGGCCGCGCGTTGCGTCCGCCGGAGCCGCCGCAGGCTATGGTGACCGCCGAGGAACTGATCGCGATGCGCGGCCGCGCGCGGCAGGTCTACGTGGACCCGGCGATCGTCGACTACGCGGTACGGCTGGTCGCGGTGACCCGCTCCCCCGCGACGGCCGGGCTCGGCGAACTGGAACGGTACGTCACCTACGGCGCGAGCCCGCGCGCGTCCATCGCGCTCGTCACCGGCGCACGCGCTCTGGCGTTCCTGCGCGGCCGTGACTACGTGCTGCCGCACGACGTCGGCGAACTCGCGCTGGACGTGCTGCGCCACCGCCTCGTGCTGTCCTACGAGGCCCTCGCCGACGACGTCGACGCCGACACGATCGTCACCAACGTGCTCAGAGCCGTACGGACCCCCGAAGTCGTCCTGCGGAACCGCTGACATGGCCACCGCATCGGAGAAGCTCCTGCTCCGCCTGGAATGGAAGGTCGTCCGCAGGCTCGACGGCAGACTCCAAGGCGCGCACCGCACCACGCACCGCGGTTCCGGCATCGACTTCACCGGCCTGCGCGCCTACGGCGACGGCGACGACGCGCGGCACATCGACTGGAACGTCACCGCGCGCCTGGACGAACCACACCTGCGGCTGTTCACCGAGGACCGCGAACTGACCGTGTGGCTGGTGCTCGACCGCTCGGCGTCCATGACCGCCGGCCGTCCGGGACGCGGCAAACACGACGTCCTCACCGAACTCGCGCTCCTCCTGACCCGCCTGTTCGGCCGCGGCGGCAACCGCGTCGGCGCCGTCCTCTTCGACACCGGCATCCTGCGCGTCGTCCCCCCAGGCACCACCCGCCGGCACGCGCTCCGCATCGCCGCCGAACTGGAACGCGCCTCCGGCACCAGGACCGGCGCCACGACCGACCTCGCGGAGATGCTCGACGCCGCCGGACGCCTCGCGCGCCGCCGCGCACTCGTCCTCGTCCTGTCGGACTTCATCGGCGACGGCGACTGGGAACGCTCACTCCAGCGCCTGTCCCGCCGCCACGAGGTCGTCGCGCTGCGCATCGTGGACCCCGCCGACGACGCGCTCCCCGAAGCGGGCCTCATCGTCGTCGAGGACGCGGAAACCGGCGAACAACTCCTCGTCGACTCCACCGACCCCCTCCTCCGCCTCCGCTTCCGCACCGCCGTCGACGACCGCGAAGCCAGACTCACCACCGGCATGCGCCGCGCCGGCGTCCCCGTCCACCGCGTCGACACCGGCCACGACCTCACAGAAACCCTCGTCGAGGTGGTAGCCCGCACCCGGGACCGCACCCCGTGACCGGCCACCCCACCGGACCCGGCGCCATCCCCGGCCCCGGACTCCGCACCGTGGCCACGAGGCCGGCGGAGGGTTCCTCATGACGCTGTCCTCCCCTCTTCTGCTGGTCGTGGGTCTGTTCGTGACAGTGGCCCTGGCCTGGGCCGCCGTCACGTCCGCGCGCCGCCGCGCGGCCACGCTCGCCGCGGCCGGCGTCACCGTACCGGGTGGCCGCCGGACGTACCTCGCCACCGGCCTGACGGTCGCCGGCGTCGGCGTACTCGCCGTCGCCACCGCCGGGCCCACCGCCATGGTGCCGGTGCCGCGGGCCGCCGGCACCGTCGTCCTCGCCGTCGACGTCTCCAACAGCATGGGTGCCGACGACGTCACCCCCACCCGCCTGGCCGCGGCGCAGCGCGCGGCCCGCGCGTTCGTCGCGGCGCAACCCGACAGCGTCGACATCGGCGTCGTCGCGTTCGGACGCGGCTCGCTCACCACCGCACGTCCCGACGCCGACCACTCCCTCGCGCTCGCCGCCATCGACCGCCTGAAGATCTCCGGCGGCACCTCGATAGGCGCCGCCATCCTCGGCTCACTCTCGGCGATCACCGGCAAGGCCGTGGCCGTCGACCGCGACGGCGCCACCCCCGACCTCGGCTACTGGCCGTCCGCGACGATAGTCCTGTTCTCCGACGGCCAGAACCGCGGCGGCGACATCGAACCGGCCGCCGCCGCGGCCCAGCGCGCAGGCGTCCGCGTCCACACCGTCGGCGTCGGCACCGAGACCGGCACGACAGTGAAGGTCGACGGCTACCACCTGCAGACATCCCTCGACGAGGACACCCTCACCTTGATCGCCACAACCACCGGCGGCGCCTACCACCCCGCCTCCGACGCCAACCGACTGGACGACGTCGCCGGCGCCATCGACCTCCGCATCACCGTCTCCGACGAACCACTCCCCCTCGCCGGAGCCCTCAGCGGCCTGGCCCTCGCCCTGCTCACCGCCGGAGCCGCCCTGACGCTCCTCCGGACCGGCCGGGTGATCTGAATGCCGAACCCCTGGCCCTGGATTCTGTCGCCACACCGGACCGGACAAGTGATCTGAATGTCCTTCTCCTGGCCCTGGGCCCTGCTCTCGCTCCTGACCCTCCCCCTGCTCTTCGCCGTACGCGAGTGGGCCAGGCGCCGCCGCCGCAAGTCCGCCGTCCGCGTCACCTCGATCGCCCTCGTACGAGCCGCCCTCCCGGGCCGTACCCGCTGGACCAGGAAGATCCCCGCCGCGCTCCTCATCACCGGCCTCGCCCTGCTGGCCGTAGGTGCCGCACGACCCCAGGCGTCGGTACCGGTCCCGCGGACGTCCGCCACGATCCTGCTGGCCCTCGACGTCTCCCGCTCCATGTGCGCCACAGACGTCGACCCCAACCGCATCACCGCCGCACGAAAAGCCGCCGTCGACTTCATCGAGTCCCAGCGAGGCGGCCCCCGCATCGGCCTGGTCACCTTCGCCGGCAGCGCCGGCCTTCTCGTCCCCCCCACCGACGACACCGACGCACTGATCAAAGCCCTGGACGGCATCACCGTCTCCAACGGCACCGCCATCGGCCAGGCCATGCTCACCGCCATCGACGCCATAGCCGAAGCCGACCCGTCGATCCCTCCCACTGGCGCCACCCCCGCCGAAGCCCCCGGCTCCGGCTACGCCGCCGCCGCCATCGTCCTGCTCACCGACGGCGCCAACAGCCACGGCGTGGAACCGTCCACCGCCGCCGAAGAAGCGGCCCTGCGCCGCATCCGCGTCTTCCCCATCGGCTTCGGCACCACCGACCCGGCCCCCATGGTCTGCATCGGCAACCAACTCAACGACTACGGCCGCTACGGCGGTCTCGGCGGCCGCGGCCCCGGCAGAGCCCTCCGCGACATCGACGAACCCACCCTCAAGCAAATAGCGGAAACCACCGGCGGCACCTACCACCGCGCCGAGAACGCCGCCGAACTCGACTCGGCCCTCAACACCCTCCCCAGCACCTTCACCGTGATCCACCAGGAAATAGACACCGCCCCCGCCTTCACCGCCACCGCCGCCCTACTCATCACCGCGGCCCTGGCCCTCTCCCTGTGGTGGAACCGCCCCCGCACCCCCTCCCCCTGACCATTCACAACCGAGCAGCCATCAAAGTGGAGGCGTCGCGGGCCGCTCGACGCGGGAACGGCGGAGACGCAGGTGAAGCAGGCCGGTGACCGAAGGGCCGCCGGCGAAGCACCACACGGCGATCACGGGATCGCAGATCGCGCATCCCAGGGAGGAATGGTCCGCGAAGGGAATGATCGGGCTGCCGTGCAGGTGGTGCAACAGATCCCAGCCGGTGTGCAGCAGCCACCCGGCGCCGACGAAGGTCCACGACTCCAGTCCGCGGTAGGCGCAGTAGGTGATGACGGCCGTGAAGGCGAACTCCCATGGGCCGAACCCCCCGCCACTGAGGTAGGCCGCCCCGGCGCCGGCCACCATGACCGCGTTGAACCTGCGCCGGTGCGGTTCGCGGATCAGCGACATGAGGCACACGTACCCGACGCCGATCAGGATCGGTACGACGAAGCTCATCGTCAGGATCCCTCCTGGCGACGTCCACACGGCACGGTGAAGATACCCGCGGTGCCGTGCGCGTGGAGGAATTCCGAAGCTGTGAGGGTGACGAGTCGAGCGATCATGGGAGCGCCTGTTCCGGTGAGAAGCGGCGGGACGCGGTCGAGGCTAACGAGCCGGATCCCCCGTCTCCCAGTGGCAGGAGCGACAACCACCAACGGAATAACGCCAACACCTATGAGCACCCCACCACCCGGCCACGAGCAGCGTCACACCGTTGGCGAGAATCGGATGCAGGCGTACATTCTCGCCATGCACACCGTCGCCGTCCTCGCGCTGGACCAGGTGATCCCGTTCGACCTCTCCACTCCCATCGAGGTGTTCACCCGCACCCGCCTCCCCGACGGCCGTCCCGCTTACCGGGTACGGGTCTGCGCCGAGCACCCCGACGTGAACGCCGGCTTCTTCACCCTGCGCACCACCTGGGGCCTGGACGCACTGGCGGACGCGGACACGATCATCGTGCCCGGCACCACCCACCCCGCCGGCCCCCCGTCCCCGGCCGTCCGTGACGCACTCGCCGGAGCCGCCGCCGACGGCACCCGCATCGCCTCCATCTGCACCGGCACCTTCACCCTCGCCGCCGCCGGACTACTCAGCGGCCTGCGCGCCACCACCCACTGGATGGCCGCCACCCGACTCGCCACCACCTACCCCGACATCGACGTCGACCCAGATGTCCTCTACGTCGACAACGGCCGGATCCTCACCTCGGCCGGCGCCGCGGCAGGACTGGACCTCTGCCTCCACATGATCCGCCGCGACCACGGCTCCGCCGTCGCCGCCGACGCGGCCCGCCTGTCCGTCATGCCCCTGGAACGCGAAGGCGGCCAGTCCCAGTTCATCGTCCAGCAGTACCCACCCACCCCCCGCGGCTCCACCATGGAACCCCTCCTGCGCTGGCTCGACGACAACCTCACCCGGGACCTCACCCTCACCGACATCGCTCACCAAGCCGGCACAAGCACCCGCACCCTGATACGGCGCTTCCGCCAGGAAACCGGCACCACACCCGCGCAATGGCTCCACCGAGCCCGCATCCGCCAGGCGCAGCACCTACTGGAAACCACCGACCACTCGATAGAACGCATCGCGGCCCAGGCAGGCTTCGGCTCCCCCACCGCCTTCCGCGAGCGCTTCAAACGCGTCGTCGGCGTCAGCCCTCACACCTACCGGAACAATTTCACGTGAACCGGATGCGCCGGCGGAAAGCAGCAGTTCGGCAACCGGACGGCGTATTCGCTCGGTACGGCAGGTACGGCAGGTACGGCAGGTACGGCGGCCGGAGCGGCGCTTCGGACCCTGGCTCACGACGCAGCTCTCAGTCGCGCTTCGACCAGCTCAGACCCTGGTCGGTCCAAATGGCGCTCCTGTTGCGGCACAGGCAGAAGGGATGGCCGATCGGGTCGGTGTAGACCCGCCAGCCGTAGCCGTCGGGGTCGACGAAATCCTGCTGCATCGTCGCGCCGAGTTCGAGCACACGGCGCTGCTCGACCTCGATCTCGTCCACTTCGAAGTCCAGGTGGAACTGCTTGGGGTGCTCGCTGTCCGGCCACCGCGGAGCGCGGTAGTCCTCCACCCGAATAAAAGCCAGCTCAACCTCACCGAACTGGATACCGGCCCAGTTCTCGTCGCTACCGTCCTTGATCGGCCGGCCCGTCACCTCGGAGTAGAAGGCCGCCAGCTTCATGGTGTCCGGACAGTCGATGATGAAATCGGTGAGTCGCAGCATCCCGCGATCCTGCCACAAGATGGCGAGGCGGCCGCCGCTGCGGGGCGACGCGGATCTCAGGACCGTCTTGGATCGGTCAGTCGCGTGCGAGCAGTTCGAGTGTGTCGACGACGCGGTTGGAGAAGCCCCACTCGTTGTCGTACCAGGCCACCACCTTGACGTGCCTGCCGTCGACGCGGGTGAGTGCGGCGTCGAAGATCGAGGACGCGGGGTGGCCGGTGATGTCGCTGGAGACCAGCGGCTCGTCGGCGTACTCCAGGATGCCCTTGAGCCTGCCACCGGCGGCGGCGTGGTAGGCCGCGAGCACCTCGTCGCGGGTGACCGCGCGAGAGACCGTGGTGTTCAACTCCACGATCGAACCCACGGGGACCGGTACGCGGATCGAGTCACCCGACAGCCTGCCGTCGAGGTTCGGCAGCACCAACCCGATGGCCTTCGCGGCGCCGGTGGTGGTGGGCACGATGTTCACGCCTGCGGCGCGAGCGCGGCGCAGGTCGCGGTGGGGGCCGTCCTGCAGGTTCTGCTCTTGCGTGTAGGCATGCACCGTGGTCATGAAGCCGTGCTCGATGCCGGCCAGATCGTCGAGCACGGATGCCAGCGGAGCCAGCGCGTTCG
Source organism: Sphaerisporangium rubeum (assembly GCF_014207705.1). Taxonomy (NCBI): domain Bacteria; kingdom Bacillati; phylum Actinomycetota; class Actinomycetes; order Streptosporangiales; family Streptosporangiaceae; genus Sphaerisporangium; species Sphaerisporangium rubeum. The sequence continues at coordinate 4,318,018 of NZ_JACHIU010000001.1, forward strand.
TGGTGCACGAGGCGTTCGAGATGATCACATGCTCGGCCGGGTCGTACGCTTCGGTGTTCACACCGTAGGCGAGCGTGACGTCGGCGCCGTCGGAAGGGGCGCTCACCAGCACGCGTCTGGCACCGGCCTTGATGTGAGCGCCGGCGGCGGCCGCCGCGGTGAAGCGGCCGGTGGACTCCAGCACGATGTCGACACCCAGTTCGGCCCACGGCAGGTTGACCGGTTCGCGTTCGGAGAGCACCGTGACGCGGCGGCCGTCGACCACGAGCTCGGCTCCGTCCACCTCGACCGAGCGGCCGAGACGGCCGAACGAGCTGTCATATTTGAGCAGGTGCGCGAGGGTCTGAGGAGCGCTGAGGTCGTTGACGGCGACCACTTCGAGGTCGCTGTCGCGCTCAAGCAGTGCGCGGAGGGTGTTGCGTCCGATACGGCCGAATCCGTTGACGGCGATGCGGGTCATTGAGAGTCCTTTCGCTACGACCTCCATGATCGGCATCCGGGTCTCAGCCTGACAGTGGCCTGAGCGACATGGGTCGCAAGGATCACGCCATAACCTCCGCCACCGGCCGCAAGGATCTCGCCAACGTGGCGTTCAGGCAGAAAAGGTGTGACGGTACTCCGTCGGGGAGGTGCCGAGAATGCGTTGGAAGTGCAGACGCAGGTTCGCGCCGGTGCCGAGCCCGACGCGGTCGGCGATCTGCTCCACGCCTAGATCGGTGCGTTCGAGCAGTTCGCGCGCCAGGTCCACCCGAGCCCGGAGCACCCACTGCATCGGCGTGTAGCCGGTGTCCTGCTTGAACCGCCGGGAGAAGGTGCGCGCCGACACCTTCGCGTTGCGTGCCAGCACCTCGAGGGTCAACGGCTCGGCGAGGTGCGCGAGGGCCCACTCACGCGTGCTCGCGAACAGGTCGCCAAGCGGCTCGGGCACGCTCCGGGGAACGTACTGCGCCTGGCCCCCGCTGCGATAGGGCGCCGCCACCAGCCGTCTCGCCACGTGGTTGGAGAGCGTGACGCCATGATCGCGCCGCACCAAGTGCAGGCACAGGTCGATGCCGGATGCCGCACCCGCCGACGTGAGCACGTCGCCCTCGTCCACGAACAGCACGTTCTCGTCCACCTGTACGAGCGGATGCTTCTTGGCGAGGGCCTTGGTGTAGTGCCAGTGCGTCGTGGCCCGCTTGCCGTCGAGCAGGCCCGTCGCCGCCAGCGCGAACGCCCCTGTGGAGATCGCCGCGAGCCGGGTCCCGTGCTCATGGGCTGCCATGAGCGCTTCGACGACCGTCGCCGGCGGTTCTGTGGTCACCGGCTCCCGAAAGCCGGGGATGAAGATGGTGCCGGCGTGCTCCAAGGCGTCGAGCCCCTCGGCCACGTGATACGAGAGGCCGTCGCCGCCGGTCACCAGTCCGGGTGCGGCGCCGCACACCCGCACCTCGTACGGCATGCTCGGCCGGTTGGCGAACACCTGCGCCGGGATGCCGACATCGAGCGGCTTCGCGCCTTCGAGCACGAGCACCGCGACCTGGGGGTTCCTCCGGGTCATCGTTCTCCTTCGGCACTTCCGCGATCGACGGGCATTTGCTCGCACCCGCATCCTTCACTGCACCTTTTCAACCGGTCCTCGCAGGCCGGAGGCGGGTCGTCGAACCTCCGTCGCGGCCTCACACCTGAGGGTGACATCGCCCCTGCTCGCCATAGCGCACCACCAGGTGGTAGTGGCGTAGTCGTGTTCCATGCGGTAGAGCCGTGTGACGGTCTGGCTGGAGAAGTGCACGGTCGTGCCGGGGCCGCAGTCCAGCCCGATACGGTAACAGTCTCCCTGGAGGACACCGCCGCCGGCCGACATGAACATCACGTACGGCATGCCGGGCCGGTCCGCGTCCGGGTGCAGCGAACAGGCGGTGTAGGCATATCGCCTCCCGCCGGCCGACGAAGTCCGCGACATCGGTGACGCCGGTGTGATCGTCGGGCCATCCCGGACCGCGGTGTGCGGGCACGCGCCGGGTTCGACACCGACGACCACTCCGGGTCGAGCGTACTTGCCAGGGTGCGGCGGACCGACGCGGAAGACCACAGCTTCCGCGTATGAACCGCGGCCGGCCCACAGCCCGCCACCAGGATGTCGGCCTCCCCGACGATCGCCACCAGCCCGATCGTCCGCGAATGGCAGTAGGTCACCGTGGCGTCCCCGGCCGGCAACAACATCCCGACCGGCTTACCAAGAACGGCGCTGCGTCCCAGCACTACAGTCCGCTTCCCCACGAGTCGCCGCGACCGAGCGCTTCGCCAGTCCGGAACCTATTCCGCCTGCATCCGACTCAGAACACCGCTCGGTAGAACCTCGCGTTCAGTAGCGATCACCATCACCGTCCGGGGTATTTCGGTCCGGGCTGTCCTTCGGGATGGCGGAGACGGCTGGACCAGCCATTGTTCATCGTCCATTCTGACGTCTCCGAAACAGTTGGGAGGCATGCGACATGCGCTTATTGCGGAAAACCGCAACATCCTCGATCGCCACCCTGGTGCTTATGCTGGGTCTGATCGTGCCGTCCGCGCCGGCGTCCGCCGCCACGACCGGCCCGTACCTCCTCCGCGTCCGGCACACCGGCATGTGCCTGGAAGTGGCAGGGGCCTCTACCAGCAACGGCGCGTCGATCCAGCAGGCTCCCTGCACGTACGCGGCGAACCAGAAATGGCTCATGAACGCGCCGTGTGGTTCCAACTGCTACGTCAACTGGGTCAACCAGAACAGCGGCAAGTGCCTGGACCTCACAACCAGGCCTAACAAGATCAACGGCTCCTGGACGATGCAATGGGACTGCGACTCCGGCGTCAGCCAGCGCTTCCAGGTCCTCCCGACCGGCGCCACACTGGGCGGCCTGCCCCTCTACCACGTTCGCACGACCTGCTGCTCGGTCCTGTACCTCAACATCTCGGGCTCCTCGCCGTCCGCAGGAGCCCCTGCGCTGGTCAACCTCTATCCCGGTGACAGCGCCTGGAACGCACAGTTCACTCTCCAGTAGCGCGGACTGAACGTTTCACCAAAGCGCCATTCACGGCCGGCCTATCGGAGCCGGGAAAAATTCGGACCGTAATCGCGGAACGTGACTTCAGGTAGCGATCAACAGCCGGCAGCCCGAAGGAATCTCCCCCTTGGGCTGCCGCAGATCCATGCGGACTCGGGCCGCCTGAATTCCTCCGTCCCCACCAACACAGTGGCCGGAAACGACGAAGTACCACTCTCCCGAGCGATCCACCCAGCCCTGCCGGCACTCCGCTCAACAATGCGCCGGGGCAATTGGATCACGAAGGACAGCTCACACCGGCCGGCCGAATTCGCTGGACTTGAGTCTCACGGTGAATATCTTCCACTCACCGGCCGAGACTCCGAGCGTCGGCCCTGCCGGGGTCTTGCTGTCGCGGACGACCCGGTTGCCGTCAGCGAGTTGTGCCGCCTCTACACAGTTGTCGTTTGCCCCTGAATAGCTGTCTGGCCATCAGGTGGGGGATGTGACCCGCACAAGACGGCAAGCCCGGTAAGACGGTCTGGTTCATTCTCGCGGGGACCGTCGAGCAGGGATCCCGTGACCGTGATCGCCGGTGCCGGCTCGTCTACGGTGGCCGGCCCGTGGGGGTGTCCGGGGAGCGAGGGGGGCGGAGCCCCAATGCCGGGAAGTTAGGCGGCGAGGGTGAGTGTCAAGGGGCTGCGGATGGTGATGGTGTAGCTGGCGGTTTTGGGTTTGGGGTCGGGGTGTGTTTGTCGGAAGGGGTAGCGGACTTTGGGACGGTTTTTGACGCGTGGGCTGGTCCTTGGGCGTCGGGTTGCGGGCATGGGCCGGTTGGTGAGCATGGTGAGGGTGTAGGCCCAGTCCTGGGGGGCGTGGCGGGGCTGGGTGCCGTGTGCGGTGATGATGGTGTCGCGGGTGGTGTGCAGGGTGGTGGTGAAGCTGATCTGGTCGGGGTCCAGGCCGGTGTCCAGGGCGGCGTGGCAGGCCAGGCGGCGTAGCAGGTGGTGGGTGAGCAGCAGGGCGTAGAACTCCTGGACGATGCCGGGGACGGTGCGTGATCGCAGGGGTCGCAGTGATCCTTTGTGGATGGCTTTGAGGCCGTATAACGCGGTTTCGATCTCCCAGCGCTGGTGGTAGCAGGCCACAAGGTCGGCGGCGGGGTGGGTGCGGTGGTCCAGCAGGGTGGTCATGAGCTTGTAGGTCTGGTGGCGTGTGGTGCCGTCGGCGAGGGTCACGGTGATGGTGGCCTCGATGATGCGCACCATCTCGCGCAGGTGCCGTTCGTGCTTGTGGCCGCGGCGCATGGCCAGGTAGGACCCATCGGGGAGGTGTGCGATCACGGTGGGGGCCAAGGTAGCGGTGGCGCGCCACAAAAGGTGGGCCCCGGTCTGGCGGGCCGACCGCCACAGCCCAAGACCGATGAACCGGCGATCGGCAAGCAGCAGCATCCCCGGCGCAAGAGCGCCCAGCATCCGTTCCACCAATGCCGACTCACTCGTGCGGCAATGCCCGAACACCGCGTCCATGACGGCCCGGGTCCCGCACTCGATGGTGAGCGCGAACGCCATCTGCGGCGCACCCTCGCGCCCGCTGCCGTGCACCGGAGCCCCGAACTCCTTACGCACCGCCGCCTCATCGGCCAGATCCAGCGTGGAACCGTCCCAGGCCACCAGCCGCAACCCCCGCCACCACACCCCCGGCGTCGCAACCGGGGCAACCGGACCGCGCAGCCGATCGAACAACATCCGTACCGGCGCCTCACCCAGCCGTGCTCTGGCCTGACGCAACGCCGCCGCCGACGGCACCCCCACCCCCCGCACCGAACAACACAACGCCCGCCACACCCCTGCATACCCCCGCTCCGGGAACAAGGTCATCGCCAAGACGAAAAACACCACCACCCGTGCAGGCAACACCCGCACCCGCCGCTCACCTCGCCGGCACTCCACAAGCACCTCATCCACCAACTCCACCGGCACCCCGTCACTCAGCACCCCAAGATGCGCCGGAGCCCACACACACCCACCCACCGGCATGACACACTCACACACACGGAGCTCCTGCCTACGAACGAGATCTTGGTCGATCAACGTTCTAGCAGGAGCTCCATCCTCATCTCAGCGCTATTGACAACCAACCCCCCGCCTTAACTTCCCGGCATTGGGGCGGAGCCCTCTGGGAAACACAGCCCGAGCGGGAAGGCGCTCTGCGCCTGGAGGGGAGGACCATGCCGTAGGCGGTGTGGCTTTTCCCTGCCTCGCGGTGTGCGGAGATCGGGGTTCGTCAGGCTACGGGTTTGGTGGAGAGTGCGTAGTCGGTGTAGCCATGGTGGTCACCGCCGTAGTACGTGGTGGGGTCGGGTTGGTTCAGGGGTGTTCCGGTGCGGAGGCGGGTAACCAGGTCGGGGTTCGCCAGGAAGGCGCGGCCGAAGGCTACTAAGTCGGCGCCGTTGGTCAGGCAGTGTTCTGCGAGGCTTCGGCCGCCATCCTCTGGCAGCGTGCCGCCGGTGCTGGGGGCGGCTATCAGAGTGGTGGGCCAGGCGGCGCGGAGTTTGGCTGCCAGGGGGGTGGTGGGACCGACGCCGCCTACGTGGAGGTAGGCGAGGGTCAGGGGGGCCAGGGTGGCGGCCAGAGCGGGGTAGGTCTGGTCGGGGTCGGGGTCGGTGATGTCGTTCAGGGTGTTGCCGGGGGTTATCCGGAGGCCTACGCGGTCGGGGCCTATCGCTTCGGCGCAGGCGGTGGTCACCTGTACGGCGAAGAGGAGGGGGTCGCGGCCGTAGGGGTCGGTGCGGTGGTTGGTGTGCGGGGAGAGGAACTGGTGGATGAGGTAGCCGTTGCCGCCGTGGAGTTCCACTCCGTCGAAGCCGGCGTCGACGGCCCGCCGAGCGGCGCGCGCGAAGTCCTGGATGGTGGATCTGACTTCGGCGGTGGTGAGTTCCCTGGGGGTGGGGAGGTCGCGGCGGCCGTCCTTGGTGTAGGTCTGGCCGGCGGCGGGGAGAGGGGACGGGGCCACGGGGAGGAGGCCGTTCAGGCTGGGGTGGCCTATTCGGCCGCTGTGCATCAGTTGCGCGTAGATGCGGCCGCCTGCGGTGTGGACGGCTTCGGTGATGTGGCGCCAGGCCGTGACCTGTGCGTCGGTGTGGAGGCCGGGGGTGCGGGGGTAGCCCTGGCCCTCGAGGCTGGGCTGGGTGCCTTCGGTGATGATGAGGCCGGCGGTGGCGCGCTGGGAGTAGTACACAGCGGCGGCGGGTGGGGGGACGCCTCGGTCGTCGGCGCGGCTGCGGGTCATCGGCGACATCACCAGGCGGTTGGGGAGTGTCAGGCGTCCCAGCCGGACGGGGTCGAACAGGTCGGGCATCGTGGCACCTTCCCTTCGGATGTCGCGAGAACCCGCTGTCCCCGCTGGTCGTCCGCCGGCTCCACCGTCCGCGTGTCTCCTCGCGGCCGGCCCGCTCGCCGGTGGCCGCACGGGACGGCGCGCTCCGATGACATCCCTGAGCCGATCCTGTCAGCGGTACCGCACGTGAGGGTCGTCCCATGAACGGGGTAGGGGTCCCGGTGGCGTGGGGGCGAATCGCCACGCCACCGGGAGGCAGCGGTCCGGGGAGAGGTCGAAGGTCTCCCCCCGGTGCGGGGGTGCCGGGTCATGGGTGAGCGAGGTCAGGACGGGGTCGGCTCCATGGCACGGTGGCAGGCTTCCAGGTACTGCCTGGCCTCCTCGTCGCCGGTGGCGGCGAGGACCTTGCCGAAGTCGGTGGCGGCTTCGGCGTGGTTGCCGATGTCGTGGTGGACGACGGCGCGGTTGAAGCGGATGGCGGGTGAGTCGCTGAGGTCGACGGCGCGGGTGAGGTCGTCGAGGGCCGCGGTGAGGTCGCCGGCCTGGTAGGCGAGTTCGCCGCGCAGGGCCCAGGCTTCGGCGAGGCGGGGGTTGCGGGCCAGCGCCGAGGCCAGGGTCTCGCGTGCGGCGCCGGGTTCGCCGCGTTCGGCCAGCAGGCGGCCCTTCAGGCACAGCAGGTGTGCGTGCGCGGGGGCCAGTTCGAGGCCTTGGGTGACGTCGCGCCAGGCGGCGGCGGTGTCGCCGAGGTCGAGGAGGAGGCCGGCGCGGTTGGCTCTGGCGTCGGCGTGGGCCGGGTCGAGCTCGATGGTGTAGGAGAAGTCGGCGAGCGCGCCGTCGACGTCCCCCATCTCCAGGCGGGTGTCGCCGCGGTTGTAGTACGCCTCGGGGAACGGCGGGGACAGCTTCAGCGCGCGTTCGTACGCGGCGACGGCCTCCTCGTCGCGGTTGAGGCGGCGCAGCATGTTGCCGATGTTGAAGTGGTGCTCGGGGAAGTCGCCGTCGACCTCCAGGACGGCGTTGTAGTCGGCCAGGGCCTCCTCCAGACGGCCCATCATGCCGAGGACCTGCGCGCGGTTGTAGCGGAGCACGGTGCGGTGCAGCATGTGCTCGCCGGGTTCGAGTTCGCGGTCCAGGCGGGCCATGCCGTCCTCGAGCATGCGCAGCGCCGCCTCGGGGCTGTTCTGGCGGACCTCGACGAGTGCGAGACCGTTGCGGCCGAACACCGAGTGGAAGGCGCGTTCCTTGGGCTCCTCCAACAGGGACGCGATGGCGATGGAAATGTTCATCCACGCGCGTGCCTGCGGGTAGTCGCGTTGGGGCTCGGGGTAGTGGCGCGCGTACAGCATCGCGGTGGCGTACGCGAGCTCCATGTGCATCGCGGGGTCGATGGTGGCGGCGCGCGACTCGTCGTAGATGGCTTTGGCCTCGTCGGCGCGGCCGAGGGTGGCGAGGGTGATGCCGGTGGCGTCGGCGAAGTACCACCACTGTTCTTCCTGGGTGGCCCGGTCGACGATGGCGCGTGCGCGGATGCCGAGGTCGGCGGCGGCCTGGTAGAGGCCGACACCCCGGCAGTAGGTGACCGCTTCGCGCAGCGCGGCGAGGCCGGCGCCACCGGGGTCCGTGCCGTGCTCGGCGTGGAAGGGGATCGCGCCGAGTTTCAGGGAGTACTCGCCGGCGGCGGCCAGCGCGGCGGCGCGCTCGTCGTGCAGGCGTGCGCGTTCGGCCGGGTCCAGGGCCTCGTACGCCTCGATCTGGCGGGGGTCGTCGTCGACGCAGTCACCGTGGACGTACGCGCGGGGGTCGGGTGCGGTGGCACCGGGGTCGCCGGCGGGGGCCTCGACGGGGGTGGCGTGCCGTTCCAGCAGCGTGCCGAGAGAGATGACGATCTCGCCTGGCGGGTCGGCGACCGGTTCGAGGCCGGTGCAGGCGACGACGGTCAGCGCGCCGAGGTCGGTGCGGCGCAGCAGGACCGCGACGAGTTCCTGGTCGGTGGGGTCGGCCTGGTGGAGGTTCTCGACGACCAGGGTGCGCGGGCCGCCGCCGAGGGCCGCCAGGTGGTCGCGCAGCAGTTCGGCGAGGCCGTTGGCGATGTTGAGGGTGTGCAGCCGCGAGTAGAAGCGGGTGCGTTCGCCTTTGCGCGCGGACCATTCCAGGGACGTCCAGGCGCGCGGCACGGCGTCGGCCAGTTCCGGCGTGCTGGTCATGATCTCGATGTTGTGCTCGACGCCGAGCTCGGGGGTGCGTGCCAGCAGGTCGGGGGCGATGGCGCGCAGCAGGGTGCCGGCGGCGGTGTACGGGCCGCGCAGGCGGCGGTGCGCGTCGACCACGGCGAGCTCCGGCGGCAGGACGAGCCGGGCCCTGGCCTGGTCGCGGTCCCGGCGTCTTTCGCCCCGGATCCAGTAGTGGTCACGGTCACCCATGAGTGCGTCCCTTTCAGGCTATGACGTGGCGGAGCTCGGTCTGGCGGCGGCGGAGCCGGTCGCGCAGCGCGAGCCCGCCGAGTACGGCGAACTGGATCAGGATGAAACCGGCGAAGATCGTGGAGTCCAGCAGTTCGGCCCAGGTGGCGCCGTCGTCCACGAAGCGGGACAGCACGGCGGCACCCATCGTGTACAGCAGCGGCACGACGGCCCAGGCGAACGTGACGAGGCTGACGGTGTAGCCGCCGACGATGAGCCAGGAGTACCAGCGCGCGGCCCTGCGGTCGGCGGGGTGCCAGCGGGACTCGTCCACGAGCTTGTCGTGCCGGCCGAGCAGCCGGTTGAACCGGTTGCGCAGCAGGCGCTTGGCGGTGGTGTCGAGGTCGACGCAGCGCAGCACGGTGGACACCAGGACGTACAGGTCGGTGCGCAGGTAGAACGAGAACTGCCACAGCACGCGCAGCAGGACGGCGAACGCGAACGCCAGGCAGAACCGGCCGGCCAGGGTGAACCCGCCGCCGGGGGTGCGGCTGAGGTCGGCGGCGATGGTGCACAGCGCGATGACGACGACGTCGGCGAACATCCCGGCGACGATCGGCAGGTACCGTTTGCGGCGCGGCACGGCGACCAGGCCGTCCAGTGAGGTCTCCAGCACGATGAAGTAGAGCCTGCGGCCGATGGACAGGCTGGAGCGCAGGCCGAGCCGGCGGCCGGCGAGTGCGTGGAAACCCTCGTGCAGCAGCAGCTGCGGCACCGCGGCGATGAACAGGGTCACCTGGATGACGGTGTAGTAGTCGGTGAAGAAGACGTTCCGGTAGTCCGGCACGAGGTCGGGGTGCCTGACCATGGCGACCACGGCCCAGCCGATGACCAGGGTGTACACAACCCAGGCGAGCGGGGAGAACAGCGCGATGCCGAGGCGCCGCCAGCGCACGGGGGTGTCGGGGGCCGTCTCGGCGGGTTCGCCGGTGCGCAGGAAACCGAGTTCGGCGAGCGCGCCGATCACGTCGTCGATGTCGACGGTCTCGTGGTAGGTCTCGGCGTACCAGGCGGCGGCCTCACGAGGCGTGGCACCGTCCTCCAGCTTCCGTACCAGCGCGGCGCCGTCCGGCGGGAAGATCGCGTAGGTGTCGGTGTCCCGCCGGCCCACGGTCACCTCGTCGCCGTCCGGCAGGTGGACGAGCGGGTGCAGCGCGAGCGGCCGGCCGGGGTCGTACTGGATCGCGGCAGGGTCGTCCGGTGCCTCGGTCTCGGTCAACGGGACAGTCCTCCGTGCGTTTACTTTCGTCTTTTTCGGCGCGTTTCCCGGATGTCTTTCGGGTGTTTTCGGACGGGAGGCGCCGGACGCGGATACCGCGTCCGGCGCGCCCGACGGTGCCGGTGCTAGTTCGTCTTCTTGTAAACGGTGCACGCGGCGGCGGTCAGGCGAACCGGACCGGCCTTACGAATCTGAATCTTCTTCATGGGGACCTCCTCCCGAGGGCTCGGAAACACGTGCCAACGATGACTCGCGGCACTGGATCCGTGCCGCCAACTGGCTGGACGCGACGACATCCGGCGGCCTGTCCCGGTCCAGCGAATCGCCAGCCGGGATCCAGTCGGATGGTGTCCCCCTATATCACGACCGATTTGGTGAGTTCTTGACATTGCCCGAAACACGCGAGGTGTGGCCAGATTAGGTCACCCGACTACCTCGCATTACAGGCAGTCAAAACATATGATTCATCAGATTTCCGGCACGTGGTCCGCTCACTCGCTCCGGGGGAAACATGGCAGAGCTACGGTTTCACCTGCTGGGACCGTTACGGGTCTGGCTCCGGGAGACCGAGATCAAGATCAGCTCCGACAAGCAGCGGGCCGTGCTCGCGCTCCTGCTGCTCAAGGCCGGCACCCCCGTCCGGCGCCAGGAGATCATCGACGCCGTGTGGGGCGACGACGCGCCGGACTCCGTCATCAACCTCGTGCAGACCTACGTCGGACGGCTGCGCCGCCGCATCGACCCCGGTGACGCCGCGCGCTCGGGATCCTCCTGGCTCACCGGCCTCGGCGCGGCGTACGCCATCAGGCCCGACCGCTGCGACGCCGACCTGGCCGCCTTCCGTGCCGCCGTCGCGTCGGCCAGGCAGGCGGGGAGCCCCCATGAATCCCTCCAGCTGATGCTCGACGGGCTCAAGCTGTGGCAGGGGCCGTGCCTGTCGGACCTGGACCACGTGCTGAAGGGACACCCCTGGGTGCGCGCGGTGGACCAGGAACGCATCAACGTCCTGCTGGAGGCGGCACGCACCGCGCTGCGGCTCGGGCTGGCCACCGAGGTGCTGCCGCAACTGCGTGCCGTCGCCGAGGCCGAGCCGCTGAACGAGGCGGTGCAGTCGTGGCTGGTCCTGGCCCTCGCCGCGTCCGGCGCGCAGGCCGAGGCGCTCGCGGAGTACGACGCCGCGCGGGCCCGGCTGGCCGACGAACTCGGCATCGACCCCGGTCCGCAGCTGCGGGCCGCGCACATGCAGGTGCTGCGGCAGGAGGCCGCGCCGCCGTCGTACGACGCCGCTCCGGCCACCGGGACGCTGCGGCCCTCGCTGCTGCCGGCCGGGATCGGCGACTTCACCGGCAGGGAGAAGCTGGTCGAGCACCTGTGCGCGACCCTCACCGGACGTGCCGGGGAGCCGCTGCCGGTGACGCTGATCACCGGCCAGGCCGGGGTCGGCAAGACCACGCTCGCGGTCCACGTGGCGCACCGCATGAGCGAGGCGTTCCCCGACGGCCAGCTCTACGCCGACCTGCGGGCCACCGAGGCCTCCCCCGCGGACCCGGCGCGGGTGCTCAGCCGGTTCCTGCGCGCGCTCGGCGTGCACGCGTCGGCGATCCCCGAGGACATCGACGAGCGGGTGGACCTGTACCGCAGCCAGCTCGCCGGCCGCCGTGTCCTCGTGGTGCTGGACGACGCGGCGGGCCAGTCGCACGTACGGCGGCTGCTGCCGGGCTCGCCGACCTGCTCGGTGATCGTGACCAGCCGCTGCCGCCAGTCCGGCCGGCCGGGGGCCCGCACCGTGGACCTGGACGTGCTCACCCCCGGGGAGGCGGGGAACATGCTCGCCGCCATCGTCGGCGAGGCACGGTGCCGTGCCGAACCGGGGGCCGCGGCCGAACTGGTGCGGCTGTGCGGAGGGCTGCCGCTCGGCGTCCGCGCCGCAGGTACGCGCCTCGCCACCCGGCCGCACTGGACGCTCGGCCACTTCGCCGAGCGGTTCTCCGACGGCGGGCTGGACGAGCTCGTGCTGAAGGACCTGGACGTACGGGCCACGCTGGCGGTCGGCTACCGGCGGTCCAGTGACGCGGCACGGCGCGCGTTCCGGCTGCTCGGCGTGCTGGACCTGCCGTCGTTCTCCGCGTGCACCGCCGCCTCGACGCTGGACACCTCCCCTGACCTGGCCGAGGAGCTCATCGACGCGCTGACCGACGAGCGGCTGCTGGAGGTGGCGGGGACCGACGCCGGCGGCCGCACCCGTTACCGGTTCCACGAACTGGTGCGCCTGTACGCACGGGAACGTGCCGCAGAGGAGGAGACCGAGACCAGCGTGCGGACCGTGGTCACCCGGACGCTCGCCACGCTGCTCGCACTGTCGCAGGAGGCCGACGGCCACCTGCCGGGTTCGGCGTACACGCCGGTCCGGGGCCGCGCGCCGCGGTGGCCGCAACCCGGCCCGACCCACGAGTGGCTGATCGACAACCCGGTGGCGTGGTTCGACAGCGAACGCGCCGCTCTGGTCGCCGCCGTACGCCAGGCGGCCGCGACCGGTCAGGCCGAGCTGGCATGGGAGCTCGCCGCGTCCCTGCTGAACGCCGCGGTGCGGCGGGGCTTCTGGAACGAGCTGGAGGAGTCGCACCGGGTCGCGCTCATGGCATGCCGATGCACGGACAACCGCCTCGGCGAAGCCGTCATGATGCGCGGCCTCGCCGAACTCGAACACACCCTCGGCCACCACACCGCCTGCGCCGACGCACTCCGCGCCGCTCACACCATCTTCGCCGACCTCCGTCTCCCCGCCCCCGCCACCGAAGCCCTCGCACGCCTGAGAGCCCTCCGCCAGGCCACCCCGCCCGCACCGCACGTCCCCGCCCTGCGCCGCTCCACCGTCTGACGCGGCGTCAGGGGTGCAGGTGGCGGGCCAGTTCCTCGACGGTCGCGGCCCAGATGGGGGTGGCGGGGTCGATGACGGCGAAGTGGTCGCCGGGGTGTTCCAGGTGGATGACGTGGTCGCCGGCGGCGCGGGCCGCGGCGGTGTAGCGGCGGGCCATGTCGACCAGGTCCAGGTCGTCGTCGCGGCCCTGGACGACGAGGTGCGGCACGCCGAGCGGGAGGCGGGACAGGGGGTCGGCCGCCGCGTACACCCACGGCACGTCCTCGTGGGAGCCACCGAGCGCCGCGGCGACGGCACCGGCTCCCATGCGCCGCCGGTCGCCTTCGCGCAGGTCCACGACTCCGGCCAGGGAGACGGCGAACGCCAGCCCGGACGGGCCGGTGTCGGCCGCCAGCCGCAGCGCGAGCTGTCCACCCGCCGAGTGGCCCGCGACCGCGACCCGGCGGGGGTCGATCCGCCGGTCGGTCGTGGCGAGGTCGTGGAGCGCGGCGAGTCCGGCCGCGACGTCGGCGGTGGTGGCCTGCCAGCCGTGGTGGTCGGGACGGCGGTACTCGACGTTCCAGGTGGCGTACCCGCGAGCGGTGAGGTCCACGGCCGGCGCGTCCATCAGGTCGGCACCCCAGACCGACCGCCAGAAGCCGCCGTGCACGAGCATCACCACAGGCACCGGCCCGACGGAGGTATCGGCGATGCCGGAAACATCGCTTGTGGCGGGGAGGTGAGCGGTGTCAGAAGCGTGAGCGACGCCGGAGAGCCGCTCGGCGCCGGGACCGCCGGAGCCGGCGGAGCTCACGGGTGTGGAAGGCAGACGCAGGTCGGCCCACTGGTCGCCGGCGGGGCCGTACGGGACGCGGTGGGCCGGGTGGCGGAGGCGGTGGACGGTGTGACGGACGGCCCAGGCGAGGCCCCAGACCCCGCGGCCGGACATGTGGGTGGAGCCGGGGGTGACGTCGGTGGCGCCGGGGAGGCCGGGGTCGTACCAGACGGTGCGGGGTGCGTGCGGGCCGGGACGGGACTGCACGGGACGGACGGCGGGGTCGGGGCCGTGCAGGACCACCAAGGCACAGGACTCGTCCTTGCCGGCGGTCGAGAGGACGTCCCACAGGGAGGCGGCGCCGGTGGCCACGACCAGGCGGCCCTCGACACCGAGCGCGCGGCACTCGGCCTCGGCGACCTGCCGCAGCAGTCCCCGGTCGGCGGTCAGACCAGGAGCCGCCACGACCAGCACGTGCACCGCGGCCGTGGACTCGCCGCCGCGGGGACGGCCGGGTTCCCCGGCGGCCCTGCGTTCCTCGCCGGGACGGCCCGGCTCACCGGTGGCTGTGTGTTCCTCGTTCACCGCATCCCCCTGGGACCCATCATCACATCCGCCTAGAGGACGGCCCAGCCGGACGCGTCGTCGCGGACGACGCGTCCGCCGCTCATGACCCAGCGCACGCCGCGGAAGGCGGAGGCGGATGCCAGGGGGTCGGCGTCCATGGCGATGAGGTCGGCGTACTTGCCGGGTTCGACGGTGCCGAGGTCGGCGGCGGCGCCGAGCCAGCGCACCGGGCCGAGGGTGGCGGCGTACAGGGCCCTGGCGGGGCCGAGGCCCCCGGCGGCCATGTGTTCGAGCTCGCGCACGGTGGCGTTGGTGCCCTCGAACGGCCAGAACGGCGGCATGTCGCTGCCGAGCAGCACCTCGACGCCGGCGGCGAGCGCGGTCGCGTAGCTCTCCAGGTGGCGGGGACCGGCGTCCAGGGAGCGGCGGCGCATCCACTCGGGGACGCCGAGCTCGGCGAAGAACTCCTCGCACCTGGTGACCAGCAGCGTCGGCACCAGCGCGGTGCCGCGTGCCGCCATCAGCCCGGCGACGGGGCCGGTGAGCTGATAGCCGTGCTCGACGCAGTCCAGGCCGAGTTCGACGGCTTCGGCGATCACCTCGGCGGGGCCGGCGTGCGCGGTGACCTTGCGGCCCCACGAGTGCGCGGTCTCGATGACGGCGCGCGTCTCGTCGGCGAAGAGCTGCCGCGTGCCGATCTGTTCGTGCTCCCCCGCGATGCCACCGGAGATCATCACCTTGATCAGGTCGGCCCCGGCCTTGACCTGGCTGCGGACCCCGCGCCGCAGCCCGTCGGCGCCGTCGCACTCCAGGGTGTCGGTCCCCTCGTGGCCGTGGCCCCCGGTGCAGACGAGCGCACGGCCAGCCGTGAAGACACGCGGCCCCGGCACGCGGCCCGCGGTGATGGCGCGGCGCAGCGCGAAGTCGGCGTGGTCCTTCTCGGCGACGCAGCGCACCGTGGTGACGCCGCACAGCAGGGTGCGCCGCGCGCCGTCCGCCATGTGGAGGGCCAGGTCGTGCGGCCCCATGTCCTTGACCGTGTCACCGCCGTTCCCCGGCAGGGACAGCGACAGGTGGGTGTGCATGTTCACCAGGCCGGGGGTGACGTACGCGCCGCCGAGGCCGATCTCCCGCACGTCCCCCGCGGCGCGCGCGACCGCCGCGACCTCGGCGGCGGGGCCCACGGCGGCGATCCGGTCGCCCCGGACCCACACGGCCGCGTCGGTCACCGGCCCGGCGCCGGTCAGGACCCGCGCGTCCACGACGGTGCAGTCCATGAGCAGAGAGTCCATACCGCAGTTTTACCAGCACTTAAATATCGTGAACAAATGTTCACACCAGGTCGATCCGGCGGCTGAGCGGAAGCGGGCCGCCGGTCGCCGTCAGCCCTTGCCGGGGTGCAGCGCGCCGCACCGGCCGCAGGTGCGGGCCGTCTCGTCGTCGTAGAACGCCTGGAACACCGGCGGCAGGTCCCGCACGATGTCCCGCACCTGCAGCTCGACCTCGTGGACCAGCGCGCCGCAGGAGGGGCAGTACCACTGGAAGCGCTCCAGCGTGCCTTCCTCGCGTCTGCGCTCCACCACCAGGCCGATGGACCCGGCCTCGGGTCGTTGCGGCGAGTGCGGCACGCCGCCGGGCAGCATCCACATCTGACCCTCGCCGATACGGACGCTCCGCAGCCCGTCCTCAGTCATGACGTCGACGTGCATGGTGCCTTTGATCTGGTAGAAGAACTCCTCGTAGGGGTCCACGTGGTAGTCGGTGCGCCGGTTCGGCCCGCCGACCACCATGACGATGAAGTCCGACCCGCCGGGGAACATCTCCTTGTTCCCCACCGGCGGCTTGAGCAGGTGCCGGTTCTCCTCGATCCAGCCGGGGAAGCTCACCGGGCCGGCGATGTCACTCATGCTGCGTTCCCTTCCGCGAGTACGGCTACGGCCCGCGCCGGACGGCGATCGCGCCGAGGGCCAGCGCGGCGGCCGCGGCGAGCGCGGCGACCACCTGGTGCTGCCGCCTGACCCGGCGCCGCACCCGCGCGTACGGCACGGTCGAGAACGACACCAGCTCGTACCGGGAAACGTACCGGCCGGGAAGCGCGCGTTCCAGCGCGTGCTCGGCGCGCCTGCCGAGCTGGAAGAGCGGCGAGGCGACCTTGTCGCGCATCTCGACGAAGTTGGCGAGCGCCATGTCGGCGATGGCCTCGGTGTCCTCCCGGCGGCGGGCCTCGAACAGCGGCAGCGCCGCCGCGAAGTCGCCGCCGGTGTCGTCCAGGCAGCGGTCCAGCGCCACGACGTCCTCGAACGCGCAGTTGGCCCCCTGTCCGTAGAAGGGGACGATGGCGTGCGCGGCGTCGCCGACGAGCCCGACCCGGCCGGCGGCGTGCCAGGACGCGCAGCGCACCGTGCCGAGCGTCCCCACGGGGTTGCGCAGGTAGTCGTCGCTCAGGCCGGGGATCAGCGGCACGAGGTCGGGGTACTCGGCCGCGAAGTGCCGTTCGACCGCCTCGGCGGTGGCCAGCGACGCGAAGCCGCCGGGGCCGGTCCGCGGCCAGAAAAGCGTGCAGGTGAACGACCGGTCGGGGTTCGGCAGCGCGATCACCATGGACGTGCCGCGCGGCCAGATGTGCAGCGCGCCGGGGTCGAGCGCGAAGTCGCCGTCACGCGGCGGGACGGTCAGTTCCTTGTAGCCGTGCTCCAGGTGGTCGACGTCCTCGGTGAGCGTGCCGTACTCCTTGAGCCGGGCCCGCACGGCCGAGCCCGCGCCGTCCGCGCCGAGCACCACCGCGGCGGTCGCCTTGGCCTCGCCGTCGCCGGTCCGGAAGACCATCTCCCCGGTCGCGGGGTCCAGTCCGGTGAGGCGGTGGCCGAAGACCGCGCGTACGCCGGGGAGCGCGGTGGCGGCTTCGAGCAGCGCGTCGTTGAGCGCGCCGCGGCCGATCGAGTTGATGGCGCGGTCGCCGCGCACGCTGTACGGCTGGAAGCCGGGGGTGCCGTGCACGGGGTGCACCATGCGGCCGCGCATCGGCAGCGCGCCGGCGAGGATCCGGTCGTCCAGGCCGATGCGGCGCAGCGCGTCGATGCCGCGTTCCGACAGCGCCAGGTTGATCGACCTGCCGCGTTCCGGCGGCCGGCCGCGCGGGTCGGCGCGGCGCTCGTACAGCGTGACCTGGTGGCCGCGCCTGGCCAGGAAGCACGCCAGCAGGCATCCGGTGAGCCCGGCGCCGACGATCGCGACCTCGCCGTGCTCGGTCATCGTGTCTCCTCCACCAGCCCGGCGAGCGCGTCCGCGAGGCGCCAGCAGTCGTGGTACGTCGAGTACAGCGGCACCGGTGCGGCGCGCAGGACGTCGGGCTCTCTGGCGTCGGCGATCACGCCGTACTCGTGCCGCAGGCGTTTGGCCAGTTCACCGGCGTCGAGGCCCACCCGCAGCGAGAGCTGCGCGCCGCGCCGCTCCGGGTCCCTCGGGGTGATCACGGTGAGGGGCCGGGTGGCGGTGACGTCGCCGAGCAGCCGTTCGAGGTACCCGGTGAGCCGCATGCTGCGGGCCCGCAGCGCCGTCATGCCGGCCCGGTCGAAGATCTCCAGTGAGGTGCGGACCGGGCCCATGGCGAGGATCGGCGGGTTGGAGACCTGCCAGGCGTCGGCGCTCGCCGGGGGACGGGACACCGGTGCCATCGCGAAGCGGGTGGCGGCGTCGGTGCTCCACCAGCCCTCGAACCGCTGGAGCGACGGGTCGCCGACGTGCCGCCGGTGCACGAACACGCCGGCGAGGGCCCCGGGGCCGGCGTTGAGGTACTTGTAGGAGCACCAGGCGGCGAAGTCCACGTCCCAGTCGTGCAGCGCGAGGGGGACGTTGCCGGCGGCGTGCGCGAGGTCCCAGCCGACCACGGCTCCGGCGGCGCGTCCGGCCCGGGTGATCGCCGGGATGTCCATCAGCTCGCCGGTCAGATAGTTGACGCCGCCGAGCAGCACCAGGGCCACCCGGTCGCCTTCACGTTCCAGGTAGGCGAGCACGTCCTCGGTGCGCAGGGTGTCCTCACCGTCGCGGGGCCGCAGCCGCACCACGGCCTCATCGGGGTCCAGGCCGTGGAAGCGGGCCTGGCTGCGCACGGCGTAGCCGTCGGAGGGGAAGGCGCTGTCCTCGATGACGATGCGGTGCCGCGCGCCTCCGGGACGGTAGAACGACACCATCAGCAGGTGCAGGTCGACCGTGAGCGAGTTCATCACCACGGTCTCCTCCGGGAGCGCGCCGACCAGCCGGGCCGCGGCGCCGGTGAGGTACTCGTGGTACGGCAGCCACGGCCGCGTGCCTTCCAGGTGGCCCTCCACGCCGAGGGTGGCCCAGGCGTCGAGGTCGGCCAGCAGGTCGGCGCGGGTCGCGCGCGGTTGCAGGCCGAGGGAGTTGCCTGCCAGGTAGGCGGTCTCGGCGTACCGGCCCCCGGTGGCCGGCGGCACGTGGAACAGTTCACGGTGACCGGGATCGGCGGCGTCCAGGCGCCTGGCCTCCGCCTCGCCGTCCCCGCTCACCTGAGGATCCGTGCTCACCTGAGGGTCCGTGTTCACCTGAGGGTCCGTGTTCACATGAGGGTCCGCGCGGACAGCAGTTCGGGGAACACCACCAGGTCAAGGCCGCGGCGCAGCCACGCCACGCCGGCCGAACCGCCGCTGCCGGCCTTGCCTCCCATGGCGCGCTGCGCGGCCTTGAGGTGCTCGTACCGCCAGTCGGAGAAGCGTTCGGCGACCTCCGACAGGGCCTCGCCGAGCATGCGCAGGTGGTTGTCCGGTGTGTCGTCGCGGTAGATCGCGACCCAGGCCGCCTCGACCGCCGGGTGGCTCTCGTGCGCCTCGGTGAGGTCACGGCCGAGCACCTCGGCGGGGATGGCGAAGCCGCGCCGGGAGAGCAGCGCGATCACCTCGTCCCACAGGCTGGGGACCCGCAGGTCGCGCACCAGTTCGGCGTGGACGGACGGCTGGCCGCGGAACGGCCGGGCCAGCGCGGCGTTGCGCAGGCCGAGCGCGAACTCCAGCCGCCGGTACATCGCCGACTGGAAGCCCGAGCCCTCGCCGAGCAGGTCGCGGAACCGGTTGAAGTCGGACGGCGTCATCCAGCGCAGCCCGCGCCACGCCGCGTTGAGGCCCTCAAGGTCGTACGCGGCCCTGCGCAGGGGACGCAGCGCACCCCACACGTCGTCGTCACGCAGCCGCGCGGCGGCCTCGTCCACCTCGAAGCGGGTGAGGCCGAAGTACAGCTCCATGATCTGGGTGATCATGAGGAAGGACATCTCGCCGGGGTCCTCCCCCAGCGGCTCCTGCAGGCTGTGCAGCGTGCCGGCCCGCACGTAGGCGTCGTACGGCAGGGACTCGGCGAACTCCAGGGTCGGCTCTCCCGCGTTGGCCGACGCGCGCTCGTCGCGCTCCCCGGCGCCGACGGGACGCACGCGGTACCCGGCGCGGATCTTCGTCTCGGTGCCGTCCATCTCTCGCCTCCTCGTCCGCCGTGGTGTCCTTCCTGCCGATCCTCCCTCACACCCGGTGGCCTGCTGAATGGCCATCAAAAGGGATATATGCCCGCTAACCTCGACATCCCCCGCCGCCGAGCGAACCGACTTTACGAACGCAAGGTCAGCGGCGCAGGGCCGGCAGCACGGCCGTCCCGAGCAGATCCACGCCGCCGTCGCCGGTCAGCCCGTGGGGGGTGCCGAACTCGACACGGCGCACCCCGGCGTCGATCAGCGCCTGCGCCTGCGCGGCCACCTGGTCGGGGGTGCCGGAGAACGCGAACAGGTCGAGGACGTCGTCCGGCACCAGGCGGCCGGCCTCCTCGTGCCTGCCGTCGTCCACCAGGGACGACACCCGGGCCACCAGGTCGCGCGGCACGCCGGCCACCGGGTCAAGATCGGCGACCACGGCCAGGTACATGGCGACCTCGGTCCGCGCCAGCGCTCTGGCCGCCGCGCCGTCGGCGTCCACGACGGTCACCGCGCCGAGCACCACACCGACGTCCCCCGCGGTCCGGCCCGCGGCGAGCTCACCCTGCCGCACCCGGTCCGCGACGATCCTCACCATGGCGGGGTTGGCGCTGCCGCCGACCTTGATCTCCGACGCGATCCGGCCCGCGAGCGCCGCGCCTTTCGGCCCCCAGGCGCCGAGCAGCAGCGGCGGATCGGGCCGCCGCACCGCGTACCGCAGCGCCGTGCCGGGGGCCAGCCGGAACACCGTCCCCTCGTAGCCGGAGGCGTCGCCGCGCAGCAGCCGGTACACGACCGCGGCCGCCTCCTCCACGGTGGCGAGCGGCCGTGGCTGCGGGACGCCGACCGCGTCCAGCCAGGTGCCGCGGGCCAGGCCGAGGTACGCGCGGCCGTCCGAGGCCAGGTCCAGTGCGGCGACCTGGCCCGCGATCTCGTACGGCGCCATGGAGTAGGGATTGAGGCACGCCGCGCCGAGCCGCACGCGGCGCGTCACGGCCGCCATCTCCAGCAGCGGGAAGATCGGCGGCTGGTACATGAGGTCGCCGAAGACGCTCAGCACGTCGAACCCGTGCTCCTCGGCCTTGCGCGCCAGCCTCGCGTAGTCCCCCGGCCGCTTGTCGCTCTGCAGCCCGAGGCCGATCTCGGCGCTCACGTCAGGTCCGCCGAGTTCATCCGCCGCCTGCCGGTGCGTTCCACCCGCATGACGAGCCGCTCCTCGGGGTCGGGGCAGGCGAACAGCGAGTCGCGCGCCAGCCAGTCCCCCGCCGCGAGGTCCCGCTGCTTGGCGGCGAGGAACGGCAGGACGGCCGCGAGCGCGTACACACAGAAGTGCCGGCCGTGCGGCAGCGTCAGGTGCGCGCTGTCGGTCAGGTCGAAGTGATCCCCCACACGCATGCCGCACACCGACCGGCCCTCGATCCGGTCCACCCGGACCCGCAGGTCGTACAGCTCCATGTCGCCGTCGTCCCCGTGGCCGCCGGTCTCCCCACGGTCCCCCGAGTCCCCGCGGCCTCCGGTTTCTCGCTTTTCTCCGTGTTCCCTGTGTTCCCTGTGGTCTTGGTGTTCTCCGGCGTTACCGGCGTCCCGCTCGTCCTCGGCCCCACCCGGCTCGCTCTCCGGCCGCGCCATCGCGGATCTCCTTTCCGCAGTTCACGGCCGCGATGCGGGCCGCCACCGTACGGTAACCGGCCCCCGCCGGCGCCGGACGAGCGGCTCCGCCGTACCCCCGGCGGCGCGGCCGGGCCGCGCCGCCGGGACCGGGGCCGGAGGGGCCCCGGGACACGGCCGGGTCAGGAGACGGCGACCGAGTACGCCGTGGTGTCGAGGCGGCCCTGGCCGACGAAGATCTCGGTGCCGGCCTGCACGCTGGTCAGGTACTTGGACGAGGACAGCCAGCCCCTGGAGGTCAGCACGTTGAGGAAGTCACGCAGGTTGAGCTGCACGCTGCTGGTGTTGCCGGTGCGGACGAACGAGTAGACCTCCCAGCCGACGTTGCCGCGCCACAGCTCCCAGGTGGTCCCGGCGACGGTCACGGTGGCCTGGCGGCTTCCCACCGGGGAGGCGCCGCCACCGCGGTAGGTCCAGATCATGACCTCGTCGGAGGGGTTCTCGGTATTGGGACTGGCGTTGGGGTGCAGCCACAGGTCATAGGCGACGTTGAGGGTGTTGGTGCCCCCCTGGAGGCTCAGGTTGTAGTTCCAGGTGGTGTTCACGTTGCGGCCCGCCGACACCTGCACCGGCAGCCCGCTCCCCGGGACCTTCCAGCCCCAGTGCCAGCCGAGCACCGCGCTGACGTACGACTTCACCTGGCTCGGCGAGTTGCTCCACGTCCAGCTCGTGCCCCACGAGATCGTGTTGCCGTTGGTCGACCCCGACCAGACGCACTGGCGGCCGGTGCCGGAGCTCTGGCCCCAGAGGTTGTTGTTGAGCCAGTACTTGCCCATGGTGACCGAGTCGCCGGAGGTGCAGAGCTGGTTGCCGGGGGTGGACGGCGTGGGGGTGGGGGTGAAGGTGGGGCTGGCCGTGGCGGTGGGGGTGGGAGGCGGGGTCGGGTTCGGGTTGCCGCAGGCGACCCCGTTGAGGGTGAACGCCGTCGGCACGGTGTTGGCGCTGCCGCTCACCGAGGCGTTGAACCCGAAGGTGGCGGTGGCGTACGTCCCGAGGCTGCCGTTGTAGCTCGCGTTGACCGCGGTGACCTGCGCGCCGCTCTGGGTCACCGTGGCTCCCCACGCCTGGGTGATCTGCTGGCCGTTGGCGAAGGACCAGCGCAGCGTCCAGGAGGAGATGGGGTCGCCGAGGTTGCGCACCGTGACGTCCCCGTTGAACCCTCCGGGCCACGAGGACGCGACCTTGTAGATGATCTGGCAGCCGGCGGCGGCACGTGCGCTCGTCGTGATCGACACCGCCGCCGCCAGGCCGACGACCAGAGCGGCCAGCACGGCGGCCGTTCTCCGGATGGACATCGCCGACTCCTTCCACCCGCCGCTCGCCGCGCGCGGGGACATTGGAGATCCTCGTCGCCGCCGCCACGGCACCCGCGCAGGTCCCGCCACCGGACGTACGGCGACCGTGGCGATTATGTTAGGTGTCCATCCAAACTATTCTCATGTCGCCACGAACCCCCTCACCGTCCGGCCCCCGGGTGACGTGCGGACGGCCCGCCTCCGCGCCGGAAAGTTTCACGGCGGTAGCGCCGGCACCCCGTCACTCCCGCGCGGCGAGCGCGCCGTGGAGGAACAGGTCGACGATCTCGGCCGGGGTGATCTCGGCGACGTCGTGGCCGGTGAGGCGGCCCCGTGAGAACGCGGCGGACATGAAGACCTGCGCGCAGCGCTCAGGCGACAGGCGCAGCGCGTCCCGGTCGGGTTCGAAGAGATCGGTCAGCGCGTCACGGACGGCGGCCGTCGACGTCTCGCGGTCCAGCCCCGGCTGCCGTCCCTGCGGCGACGGCCGGTCGCGTCTCGGCGCGCGGCCGGACGCCATCAGCGCACCCGCCACCGCACCCATGCGGTTCAGGTAGGCGCGCAGCGACTCGATGGCCTCGACGAGCCGGTCCGCGAGAGGCTGCTCCAGCGAGATCGACACGAGCTCGCGCAGCACCCGGTCCGGGGACGCGGCCTCGGCCATGCAGGCGCCGAGCACCTCGTCCTTGTCCGCGAACACCCGGAAGATCGTCCCCTCGCCGATGCCGGCGGCCCGCGCGATCTGCGCGGTGGTCACCGCCGCGCCGTACTCGGCCACCAGCGGTAACGCCGATTGCACGATCATCTGCCTGCGTTCGTCGGCGCTCATCGCCGGTGCGCGGCGCCGCCTCTCCCCGCTCTCGTCCGGGGTCGGCTCCCCGGCCGCGCCGGTGGCCCTCGCGGCCCTCAGTGCCATGGCCTTGCCGGTGTCCTCGTCTGTGTTCATCATGAGAGGATTCTACGGAGTGAGCACTCACTCTGTCAATGAGTGAGTGCTCACTCCATTAGTCGACCACCTCGGCGGAACGCAGCCCATATCGACTGATGAGCAGGCATACTGCGGAATATGAGCATGCGGGATGACGCGTCGGCCGAAGCCGGGGACGTGCGGTTCACCTCGTCCGGTGAGATCGAGGTCTTCGACGGCCGCCGCTGGAGGCGGTACGACGGGCTGCCGGCGGACACCGCGAACGACAACCGCGACGACCCCGAGACCGGCCTGGACCGTTCCTCCGGCGAGAAGTGACAGGCCCGGTGCCGGGCCGATGGACCAGCCGGAGGGCACACGGCGGCTGCTGGACCTCGTCGAGGAGCCGCAGCGGTCCGCGCTGAAGGCGTGGATGCGCCACACACGCGTCGAGCTGCGGCTCCTGACGTGGCCGGGAAACGGGGACACCACGACAAGCCTGCTGGCCGCGTGCACGAAACCGCGCGAGGGCCCGCCGCTCAAAGTGATCGTGCAGCCGCACCCGGCCGGGCCGGAGCCGGGCCCGCTCGCGGGAGGCCCGCTCCATGGGCTTGAGCCGTTGTCGCGGCCGCTGGAGAAAGGCCTCGCGGCGTTCGCCGCCGTCGCGCCGGTCTGCGGGCAGATCATGACGCTGGCCCTGGCGGGGTGGAATCCCGGCGGGCCGCGCCTGGTGGAACGCACCGTGCCGGAGTTCCTGACCTCGGTGCTCGGTGACCGCGTGGCCGGCGGCGGCACGATCCACGAGTGGCTGCGCGACCCGGCGAACCACGCGCCGCCCCTGCCAGGCGGCGGGCCGGTCCTGCCCGATCCGCTGATGCTGCTCGACGAGGCCGGGCCCGCCGCGACGATCAGGCTGCCGGTGCTCACCGGCAACGCGCACGGCGACCTGCGTCCCGGGAACGTCATCGTCTCCACGGACCCGGACGCCGACCCCCCGGAGCGGTGGTTCGCCGGCCTGTCGCGGTTCGGCACCGACGCGCCGCTGACGCACGACCCCCTGCACTTCGTCATGGCGATGATCGCGCCGTGCCTGCCGGGCCTGCCGCAACCGCAGCGGGTGGCGCTCGGGGAGTTCCTCATCGACCCGGCCGGCGGCCACCGGGCCCTGGTGCCGAACGGCCTCAGCGACCTCGTCACGAGCACGAGCCTCGCCACCTCCGCGTGGGCCCGCTCGGTGAAGAGGACCGGCGAGTGGGAGGACCTCCACCTGCCGTCCGTGGTGGCCTGCGCCTTGCTGTACGCCGGCCGCGCCGTCCTCCCGGCCGAGGACCGCCTCTGGTTCACCTGGCTCGCCGGCCGGGCCGCCGCCGCGTTCCTCGCCTCCCGTGAACCTCTCACCTCCGGCGTCCCCGCCGCCGGCGCCGCGGCCCTCCCGCCGCGGGCTCCCCTTCCCGCGGCGGACGTCCCGGTGGCCGGGTCCGCGGCCCCCGCCGGCGGCTTCCACACCGGCGTCCAGATCGGCGACGCGTTCTACCAGGCCCAGACGATCCACGTCCATCCCCGCGAGCATCCCCCGCGGGCCTTCGGCGCGGAGGTGCCGGGAGCCGCGTGGCCCGACCCCCGGGTGCCGGAGTCCGGCGCGCCGCGGCGGGTGCGGTACTTCGTCGGACGGGAACGGGAACTGACCGAGCTGCGGGGCTTGATGGAGGCCGGACGGGCCTCGGCGTCGGTAGTGGCGGTGCACGGCATGCCGGGCATGGGGAAGACGCAGTTCGCACTGGAGTACGCACGCAGGTTCTCCGCCGATTACTCGCGGATGTGGTGGATCGCGGCCGGACGGCCCGAGTTGCTCGGCGAGCAGTTCGGCGGCATGGCCACGGCGCTCGGGCTGGCCGTCCAGGGGGACATGCGCACGGTGTGCGCCGTGCTGTTCGACGCGCTGCGTGATCACGGCCGCTGGCTGCTGGTGTTCGACGACGCGCCGGACGCCGAGGCCGTGCAGGCCTACGTCCCCGCGAGCGACGCTCTCCACGTGCTGATCACCTCACGCAATCCCGAGTGGTCCGCGCTGGCCGCGCCGCTGGCCCTCGGCCCGCTCGCGGCCGAGGAGTCGCGCGAGCTGATGTCGGCCCTGCTCCACGAGCCCGGCACCACGCGGGCCGCGCCGATCGCCGAGAGGCTCGGCCATCTGCCGCTCGCGGTGGCGCAGACAGCGCTGTTCCTGCGAGGAGCGCCGCTCGATCCCGAGGAGTACGCCGAGGAGCTCGGCTCGCGGACCGCCGGCGCGCTCGACACCAAGCCCGTGCCGGGGTACGGCCGGACGCTCGCGGCCGTGTGGACGCTGAGCATGGACTCCCTGGCCAGGAGCAGCCCCGCCGCGGCGGAACTGCTGCGGGCCTGCGCGTACCTCGGTGACGCGCCGGTGCCGTGGAACCTGCTGGCCGCCGCGGCGGCCGACCTGCCCGAGCCGCTGCGCGCCGTGGCGGCGAGCCCGTTGCGCCTCGCCGAAGCGGCCACGGACGCGGCCCGTCTCGGCCTGCTGCGCATCGAAGGGACGTCGGTGCGCGTGCACGGCCTGCTCCAGGCGTTCCTGCGTGACACGGATCCGGGGCCCGTACCCGACCTGCGGCCGGCGCTGGCCCGCGCGCACCCCGGCGACCCGCGCGACCCGTGCTCCTGGCCCGGGTACGGAACGGTGCTGCCGCACGCGCTGGCACTCGACCTGCCGGGGTCGGACGACCCCGCCTGCCACCGGCTGCACCTGGACGCGTTGCGCTACCTCGCGGTGCGCGGCGACACCCGTACCGTGCTGCGCCTCGCGACCGAGGTGCGCGACCGCTGGCGTGACACCCTCGGGCCGGACGCCGAGCCGGTGCTCGACGCCGCCGGCCTGCTGTCCCGCGCACATCACGACCTCGGCGCGCACCGCGAGGCGCTGGTGCTGGACCAGGAGGTGTACGACCGGCGCGGCCGGCTGCTCGGCCCCGGCGACCCGGCCACGCTGACCGCCGGCCACAACCTGGCGGTCGACCTGTCGGCGCTGGCGCGCGGCGGCGACGCGCCGGCCGGGATCGCCGCGCGTGCCGTCGAGCTGCTGGAGACGGTGGTGGACGCGCGCCGCGAGGTCCTCGGCCCCCGCCATCCCGAGACACTGCGATCGGTGCACAACCTGGCCGCGGAACTGCACGCCGAGGGCCGGCGCGACCAGGCGAGGGAGCTCTGCGAGGAGGCGCTGTCCGGCCTGACCGAGGCGCTGGAGCCCGACCACCCGGACGTCCTGCGTTCGGCGCACCTGCTCGCGCTGCTGCTCGCCGGCGACGAGCCGGAACGGGCCCGCCGCCTCAACGAGGACACGCTGCGCCGTCGTGCCAAGGTGCTCGGCCCCCGCCACCTGGACACGTTGCGTTCCGCGCACAGCCACGCGCGCGACCTGCTGCTGGCGGGCTTCCCGGTGCTCGCGGCCGGCCAGGCCAAGGAGACGTGGCTGGCGGTGTGCGCGACGGCCGGTGAGGACCACCCCGAGGCCCTGCGCGCGGCCGGCCTGACGGCACGCGCGCTGCGCGCCACCGGCGACCACGCCGGCGCGTACCGCCTCAGTGAGGACACCTACCGCCGCAGCGTGCGCCTGCTCGGCGAGGACCACATCGAGACCCTGCGCGCCGCCGACCAGTACGCCACCGACCTGCGCACCGCCGGCGAACTCGCGACGGCCGGCGACCTCACCCGCCGCACCACCGCGGCACTGGCCCGGCTGGTGCGCAGCCGGCGTCCGTCCCCGCCGGACGCCTGACACCGGTCACGATCCGGTGTGCGTGTACGGCACCCAGAGGCTCGGCCGTGAGAGGTATCCGGCTCTGAGCGGCCGGATCACCAGACCCAGCGTGCGGGCCGCGCCACCGGGTCGAACCGTCCGCCGGCGGTGAGCCTCTGCCGGTCAGCCGGGTCGGTGCCGTTCCTGGAGTCGTGCCACCGCCTTATCCCGGGTTTCCGTCCATGGGACGGAAACAACCTCTCCGTACGCCTGACCGTCATTTCTATTATTTATACAAGGTGCGATCTTCCCGCTGACTGTCATACTTGCCCCATCACGGCGGGGACGCCGTCGGCGGCCTATGGGGGAAGAACGTTCATGGCCGGTTCCTCCTGTCCCGTGGAAATCCGTACGCGAATCGTGCCGGGAGGTCCGGTGGCCGCACGTCCTCAACTGGTCGACCGGTTCGTCGTCGGGGTGGACGTCAGCGGGTACAGCTCCCGGACCACCCGCAGGCAGCTCGAGGTGCAGCAAGACCTGGACGAGATCCTCACCGCGGCGGCGGAGCGGTCGGGGATGGACAGGAGCAGGTGGGTCCGCCAGATGAGCGGGGACGGCGAGCTGGCCGAGTTGCCGGAGGGGACCGATCCGGTCGCGGTGGTGGGCCGGTGGGTGGCCGAGCTCGACGAGTTGCTGCGCGACCACAACGACGGTCACGCGCCGGGGAACGCGATACGGCTGCGGGTGGCCATGCACACCGATGTGCTGGCACGCAGCAGTCTCGGCGCGGCCGGGCCCGCGCTCGTCGTGGTGAGCCGCCTGCTCGACTCCGCGCCGGTGCGCGCGGCACTGGCGGCCGCGCCGAACGCGTCCCTCGCGTTGATCGTCTCGGACGCCGTGTACCGCAAGGTGGTGCTGTCGGAGTTCGGCGGCCTGCGACCCGCCGCCTTCCGCGAGGCCGGGGTCGACCTGCCTGGCAAGGGCTTCCACGAGCTCGCCTACATCCACGTCCCCGGCTTCCCGCTCGCGGGCGATCGCGGGGACCCGCCTGGCGGGACGACCGCCGCACCCGGCGGGCCCTCCCCGTACGACGGCCGTCCGTCCGGCGGGCCTGGCGGTCCCGCCGCGCCGCCGCCGCAAGCCGCCGCCGGACCGGCCGCGCCACCGTCATGGGACGCCGCCGGACGAGCCGCGCCACCGTCACGGGACGCCGGCGGCCCGGCCGCGTTGTTCAGTGTCGGCGCGCAGTACGGCGAGACGTTCTACCAGGCGCAGACCATCCAGATCCACGCGCCGGCCGAGCGTCCCGACCCGTTCGGCCTCGGTCTGAGCGCCTTGCGCGCGCGGCGGTACGCGGCGGCGCGGCGGCGCATGGCCGAGGCGCGCGAGCTGGACCCCGGCGACCCGCGGGTGTGTTACTACCTGGCGCTGGCGATGCTCGGCGGACACCGGCCGCACCTGCACCACCGCGCGTCCGTCGAGGAGATCACGTCGCTGCTCGACGGCGCGCGTGACCGGCTGCCGGAGGCCGGAGCGCTGTGGTGCCTGGTGCTGGAGGACCACCGCATGAGCTGGACGCCGCACACGGCGGTCCCCCCTGAGCTGGTCCGGCTGGTGGACACGGTGCCGCCTGACCGGGCCGCCGAGATCACCGGCCAGTTCACGGCCGAGGAGAACCAGGTGTGGCGGCTGCTGGCGGCGCGAGCGGAGCGGAGCGCCGGGTGATGTCGGCGAGGGTGACGTCCGACAGCAGGGCCTGTTCGTGGTCGCGCAGTGCGTCCCAGACGTCGGCGAGCGGGCCCGCCACGCCGGGGAAGCCGCCGTGGTCGCCGCCTTCCGGTACGCCTTCGACGATGCGCACGATGTCGGCCAGGCTGATCTGGTCGGGAGCGCGGGCCAGCCAGTAGCCGCCGTCGGGGCCGCGGCGGCTGCGCAGCAGGCCGGCTCGGCGCAGTTGCAGCAGGATGTTGTCCAGGAACCTGCGGGGGATGCCCTGGGCCTCGGCGATCTTGTCGGCCGGCAGGGGGCCCGGCGAGGCGGCGGCCAGTTCGGCCGCCGCTCGCAGGGCGTACTGTGTCCTGGCGGAGATCCGCATCGCCGCCGGGCCTTCAGTTGGTGACCTGGTGCAGTCCCCAGCGGCGGCGTAGCGCGTTGTCGGCCGCACCGAAGACCCGGTCGACCACGATTCCGATCACCAGGATGATGATCATGGTGGCGAGCAGGCCGGGTGAGTCGGCGAGTTCGCGCGCGAAGTGGAGCTGCTCGCCGAGCGAGGGACGGTTGGCGATGATGACGAGCAGTTCGCCGGCCATCAGGGAGCGCCAGGCGAAGGCCCAGCCCTGCTTGAGGCCGGCGAGGAACGACGGCAGCGACGCCGGCAGGATGACGTGCCGGTACAGCGACAGCCGGCGGAACCCGAGCATGTGACCCGCGCGCAGCAGGATCGGCGGGGTGTAGTCGACTCCGGCGATCAGGCCGTTGGCGATGGACGGCGCGGCGCCGAGCACGACGACGAACAGGATCGCGCTCTCGGTGAGGCCGAACAGCAGGATGGCGAGCGGGAACCACGCGATGGACGGCATGGTCTGCAGGCCGGTGATGAGCGAGCCGACCGCGCGGCGCAGCGGCCCGATGCGCGACACCAGCGCGCCGACGACCAGGCCCACCGCGATCGCGAGCGCGAAGCCGACGATGGCGCGGCGCATGGTGACGGCGACCGCCTGGTAGAACTCGGCCTCCCCGAGCCGGTGCGCGAGGTCGGTCAGCGTGGTGACGGGCCCGGCGAAGACGTACTCGGGCCACCAGCCGGCCCACACCACGCCTTGCCAGATGACGAGCACGATGGCGATGGCCGACAGCACCGGCCACGCCGCGGCCCAGGCGCGGGTGGGGAGGGCCGTCCTACGCGGTGCCACGAGCTCCAGCGCGTCGAGGCCGGCGAGTTGCCGCGCGTGCGCGTCGGCCGCGCGGGTCTCAGTTGCCGCCATGGCGCATGACCTCCTGCTTCAGCCGTTCGGTGATCTGAGCCGCCTGCCGTCCCACCTCGGGTGACTCGCCGCGCCGCGGCCGCGGCAACGTGACGCGGAAGTCCTCGACGACCCGGCCGGGACGGCTGGACAGCAGCACCACGCGGTCACCGAGCCGTACGGCCTCGCGCACGTTGTGGGTGACGAACAGCACCGCGAGGCCGCGTTCGCGCCAGATGCGCTCCAGTTCGTCGTGCAGCAGGTCACGGGTCATGGCGTCCAGCGCGCCGAACGGCTCGTCCATGAGCAGCACGTCGGCGTCCTGGGCCAGGGCCCTGGCGAGCGCGACGCGCTGGCGCATGCCGCCGGACAGCTCGTGCGGACGTTTGGCGCCGAAGTCGCCGAGGTGCACGACGCGCAGGAACTCCTGCGCGCGCTCGCGGCGCTCGGCCTTGGCGAGGCCTTTGGCGCGCAGCGCCATCTCGACGTTCGCCGACACCGTCAGCCAGGGGAACAGCGCGGGTTCCTGGAACATCAGGGCCACCCGTTTGCGATCCACCTCGATGGTCCCGGCCGTCGGCCGGTCCAGCCCGGCGACCAGCGACAGCAGGGTGCTCTTGCCGCACCCGGACGCGCCGAGCAGGCAGACGAACTCGCCGGGGGCCACGTCCAGCGACACCTCGTCCAGGGCGAGCAGCCCGTTCCTGCCCTGACCGTAGATCTTGGAGACGGCCGAAAGCCGGATCGCGGGGTTGTCACCCTCGACCCGGCCGCCGGCCTGCTCCACAAGCGGAGCAGTCATGCTCTCGTTCCTCCTGGATCCGGCTACTTGTCGGAGATGGCCTGCTCGCCCTTGGCGGCGAGGACCTCGTTGAGGATCGTCAGGTCGTAGATGCCGTTCAGGTCCACCGGGTCGAGCAGCCCGACCTTGACGGCGTGGTCGGCGCTGCCGACGAGCGACGAGGCGATCGGGTCGTTGGTGAACGTGATGTTCTTGATCGCCGCGTCGAGGACCTCCGGCTTGAGCGGCTTGCCGGTGAGCTTCTCCAGTGCGGCGTTGATGGTCTGCGCGGCCCCGGCCGGGTCGGAGTTGATGTAGGCGTTGGCCTCGACGTGCGCCTCGATCAGCTTCTTGACGGTGTCGGGGTGCTCCTTGGCGAACTCCTGCCGCACGATCAGGTGGGTGATCACGAACTGCTTGTTCGGCCACAGGTCGCGCTCGTCGACCAGCACCGTGCCGCCACTCTCTTTGATGAGGCGGCTGGCGAACGGCTCGGGGACCCAGGCGCCGTCGATGTCACCGGTGGCGAACGTCTGCACGGTCTGGGAGTTCTCCTGCGGGACGATGGAGACCTCGCCGCCACCCTTGGTGTCGGTCTTGATCCCCTTCTCGTTCAGCCAGTACCGCAGGGCCACGTCCTGGGTGTTGCCGAGCTGCGGGGTCGCGATCTTCTTCCCCTTGAGGTCCTCGACGGACTTGATCTCCGGCTTGACCACGAGGAACACGCCGCCGGACGCCGCACCCGCCACGATCTTGATGGCCTGGCCCTTGGACTTGGACCACGCGTTGATCGCCGGGTTCGGGCCGACGTAGGTGGCGTCGATGGCGCCGGAGAACACCGCCTCGATGGCGGCCGGGCCGGCGTTGAACTGGCTGGTCTTCAAGGTCGTGCCACTGCCGAGCTGCTTGGCGAAGAAGCCCTTCTCCACCCCGACGAGCGCGGTGGCGTGCGTGATGTTGGGGAAGAACCCGAGCCGTACCTCGGCCGGGCCCGCCGCCGCCGATCCACCGGCCCCTCCGCCGGCCGGAGTGCCGGCGTCCGTGCCC
Organism: Sphaerisporangium rubeum; assembly: GCF_014207705.1. NCBI lineage: Bacteria > Bacillati > Actinomycetota > Actinomycetes > Streptosporangiales > Streptosporangiaceae > Sphaerisporangium > Sphaerisporangium rubeum. The sequence continues at coordinate 4,350,118 of NZ_JACHIU010000001.1, forward strand.
CCGCAGGCCGCCGCCAAGGTCGTGAGCGCCAGAGCGGCGGCGACCGCCACCACCCCGCGAACCCTGCGAGCGTTCATCTAAACTCCCTATTTCCCACTTATTTAGTAGATTTACTCGTTTATAGAGCTACCGGCGCGAGACGTCAACCCGGCAGAGCCGCCACGGCCACATCCGGACAGCGACCGCACACGCACCGTCGCTTAAACCTGCATTCCCTACCGGTTGTGTTGACTTTACGCGGCGCGTCCTACGGTGAGGGACGTGACCACCACCTCCCTGATCATCCGAGGTCACGTGGACTTCTGCCGCGTGGCCAGCGCGCTGTGTCCCCCCTTCCGCTGAGACCCCACGTCCCCTCCCGGAAGGAACCATCTCCATGTCCCTGAACGTCACCCCCGTCGCGGGCCGCATCGGCGCCGAGATCTCCGGCGTGCGCCTCGGCGGCGACCTGCCGGCCGGACAGGTCGCCGAGATCCGCCGGCTCCTGCTCACGCACAAGGTCGTCTTCTTCCGCAGCCAGTGGCACCTCGGCGAGGAGGAGCAGGTCGCCTTCGCGCGCCTGCTCGGCGAGCCGACCGGCGCGCACCCGACCGTCCCGGCCCTGCACGGCAATGCGCACATCCTCGACCTGGACTACAGCGCAGGCCAGAAGGTCGACCGCTGGCACACCGACGTCACCTTCGTCGACCGGCCGCCGCTCGCGTCGGTGCTGCGCGCGATCACCGTCCCGCCGGCCGGCGGCGACACGCTCTGGGCCAACACCGTGACCGCCTACGAGAACCTGCCGGAGGCGCTGCGCGACCTCGTGGACCGGCTGCGGGCCGTGCACACCAACCAGTTCGACTACGCGCGGGTCGCCGCCTCCGACGATCCCGAGCGCACCAAGAAGTACGCCGAGGTGTTCTCCGCCACCACCTACGAGACCGAGCACCCGGTGGTGCGGGTGCACCCGGAGACCGGTGAGCGGTCGATCCTGCTCGGCGACTTCGCCAAGCGGATCTCCGGCCTGTCGGCGCAGACCTCGGCGTCGATCATCGCTCTCGTCCAGGAGCAGGTCACGCAGGTGGAGAACACGGTGCGCTGGCGCTGGTCACCGGGGGACGTGGCCGTCTGGGACAACCGGGCCACGCAGCACCGTGTGGTCCACGACTTCGGCGACCAGGCCCGGCGGCTGCACCGGGTCACCATCGCCGGGGACGTCCCCGAGGGTGTCGACGGACGGCCGAGCGTCGCACTGGCCGGGGACGCCTCCGCGTACTCGCCGCTCGCCGCCTGACCCCGGGGACACACCGGCCGGCCCTCCACCCGGGGCCGGCCGGCTCGGCCTCACGCCGAGCAATCACCTATTGACCTTGTAGGAATTAGCGGGATGCTGGGAAAATGGCACTCTGGACACCGGACCCCACGTTCTACCCTTCACCACGGGACGCCGCGTCCGCACCGGCGGAACGCCTGGCCTACGTCGCGGCCTTCGACCGGCAGGCATCCCGTCCCGACGCGATAGCCGTGCTCGACACCGACCCCGGCTCCCCCGCCTACGGCGAAGTGGTCGGCTGGACCGACCTGCCGTACACCGGCGACGAGCTCCACCACTTCGGCTGGAACGCGTGCAGCAGCGCGCTGTGCCCGTACGCGCCGCACCCGCACGTCGAGCGGCGCTACCTCGTCGTGCCGGGGCTGCGGTCGTCGCGGCTCTACATCCTCGACACCAAGGACCGTGTCAGCCCCGAGATCGTCAAGGTGATCGAGCCGGAGCAGTTCGCCAGATCCGGCTACTCCCGGCCGCACACCGTGCACTGCGGGCCCGAAGGGCTGTACGTCTCGGCGCTCGGCGGCGCGGACGGCGAGGAGGGCCCCGGCGGCATCGCGGTCCTCGACCACACCTCGTTCGAGGTGCTCGGCCGGTGGGAGGTCGACCGCGGGCCGCAGTACCTGGCGTACGACTTCTGGTGGCACATCAACCACGACGTGCTCGTCACCTCCGAATGGGGCACCCCCTCGATGATCGAGGACGGCGTGGTGGGTGAGCTGCTGCTCGGCCGCAAGTACGGTCACCGGCTGCACTTCTGGGATCTGCGCAAACGCCGGCACCTGCAGGAGGTCGACCTCGGCGACCAGTACCAGATGCCGCTGGAGCTGCGTCCCGCGCACGACCCGACGCGGACCTACGGCTTCGTCGGCGTCGTCACCAGCGTCGAGGACCTGTCGGCGTCGGTGTGGACGTGGTTCCACGAGGACGGCCGGTGGCAGGTGCGCAAGGTGATCGACATCCCGGCCGAGCCCGCCGATCCGTCGGTCCTGCCGGACGTGCTCAAGCCGTTCGGCGCGGTGCCGCCGCTCGTCACCGACATCGACCTGTCGGTGGACGACCAGCGGCTGTACGTGTCGTGCTGGGGCACCGGCGAGATCAAGCAGTACGACGTGTCCGACCCGTTCAAGCCGATTGAGCTCGGCTCCCTGCGCATCGGCGGCATCGTGGGCAACACGCCGCACCCGGCGCTCGCGGCCCCGTTGCGCGGCGGCCCCCAGATGGTCGAGGTCAGCAGGGACGGCAAGCGGGTCTACGTCAGCAACTCCCTGTACGGGGCCTGGGACGACCAGTTCTACCCCGAGGGGGTCGGCGCCTGGCTCGCCAGGATCGACGCCGACTCGTTCACGTTCGACGAGCGGTTCTTCCCCAACGGCGACGCGTTCCGCGGCCTGCGTCCCCACCAGGTGCGGCTGCAGGGAGGCGACGCCTCCTCCGACTCCTACTGCTACCCGTGACCCTGCTGACCGCCGCGCTGCTCGGCGCGTTCCACGGTCTCAACCCCGCCATGGGGTGGCTGTTCGCCGTCGCACGTGGCCTGCAGGAACGCGACAGGAGCGTCGTGCTGGCGTCACTGCCGGCCATCGCCGCCGGCCACCTCGGCTCGGTGGCGGTGGTGGCGCTCGCGGTGACCCTCACCGGCTCCCTGGTCACCGCGACCGTGCTGTCCATCCTCGGAGGGACGGCCCTGGTGGCGTTCGGCTTGTGGCGGCTGCTGTCCACCCGGCACTTCCGCTGGGTGGGGATGCGGCTGTCACTGCCGCAGCTCGCCGCCTGGTCGTTCCTGATGTCCTCGGCGCACGGCGCCGGCCTGATGCTCATCCCGCTGTTCACCGGGCTCCAGGCCGAGGGCCGCGCGCTGCCCGGTGGGCTGGAGCTGGCCGTGCTGCACACGCTCGCGATGTTCACCGTCGCGGGGGTGATCGCGGTCGTCGTGTACCAGGTGGCCGGGCTCGCCGTGCTGCGGCGCGCCTGGTTCGACGTGGACCGGTTGTGGGCCGTCGCCCTGGTGGTGGCCGGCGGCCTGACGCTGGCGCAGGCGTAGCGCGACCCGTGCGGATCGGTCGCGCTCGTGAAGCCACCGGGTGGGGTCCCGCGGTCGCGGCCCGGCCGCGGGACCCCACCCGGTCTCTCCGTGGTACGGCGAAGGAGGGCACCGCCGTACCACGTGTCCCCGGGGTGCCTCAGTCGTGCCGGCGCGCACCCCGGGGACACACCCTCTAGCAGCCGACGCGGCGGGTGCCGAGAGCGATGTCGTCCATCCAGACGTCGTACGAACCGGGGGTGGGGTTCCCCTGGTAGAGCTGCCAGCCGATCTTGACGGTGTCGAACTTCGGGAAGAGGAAGTCGACCTGGTTGCCGCCGTGCTGCTTGGTGGAGACCGTGAGGTCGGGCTGCGGCACGCCGTCGAACCACAGCGTGACACGGTTGTCGGTGGCGTCCATGCGCCACTCCACGCACTGCCACACCCCCGCGCGCGACGGGGCCGACTGCCGCCAGTTGGTCCAGTCACCGGTGGGGCCGCCGTCCGCGCCGACCCCCCACAGCGCGACGCGGCCCTCGGGGACGTACTGGCCGCCGAGGGGCCGTACGATCTCCGGCCCGGCGCCGGTCGTCTCGATGAGCGTGTAGTGGGCCCAGTCCGGGGCCGTCGGGAACGCCTTGACCTTCAGCCGGACCCTGCCGTAGAAGCTGTTCCCCGGCGCCGCGAAGTCGTCGACCTTCAAGAACGCGCGGCCGTTGCCCTCGGTCCGCACGTGCAGCACCTTCTCCCCGCGCCTGCCGTCCCGCTCGACGCTGAGCATCCCGTGCTTGGTGTCCACCCCCCACTTGAGGCTGCTCGCTCCCCCGATCGCCTCCCCCTGGAAGTCCTCACAGAACAACAACCCCCTGCCGCCGCACGTCCCGCTCTCGTGCCCCCGGTCGGAGGCCGTGGCCCCCTGCACTCCGGCCAGCGCCGCCAGCAGAGCCGCCCCGGCCACCGCCACCCACTTACGCACCTTTTCTCCCTTCCGCCGACAAACAAGCCGCCAAGCTATGACATCGCCGTCCCGTCCCCCAGCGCGGCGACCGATACCGGTCACCGGCGGCGCGGCGACCTGCGCCGACGTCACCGTGCCGTCTGAAAGACTCACGCGGCCGCGCGGCGACGGCCGCGCGGCCGGCTGCCGATGGCGCGGGTCAGCACCAGGTCAGTGACGAGTTGACGCGGGTCACGTTGCGGATGACGTTGTTCGCGCCGCCGCAGGGGTCCTGGCGGATGCCGGTACCCGTGACGGTGAGGTTCTGGAACGTGATGCCGGAGGAGATGGGGAACTCGCCGCGTGAGGCGATGCGGACCTCGCCGCCGCCGGTCACGGTTCCGGAGACGCCGGCGATGGTGACGTTGTAGCAGTTCTCGACCAGGATCGCGTTGTTGCCGGTGTTGGAGATGGTGACCCGGTCGATGACGGCGCCGCCGCTCTCCGACACGCAGAACACGCCGCGTCCGCCGCCGCTCGCGATGACGTTGCCGACGCGGATGTTGGTGGGATAGCTGTTCCCCACGCGGCCGTTGCGGTTGGCCATGCGGAACGCGGCGTAGCCGGTGCCGGTGCCGGCGTTCTGCGCGTCGACCGTGCCGACGGTGGCGTTGATCGTGTCGTTGAGCAGCAGGCCCGAGTCGTGGGTGTTGCGCGCGGTGACGGTGCCGATGGTGAGGCCGTCCACGCCGTAGGTCTCCACGCCGTGGGTGCCGGTGCCGGACACGTAGACGTCGTCGATGCGGATGTTGCGCACCTTCACCGCGCGGTCGCCGCCGTGGTTGTCGATGCGGATGCCGAGACCCGCCGACAGGCGCATGTCGATCCGGCCGAGCGTGAGGTTGTTCACGTTGCGCATGAAGACGCCGTACAGCGGGGTGCCGGTCAGCGTCAGGTTCTGCACCTCGACGTCGGTGGTGCCGCGGGAGTACACCGGCGCCATGTCGCCGGAGCCCGAGCCGGTCACGTTGATGGTGCCGCACACGTCGAGCATGGTGTAGCTCGGCAGGGACAGCCGTGCGCTCGCCGGCACGTTGCCTGAGCCGCGCACCACCACGCGCTGCTTGCTGGTGCGGCCGGCGGTCAGGCCGTTCACGGCGGCCTGCATGGCGGCCAGCATGTCACCGCCGGTGTAGCGGGTCGTGCCGCCGTTGCGCGCGGTCCAGGCGCCGCCGCTGACGGTGACCTCGCCGTGGAACGTCCCGCTGCCGCACCCGGTCTGCGGAGGGGTGGTGCTCCCGCCGACCTTGACCAGTTGCCACTGCTGGTTGGCGCCGTCGAGGTCGCTCCACTGCGAGATCCGGCCGCCGTCGGCGGTGGACCACTCGTAGACCTCCAGGGCCAGGTTGCTGTTGCGGTTGATCAGCCGGACGTAGCCGCCGGCCGAGTCCGCGAGGCGGAACTGCTGGTTCGCGCCGTTGTTGTCGGCCCACTGCACGACGTCGGCGCCGCCGGCGGTGGAGCGCTCGTAGATGTCGAGGACCTTGCCGCTGAGACGCGACCGCAGCCGGTAGTAGCCGCCACCGGAGTCGACGAACTGCCACTGCTGCTGGTTGCCGTCGTTGCGGGCCCACTGGACGATCGGGGCCCCGTCGGTGGTGGCGAGGTTGTACACGTCGAGCGCCTTGCCGCTGTGCCGGTTCACCAGCACGTAGTAGGCGGAGGTGTCGACGGTGGCGGCCATGGCCGGCGGCACCGCGACGACCGCTCCGACGACCGTTCCGACCATGGTGAGGACGACGGCCACGGCGGCGCCGAGTACGGCACGCAACCGGCGGCTCGCGTGCCTTGGCGGGGAGGGCATGCGATTCTCCTTCGATCGAGGCGGAGCCACCGGTGCGGTCCCGGCGGCCCGGCGGCTCCGCGCGCCGTCGTCCGCCTCGGCCTTCTCCGCCGCATTCGGCCGCCTGCATGTTTGCGCTCACATTTACGCATGTCAAGCACGTGTGGAAACCCTCGGCGAATTCCCAAAACACCACGGGTTTTCCGGCGAAATTTTCATCAGACCTCGCGGTGCAGCCGCAGGAGTGACGTGGTGAAGGCGCGATGGCAGGACGTCGATTCCTTGACAGCCATAAATGTGAGCGCAAACATCAACGTCGCGCGCGACACACACACGTACCGGACGACACAAAAGGACGCCACGGCTTCGCGGATCCGCCGCCACGACCACGTACCCATGCCGCTGCGGCGCGCGCGGACGGCCGGAGAGGAACCTTCCATGCCACAGTCCCGTACCCGCAGGCGCGCCGCGTCCCTCGCCGTCGCCGCCGCGCTGACCGCCGTCCTGCTCCCCGCGCCACCCGCCGCGGCCTCCCCGTCGGTCCAGTTCACCAACCCACTGGTGGAGCGGCGCGCCGACGCGCAGATCTACAAGCACACCGACGGCTTCTACTACATGACCGCCACCGTGCCGGAGTACGACCGGATCGTCCTGCGCCGCGCGACCACGCTGCAGGGCCTGTCCACCGCGCCGGAGACCGTCATCTGGCGCCGGCACACCAGCGGCGTCATGGGGGCCCACATCTGGGCTCCGGAGATCCACTTCATCGACGGCAAGTGGTACGTCTACTTCGCCGCCGGCGCCACCAACGACGTCTGGGCCATCCGCATGTACGTGCTGGAAGGCACCGGAGCCGACCCGCTGACCGCCGCCTGGACCGAACGCGGCCAGATCCGCACCGCGTGGGAGACGTTCGCGCTGGACGCGTCGACGTTCGTCGCCGGCGGCGTGCGGTACCTGATCTGGGCCCAGTCCGAGCCCGGCGTCAACAACAACTCCAACCTCTACATCGCCAGGATGAGCAGCCCGTGGGCCATCACGGGCACCCCCGTGCGCATCGCCACCCCCACGTACGACTGGGAGCGGCGCGGCTACGCCGTCAACGAGGGCCCGACGGTCATCCAGCGCAACGGCCGGATCTTCCTGACGTACTCGGCCAGCGCCACCGACGCCAACTACTGCCTCGGCCTGCTCACCGCCTCGGCGTCCGCCAACCTGCTCAGCGCGTCCTCCTGGGTGAAAACCCCGTCCCCGGTGTTCACCAGCAACGCCGCCACCGGCCAGTACGGCCCCGGCCACAACTCCTTCACCGTCTCCGAGGACGGCCAGAGCGACATCCTCGTCTACCACGACCGCGGTTACCGCGACATCTCCGGCGACCCCCTGAACGACCCCAACCGGCGCGTCCGCCTGCAGAAGCTCTACTGGAACACCGACGGCACCCCGAACTTCGGCATCCCCGTCCCGGACGGCGTCACCCCGGTCCGCCTGAAGTCGTACAACTACCCCGACCGTTTCGTACGCCACTGGGACTACCGCGCACGGATCGAGGCGAACGTCACCAACCTCGCCGACTCCCAGTTCCGCATCGTCCCCGGCCTCGCCGGCAACGGCAGCGTGTCCCTGGAGTCCACCAACTTCCCCGGCTACTACCTGCGCCACCGCAACTACGAACTCTGGGTCGAACGCAACGACGGCACCGCGACCTTCCGCTCCGACGCCTCCTTCACCCGCCGCCCCGGCCTGGCCTCCTCGGCCGCCGTGTCCTTCGAGTCCGTCAACTTCCCCGGCCGCTACATCCGCCACACCGGCCGCGAGCTCTACCTGCAACCGGCGACGGACACGACCGCACAGGCGGACGCCACCTTCATCCTGGAATGACCCACCGGCGGCGCTCTCCGTCCTCTCACCGCGCCGTGGGACTCGCGGCGCCTTCCATCGAACGTGTCCGCATGCGGACACCAGGACAACTCCGCTGACGCCAGAGCCGTCACCAATCGTCTGCTCTGTCGTAACAGGAGTTGGTTTGCGTATCCGGCCGGTTCTCTTGTCCGCCATGCTCGGCGGCGGACTCCTCCTCTGTCAGCCCGCGGCTTTCTCCGACGCGTCGGAGAAAGCCGCGGAGACCACCAACCAGGTGCGGTACCGGTGCATGACGACCGGCGCGGCCGAGACGCAGACCATCGTCGTCAGCGTCGGGCTCACCATGCCGGCGGAAGCGGTCGCCGGACAGCAACTGGTCATCCAGTGGCGGGGAAGCTACGCCGGCAGCGGGTTGCGTGCCCCCGCCGGAGGGCTCAGCGGCGTCAAGGTGTACGCGTACGCGGCGATCAGCGGCTTCCCCGGGCTGACCTCCGCCACCGGGGTGGGTCAGCTCGGCACGGTCGGCGCCGGCCAGGAGATCCCGCTGCCTACGGCCGCGGTGGAGCTGCGGACCACGCCGAACAGCGCCGGAACCGGTGCGGTGACCCCCGCGGCGATCAACATCGGCGAGAGGCCGGCCGAGCCGCTGATCGAGTGTGAGGTCACGAACAAGACAGAGCTCAAGCCGGGCACCCTGACCGTGGCGGGACCGGGTGGCAGCCCGACGGCCACCCTCACACCGACCCCGACATCCAGCCCCACCGTCAGCCCGACGACGAGCCCGACCCCGCGGCACACCAGCACCGTCACGGCGACCGTGACGCGTTCCCCGGCCCCGGGGGACTCGGCGGAGACACCGGCCCCGGCGGTGACCAGAACCCCGGCGGGAGGCGCGGACACCGGCGGGGGTGGTGACGCCGGGTGGGACGGACGTCCGCTCGTCGTCACCGGGTCCCTGATCGCCGCCGCCGCGGGAGCCGGGCTGCTGCTGCGTCGCCGTACCGGCCGGCGCCGGGTGGCCTAGCGGTGGCGTCAGGAGGCGGCGTCGAAGCGGATCACGCGCAGGCGGTCGGCGGCGGCGCGGTCCAGGGTCGTGACGCTCGCGGCCGGGTGGAGCGCGCCGTCTCCGGCGTCGGTCATCAGGGCCTGCCAGCGGCGGCAGTGCCTGGCGAACGTGAGTTCGGTGACGACGCGGCCACGGGAGTACTGGCCGGCCCTGGCGGTGCGCGGAGGGACGTCCAGGAGGATCACGTGGGTGGCGGCGCCGCGGCGGCGGGTCAGCCAGGCGAAGCCGTGCAGGATGTGCGGCCAGGTGCCTCGGGTGTGCGCCACGACGGTGTGGCCGTTCATGACGGCGCGCGCGATGCGGACCACGTGGGTGGCGTGCACGAGAGGGGTGCGGACCCTCGGGGGGACCGGGCCGAGGTAGCGGTTCCACCAGTTACGTGCCTGCCGCGAGTCGACCACGCGCACGTCGCCGGCCGCCAGCGGTACGGTCTCCTCGCCGCTCATGCCGTACAGGCGCTGCAGGAGGGTGCTCTTTCCGGCGCCTGGCAGCCCGGCGAGGAGCACCAGCGACCCGGCGGGGTAGCGCAGCTCCCGTGCCGTGAGCTGTAAGGGAGGCGGCCCGGGGGCCGCCTGGTCTGTCGTCATCGGCTCGTCCTCCGCTCAGGAGCCAGGCGCGCGACGTGCGGAACGGCGCCGGTGGCCCAAGGTGTGTCCGATCAGGAGAACGAATGGCGGGGGGCCTGAGTTTCACGCCGGTCCCCCGTCCCGGAAATATCAAGACATAGTCGATAAAGGTGGAACCAGCGCAGGTCGTGGACCGTTGGCCGGTCAGAGACCAGCGAAGAAGGAGTGAGCGGTGTTCCGGAAGTTGATGGCCGCGTTCGGTGCCGGCGTAGAGGTCGACACGGTGCTGCGCACCACGCACGTACGCCCCGGCGGGCTCCTGGAGGGCACGGTGCGCTTCCAGGGTGGCTCGTCCGACCACCGGGTCGACGCGATAACCGTGGACTTCACCGCCGTCGTCGAGGTCGAGCAAGGCGACAACGAGTACCGCACCACGTACCCGTTCATGCGTTCCCAGGTCTCCGGCCCCTTCGATCTGAGGGCCGGCGAGTCCCGTTCCCTCCCGTTCTCCGTCCACGTCCCCTGGGAGACCCCCCTCAGCTCCGTCGGCGGCCACCCCCTGCACGGCATGCGCCTCGGCGTCGCCACCGAACTGTCCCTGGCCGGCGCACTCGACAAGGGCGACCTCGACCCGCTGTACGTCGAACCCCTCCCCGAACAGGCCCACCTGCTCGCCGCACTGGACCGCATGGGCTTCCGCTTCAAACGAGCGGACCTGGAGAAAGGCACCCTGCGCGGCTCGACGCTCCCCTTCTTCCAGGAGATCGAGTACTACGCCTCCCCCGACTGGCGCCGCCACTTCAACGAGCTGGAACTGACCTTCATCGCCGGCCCCCACTCGATGGACGTCATCCTCGAAGCCGACACCCGAGGCGGCTTCCTCACCTCAAGCCACGACGTCTACAACCGCTTCCGCGTCACCTACGGCGACCACCCCGGCACCATCCAGCAAGCCCTCCACACCGGCCTGACCACCATGGCCCACCGCCGCGGCTGGTTCTGACCCGAACCCCCACCACCCCCCGGGACCCGCCACCACCTGACCCCGCCGGCTCCCGGGGCCCCCGTCCGACAACCCTCCGTCCCCCTGCCTCGCCAACCCCCTCAGGCTCACTCCCCCACCGTTCCGGCAGCCCTCCAGGCACCAGCCCCCCACAAAGCCCCGGGGCACGAGGCCCACACACCCCCCGCCGGAACCCGTACCGCAAGGCTCAGGAGGACGACTCCCCCGCCTCAGCCTCCTGCCTCTCCAACGCGGCCAGCGCGTCGTTCAACACGCTCCCGACATGCGACGACCCCGAGACCGGCATCTCGTAGAACCCCTTCTCCGGGTCGTACGCCACATCCATCCCCGCCTCGACCAGCCTGCGAGCCCACCGCACCGCCGTGTTGACCTTCACCCGCGGCACCTCACCCCCCTGCGCCACCGCGGAAAGATTCCGCAGATTCGTGGCCGGCCCCGTCTGGTTGTGCACCCTGCTCAACTTCCACGGAATAGCCCGCCCATGATCGAGCATCGCCCGCGCCAACCCCGCGGCCCGCTTCGCCTGCGACACCCCCGACTCCGTAACCCCGAACCGCGCCGCGATCTCCGCATTGGACCACCCCGCCGCGACCAGCCGCCGAAGCTCCACCCGATCGATGAACGCCTTCCGCCCCATGCCCCCCATCCTCCCCCACCCACCGCGGCTCCCGTTACACATGCCCACTGGATCTGCGCTAAGGTTGTTCTCGCCCACCACAAAGGGCAGCGGGACGTAGCGCAGCTTGGTAGCGCACTTGACTGGGGGTCAAGGGGTCGCAGGTTCAAATCCTGTCGTCCCGACAGACGAGAAGGTCTGTCGAGCTGAGGGAAACCTCAGGTCAACAGACCTTTCTTTATGTCGGATCACCGAATGAGCGAGGCTACACGGCCCGCAGCCGGGGACCATTTGGGGACCGGCGAGCCGACAGGTGAGCGCTCAACGCTTCGCCGGCGTCAGCGATCGACCGCGCATCGGGGTGCAAGTAACGCTGCGTCGTGGTCAACGACCCGTGACCAGCGATTTTCCTGAGGACATGGACCGGAACCCCGGCATCCGCCATCCAGGTAAGCCCGGTGTGCCGGAGGTCATGACGCCGAAGATGCTCATAGCCGAGCCTCGCCACCACGTCATCCCAATGGGTCGCATCCCGAAGCACCGCGGTCGTGATCCGTCCACCGCGAGGACCGGTGAACAGCCGCGCCGACTTGTCCGAGCCGATCACGTCGAGGCGACGCGCCACCAGCTCCCGAACTTCCGCGATGAGCGGGACGGTTCGAGCCCGCTTGCCTTTGGTGCCCTTATCGACCAGCCCGCCGGGACTCGGCGTGGTCTGCCGGCGCACCGTCCACGTCCACGAAACAGGGTCGATATCCCCGACCCGCACTCCCGAGACCTCCCCAATGCGTCCGGCGGTGCAAGCGGCGAAGATGACCACCTCAC